>CAYNQM010000086.1:0-14001 GCA_964399275.1 uncultured Haladaptatus sp.
CGACGTGCAGGTGATGGCGGGACTCTCCAACCAAGCGAGTAGCAATTCGGGAGCTCCCTCGTCGGGAATGAATCTCGGAGAGGGAATCGACACCGACGCGCTCTCGATGCTGTTTTTCCACGCCGTCACGATACAAGCCATCCTCTCGGGATTCATCAGCGGCTACATCCGCGACGCCGACCTCCTCTCGGGCGTCAAGTTCTCGGTGACGCTGGCGACCATCGCGCTCGGGGTCTGGATGGTGGTGGGCTGAGATGGACGACCGGGCACAAACGCTAAACGACTACGTCGTCGGCATCAGCGTCTTCCTACTGACGGTGTCGTTCGTCGTCGCGTTTCTGCCGAGCATCTTCGCGCCCTTCACCGCGCCGATCGACGACGCGACCACCGCCCGCGCGAATCGCGGTGCCGGACACCTCGTGGAGGTGCTGTCCGCCTCCGACGCGCCGAACGTGTTGAACGAGAGCCGAACCGCGACGTACTTCGCGGACAACGACGAGAGCGACGAACTCAGGGCCAGTCTCGGCTTTCCCACCACGACGCGAGTCAACGTCTCCATCACCGACCCCGAAACGGGCGACGCCGCGGCGGTCGGAACGCCTGCCGTCACCGCGACGGCGGGCGACCAACTCGGCAATCGACCCACTGCGGCATCGACTCGAATCGTCGTCGTCGGCGACGACGCCTATCGATTGACGGTGAGAGTATGGTAGGCAGACGGGCGGGAGACAGCGAACTGGGAAACAGAGGACAGGCCTACACGCTGGAGGGGTTCGTCGGCGCGCTCATCGTGCTGAGCGCGCTGTTGTTCGCCTTGCAGTCGGTCGTCTTGACCCCGACGACGGCGGGGACGGTAGACCAAGACGTGAAATCCCAACTCCGGGTGCAGACGAACGACGTGCTCAGAATCGCCAGCGCGGACGGATCGGTCGAAAATCTCACCCTGTACTGGAACGCCAGCAGTGGAAACGAGACGGGCGGCTTCGCCTACGCGAACAACAGCGACGTCGGCTACGGAAACGCACCGCCCTGTGCGCCAGCCACGTCGCCGGACGCGACCTGCGACTCGTTCGGGAAGACGCTCGAATCGACGCTGACCGAACAGGGATTCGTCTACAACCTCTACGTCACCTACCGACTGCCGGGCGACCCGACCGAAACCGCCACCGAGCGCGTCGTCTATCGCGGCGTGCCGTCGTCCAACGCGGTCGTGGCGACGCAGACGGTCGTCCTCTACGACGACATGACGCTGACCGCACCCGAAAACGCGAACGGCCGGACGCTCGCCGACCTCGGTTCGGACGAGTTCTACGCGGACGACGTCGGCGACGGCGTCGTCTACAACGTCGTGGAGGTGCGCATCGTCGCATGGTGAACTGCGAACGACTCGCGCGAGACGACAGGGGACAACTCCTGCTGGTCGGGGCGGTCGTTATCGCGATTTCGCTGGTTGCGGTCGTCGTCATCCTCAACACCGTCCTCTACACCGAGAACGTCACCAACAGCGAACCGATTGCCGTCACCGGGGACGCGCGGGACGTCGCCCTCGTCGTTCGGGGAGACATCGAACCGCTGGTTCATCGCGCCAACTACGACGAGCGCCACGATTCGGTCGGCGCGAGTCGAACCGCCGTCAACGAGAGTGTGGCGGAGTACGAAACCCTCCTCGGGGTGACGGTGGCGGAGCGAACGCCCGCGTCGTTCCACGTCGAACTCAGCAACCAGACGGTCGGCGAGGGCATCGAGCACGATTCCGGCGGAGCGTTCGTGGACGCCGGAAACCGGGCTGACTGGACGGTCGCGCAGAATGCCGACGTGCGGCGGTACGTCCTCTCGGTGAACCGCTCGTCGCTCGCGTCGAGCCAGTCCGACGCGTTCCGAATCGGCGTCAGCGAAGGCAGTGAGGACTGGAACCTCTCCGTCTTCCGGCAGGGAACCGACGTGGTCTTTCGAACGAGCGGTTCCACCGTCTCCCCTTCGACCTGCGCCGTATCGAGTGAACGCGTTCGCATCGACGTTCGAAACGGGAGCGCGTCGGGGTGCTTGTTCTCGTTCGCGCAGGGCGTCGGCGACGACTACGACCTCGTTTACCGAAACGCCGACAACGCGAGCGGAACCTACTCGATTCTCTTCAACGGCACCGGTGCGACGATTCCGTCTACTTCGGTGAACGCGGGGTCGTCGGACGCGCCGTACCGAACGCACGTCGTCTACGAACTCGACGCGAGGCTGACCTACACGTCGCCCGAGTTGACCTACCGAACCACCATCAACGCCACACTCTACGAACCATGAGAGACGAACGCGCAGTTTCCTCGACCGTCACGTACGTCCTGACGATAGCTATCACGACGATTCTCCTGAGCGGTCTCATCACCGCCGCTGGCGGTCTCGTCGGCGACCAACGAGCGCAGGCGACGCGGAACGAACTCGGCGTCGTCGGCGAGCGAATTGTCGCGGAACTCACTAACGCCGACCACCTCGTGCAGGCCGGAACCGACCCGGCAGTTCGCCTGCGAACGACCCATCCCCGTCGCATCGTCGGTGCTCCGTACTCCGTCGAACTCAAAACTGGCGGCGAGCCACCCTGTGCGCATCCGCAGTGTCTCGTGCTGAGCACGTCCGACGTGACCGTGTCGGTTCCGTTCGACAACGCCACGGCGGTGAAACCCGGAACCGTCGATGGCGGTGCAGTCGTCGTCACCTACGACCGGGCGAACGAAACGCTCGTACTGGAGAATCCATGAAATCCGACGACCGCGCGGTGAGCGAAGTACTCGGTTTCGTCTTCGTCTTCTCGATGATAATCACCTCGGTCGGTCTGCTGTACGTCAGCGGCGTCGGGTCGCTGTCGGACGTGCGCGACGTGGAACAGTCGAAGAACGCGGAGCGGGCGATGACCGCGCTCGCCACGACGTTCGACGACCTCCAGCGAAATCGCGCCCCGGCACACGCCGGAGAGATTCGACTCGTCGGTGGGACGATTCGAGTAGACCGAACGACGAAGTTCAGAGTCGCCGTCGAACAGACCAGTCCGTCGGCGGTGACGGTCAACCGGACGTTCGGGCAGGGAGCGCTCGTCTACACGGTCAACGACCGCGTCGTTCGATACGAATCGGGTGCCGTCTTCAGCGGGCGCGAGTCCGGGAGCGTCCTGCTTCGCCGACCCGCGTTCGACTGCACGCCCGACAGGGCCATCGTGTCGGCGATTGCGGTGAGCCGAACCGGCGACACGTCGTCGGTGAGCAAACAGGGGTCAGTGCTCGTCGTCGGTCGCAAGACGAACACGGAACTGCTCTTCCCGCTCGGCGGGGCCGAACAGGACGGGACGCAGGCGACGACGGTTCGGATACGCGCGTCGCCCTCGCCGAACAGCGCGGCGTGGCACCGCTACTTCGAATCGAACGGCTGGACGAAAAACGGGTCGTGGTACGAATGCCCGACGAGTCGGGCGTTCGTCCGCGAAACGACGGTCGCGTTCGAAGTGCGAAATTAGGCGCTCTTCTCTTCGATTTCGACCTGATTCATCGTGACGTGGATTCTGAAGTCCTCGGGCGCGGCGACGCTTCCGTGCTCGTGAATCGAGATGAGCACGACCGCGTCGTTGTAGTCGGGGTCGCCGCTTCCGCATTTCCCGGTGCCGATGTCGTCAGTGGTCGCGTCGGAACACGATAGTTCGTAGACGAGGACGAACTCGTTCGGATCGAGGTCGAGGTGGCCGGTTTCGTTCATTCTGCTCCCGAGCACTTGGGACATGTTTCGCTGTTCTTCGTTCGCCGACCCGTAGTTCGGCACCTTCATCCCGTCCGCGAGGAGCACGACGTTCCCTTCGCTCTCGCCCTTCCCGTCGGTGTCCACGACGATGTTCGTCATCATCGACCCTTCCTCGTCGGTTCGGTACGACTCCCAGACGTAGTCATAGCTGTTGCCGTTGTACTCGTACTGATTGAGTCGCTTTTCGACGGATGACCCGCCACCGACCGACGCGATTCCGTACGCAGTTCCTTCGACGCTAATCGCCTCGCCCGCGCTGACGTTCTCAGTGAAGCGATAGTACTCGCCGTTCGTCGGGTCGTTGATATCCTGTCTGATGACGGACGACGAACCGACCCCGTCTCCCCACGGTTCGTAGGTGTCATCGCCGACATTGATTCGCATGTTGATGGGCGCGTTGTACTTCGAGCCGTGTCGTTCCCACTCACCCGTCGTCTCGTTTTGCTCCCACGAGGTGTCGCTGTTGGACGAAATTTCGGTTCCGAGAACCTCCACAGTCACCGACGCGTTCTGTTGTGCGCTGAGGCTGTTCTCGCCGCTTTCGGCCGTCGAACCGCTGAGGATGACGGTGAGCGAAGCGGTTTCGTTCGCATCGTCCACGGTGACGACACCGTCGTCTACGTGCGTTCGGAAGAACGTCCCCCACGCTCGGTAGTAGTCGCTGTGAACCGTGAGCATCGCGTTGTCCGGCGGATTACATCGCGGTTTGTTGAACGTCTCGCGGAACGCCTTGCTGTCGCCCCGCGAAGCGGTCGTGTTCTTGCTCGCTTGGAGTTGCGTCACCGATCCGCTGACGGAACCGGTGACGTTCACCATCTGAAAGCTGAACGTCCCGTTCCGGTACTGCATGTCCGGTGGCGAGAGCATCACGCTTCCGCCGTCGGTGCGCTTCCAGACGCCACCCGCTTGGTAGGCGACGACCTCGTCGTTCTCGCCGCGGTACTCTATCGCGCCGAACCTGATTTCCTCCCGGCAGGGTTGGTTCGTCCCGTTGACGATGGTTATCGTCATCCGCCCGTTCTGTGTCACCTCGACGTCTCCGTTCTGGCCGCTGAAATCCAGCGTGTGGGCGTCGTTCGCGCTGAACGCGACCTGGCTCAGACGTGCATCGACTTCGCGCATCGTGTGCTCGGCGTTCTGTACCTCTGCCGTGCCACGAATTTCGGAAACCGCCCCGGAGCCGATGAGGAGGACACCAGCGAGCGAGACGGCGACCAGACCCATCATCAGAATCACACCGATGAGCGGCGTTTGACCTCGCTGATTTCGGAAAATTGTGTCCGTCTTTCGACCAATCATATTGAACACCAATAACCCACGATTCATAAAACTACGTCGAAGAGTCAACCAAAATGGTTTAAAAAAGGACGCAAATGCAGGCAGAACAATATCCATCCACATCGTGTAACATGACGGTATGGCTCGAACCTCGACGATAGTGATGTTGGTCGGCGTCGTAATGTTGTTCCTCCCGGAACCGATAACCTCGGCTCTCGGCCTCCTCGTGATCGTCTCCGGGGCGGCGATGCGCTTGCTCAGCAGTTCGTAACGCGTCGTACTGCGGACGACCGCCGAACTGTCAACCAGTCCGTGCTCGGCGCTGAACCACCACAAAAATTGATGGTTCTTCTCGACGAATGCTACCGTAACAGTGTTCGAATCAGACGAGGAGTTCGTTGCCGCCCTGCAATCGCGCCTCGGTTCTGCACTCAAAGCGATTGCGACCCAACGAGACGGTGGATACGAGGTGTTGTACGCGAGAGAGGACGTCTCCGGCCAGTTCACGCCAGCGGACTTCGACCGAATTCACCGAGCGTCGCTCCTCGACACCGAATCGCGCGAGGACGCGGAAAACGTCTTCCGTGCCGGGTCGCTCAACTTCGCGCTCTACACCTTCGACAGGGCCGTTGTGGCGCAGTTTTCTGACGTAGAGCGCACGCTGTTCGTCGTCTTCGAAGACGACGATGTGGCTCTGCTCCCGGTAGTCGAACTCTGCACCGAGTGGATGCAGGAGTGACGACCGCTACAGCGAACAGTCCCCGCGCAGGCAGGTACCGAGTTCCATATCGCACCGGTTCAGGACGAAACTCCCGTTCGCACTTCTCGCCTCGATTAGCCTCCAAACTCGTGAAGGTGCAGTACGACAGGGAGTACGTCTGTCCGCACTGCGGGAAACGCGTCTCGAAGAACGACCTGCACGAAGTCGAGTAGTGCAGGGACACCCGATGGGCACCTTTCGTTTGCAGGCCCGACCCTTACGCCCGTTCGTCCCCCACTATCGACTAGGATGATTGGACCAGTCACAATCGGAAAGAAGGCGGCGAAGTTCGGGTACAAACGATACGGAATCCCCGGCGCAGTCGTCGGTGGCGGTGCCGGAGCGGTCGGCTATCTCGTCGTGCGCCGAGCGGTCAAATCAGCGGTGAAGAGCAGGAACGTGGATAGCGCCATCGACGCCGAAACCATCTCGTCCGCGGTCGATGCGAACGGTCTCGACGCGGTGACGGACGACGAAACGCTCGAATCCGCAATCGACGAGGACGAACTCGACGAGGACATCGATATCAAGGACGTGCAGTCGGCGACCGAAGACGAGACCGACGAAGTGCAAGAATCGTCGGATTCGGACGAATCCGATTCGTAATCCGTATTTTCAGTACTGGTTGCACCCCGACCGTTTGGACTCGCCGGGACTGAGCGAATGCGGTTTATTCGCGAAGGTCGGCGAGTCTACTGACTGAGTGAAGTGAAACGAAACGAAGGAAGTGGACTCGCCGGGATTTGTGAACCTCAGGCGCTAACGCGCCTATCGCTGGCTCGTGTGCTGGTGGCACACTCGCAAGCCGGGGCCTCTCCTCTCCCTCTGCCAACTGTGACTCAATCCACTAAAGAAAACCATGTCCGAACGAGTCACACCGGAAAACGCAGTAGAACAGTATCTCGCCTCAAAAAAGCTCGACGCTACGCAGAGTACCGTCAACAACCATCAGTACAGGCTTAGCACCTTCATCGAGTGGGCCAGCGACAACGGGTTTCACGACATGAACGACCTTTCAGGGATGGAGGTTGAGCAGTTCAAGAACTGGAAAGTTGAGAGAGGGAATATCGGGAAGGTCACACTGAAGAACCACCTTCACACCTTCCGTGTATTCCTTCGCTACTGCGAGAACATCGAAGTCGTCCCCGAAGGAATCGCTGATAAGGTCATGATTCCCGTCCTCGAAGACGGCGAAGATGCACGGAGCGTATTCGTGTCTCATGAACGAGCGATGAAGATTCTCGATTACTTGGAGAAGTACCAGTACGCCTCGAATGCTCACGTCATATGGGCCATTCTGATTCACACTGGCTGTAGGCGTTCCGCATTGTACGCTCTTGACGTAGAAGACTGGCATCCGAAGGAATCCTATCTCTCGTTCAAGAACCGGGAAGGAACGCCTCTGAAGAATCGTGACGACGGACAGCGGAACGCCACAATCACGAAACCGAACATCGCTGAAGCAATAGACGACTACATTGCCGACAAACGTCACGATATTGAAGACGAGTACGGCAGAGAGCCACTGTTGACAAGCTCACAAGGCCGACTACACGGAAAGACCATCTCGAAAATCTGCTACAAGGTCACACGTCCCTGCTGGTACGGGGAAGAATGCCCTCATGACCGTAATCCCGAGGAATGCGAAGGTGCAGAGTATCGAGGATACTCAAAGTGTCCTTCAAGCGTCTCAAGCCATCCTGTGAGGCGTTCCGCTATCACCCAACACCTGAATGCCTCTGTGCCACTTCAGATTGTCTCTGAACGGGTTGACTGTTCGCCAGAGGTTATTGAGAAGCACTACCGGGAACAGAATCAAGAAGAACGGAGAGAAGCGAGAAAGGGGTATCTGGACAATATCTAAGGTCTGACGACAGACTAACACACGGGCGGGCTGTTCGCAGAAAAGAAAATCTTGCCTGTCTGGTTTTTGAGATAGCATTTATGTTCTCGTATTATAATATAATACCTATGGCACGATACCGTATTGTCTGCACGAATCAAGAACCAGCGAGTGAACCGCACGATGTTGCACACATTACCTATGTCGGAACTGGTAACAACCCAAGTGGAGCAGACAAAAGATGGAGTGTAGGACAAGTCCGAAGCGCAATCGACAACGGGGACACGTTCTACACAAAAAGCACCTCTACGGGTAAGACGGCAGAGGTTGAGAAATACGAATGCGGTCACTGCGGCTATAAGACGCTTCGCACAAATCCCGACGACCAGACAGATAACAACTTGGACGACCTTCGAGAGTGTAACTGGTCGTAAACCCTTATCGCTTATCCTGACGGTAGAGATTGCTCAGAAGTACAAAATTCCATTTTGAGAATGGTGCAAATCACCAAAGACGTTTGTCTCTCACAACCCCTACGCCCTCTTGTGGTTTCGGGAGAATCAGCTACCGCTCCTTGAGGTTGTTTGCTCAAAAGAGTGCATTAGCGTACATTTTTGTACATTTACCGGTCGATTCGGATAATCTGACGGTAGCTGACGGCTCTATCGACCGTTCCTATTTTCGACCATATTAGTGACTAACGCGGTTGTACTGAAAACAAAAAGCTACTGAACGGAGTTGGTCTATCTACCGATTCTTATCCTTTGGAGGATTCGGGTCGTTACCGTAGGAATTGCACTCCCCAATCTTGCCGTCCATATTGTGAATACGGTGTTCCGACTTATTGTCTTTCGCAACCTGACGACCCTTCTTTTTCGCGGTAGATTTCTTGTTGTGACGGCTGACGACTTTGCCGTTCACTTTATTGACCCATCCTTTTCCGCTCTTTTTCGGTACAGTATGTACATCGTTGTTTTTCGCCATGATGCAAAGTAGTGTAGGTATTCTACTACCATATTATTTTCGCTCATATGACAGTTGTCAGACAAGGTGACAACAAAAAGAATGTTTGACCGACTACGCTTCGCCGACCGATACGCTTTCGACCGATAGACCTTCGTTTTCAGCAAGCTCCTGTATGCCGACTACGAACTCTTTGGTCAAATCCGACCGTGATACTCCATCAAGGAGCAAGCGCGTTTGCTGAGCGGTACTCTTTTCTTCCGAAGAATCTTTTACAGACATGGGCTTTGACGGCTCGAAGCCCACGAGGTAGGTGCTGGAATCACCTGCCTTTTCGCGGCTACACCCCGTGTGCTTCATTCATAGTGTCATACTCTGCCAAGATAATTCTGTCGGTCGTGCATGAACTTATATGGGTTGATAGTCTAATAGAATCCACAATGGTACAAATTGCATACAAAACGGTTGATAAAAACGGTGAGGAGGTAGTCAAGCACATGAATTTCATGTATAAGCAGTATGAAGAATCAGAACACTACGTCTCTTTCACGACTGTCGAAGGTGATAGAACTGTGGAAACGCGAATCCCTTACGAGCGAATATATTACATAGATATTGGAGAAGACGAAAAATCGGAGCAAACAGGTACGTGGTAAGTCGATTCGTATCTTCAGCTTCCGTTATTCAATCACCATTTGGATTGATGGTTTCTGTCATAAACTCCTCTACTGCTACATGGTCGCTCAATCCTATTCCCTCCGTAATTTGCACGTTCTTACCCTGTATTAACCATCCTTTGAGCTTCACCACAAGCAGTGTGCAAAGTACAAGTAGCGAATAGGAGAGAATAATCCCGTGGTTTGAGAGCTTGAGGGTGATTTCACCAAGTAAGTCCTTAGGACTCATCCCGTTGACTGTCGGGGAAATACCAGCAATTCCGAGTAGCTTCTCTAACTTGCTCAATATGGAGTTGATTGGTTCGTAGTATGGGTCAAAAATCACAAACCCGCCTCTATCAAAAGCAAGTAGCGAGTTACGATTTTGCCCACGGATAATGATAGGCAACTCGTCGGACATGGGACAAAATTCTAACCATTCCATTAATAGACGATAGCAGTTGAATCCATATAGTACTTTATTCGCCTTGTACGCAAATTGAGAGACATACTCTTGGTCTATTACTTGTTAAATAGGAGTTGTACTACTCCGAGCCTACCTTGTTGCCAGCGGTCGCAAGAGCCAACGGTCGGAGCAATTCCAATCTTTGAGAAACGAGGCTAACACACGGGCGTCGGGTGGCTCAACCAACCAGTGGTCTGTCTGTCCCTTGCGTCCGAGGTAGCACTGTCTGACTGACTCAACTGCACTCGTCGGATGCCGTGTTTCTTCCGAGATTTTATATCTGCATCAAATCCTACTCGGAAGATGAGAGAACTCCGACAACAGTTTCTTGCTCGTCGGAGCTTCGGTCACTGTCGGACAACCACCCTCCCACCTGTCTGGAAAATCCCTGCCGCCGCGTGTGTTAGCTTGCTGTCTCGGTGCTGTCCCGGTGCTGTCTTTTCGTAGAATGTTTCTTCTCCCTCGAATCCTAAAGTGTCACCAGAGACATGGCAGTGGCTATATGAGTTGAAGGGCTTGGTTCAAAGCACGAGTCTTTACTTTCGGTTTACCATCTCGTACTTGCCTCATCATTCGTTGTCGTCAGAGGCACTTCTACACTTCAGAGTCATTTGACAGCCCTGAGGGTTGCTGTTTGCTGGATGCACTTATCCTGAGGTTATCGGCTTCTACCTAATGCCGTAGGGTCTGTGAGGGTGTTACCCATCGCCTGAGAAGTCTACCAACACCATCAACTTCATTCTCTCTTATGAGAGTCCAGTGATGGAGGTACTACCATACACTCACCGTATTACGGGTTGCTTTGCTTACATAATGAAGCGAAGCAACTTAGTCCTACCGCAAGACTTAAGTAGTAGTAGCACCAAAGAAGAAGTGTATAGTTCCTTCCTTGGGGCTGGTTGCTTCACTTCAACCAACTCCGATTCAAATTTCCGTTAGCGAAGCCTCGGGAAACTGTGATAAATCGAAACGTTCTTACAGCAACCAATGCACTGCTACTACTTAAAGCTTTCGGTTTTCATGGGTGGTATTACCCAGTAATACCGCGTTTTAGAGTCGCTATTGATGATATAGCCAAAGTAGTCATTTGCGACTATTCATGTTATCGTATAGCATAGAGAAGGTTGCATATTAACTTCAATACCATATCCACAAATCTGCTTGTTTGGTCAAATATAGACCAATCAGAATAACAGTATTGCATACTAACCGAAAGACTTAAGTTTCTCGAATACATATATAAATGTGCTGACGATACCCTGTCGGCAGAATGCAGTATCTCGACACAAGGTTGAAGGTTCTTTCCATTCATTCGGGATATTGCTATTCGTCTCTACTTTCATTTGCATTCTAACCCCGTTGGCTTGCTTGTTGTGACGCTTTGTGTTCTTCAGAGTGGCATCCACCGTTTCAGTCAACAAACTCTCTGAGCCGCGCCTGTGTTCGCTCTCATGGACTGATGGATTCACGAGATAGTCGGAGTAAGGCGATTGTGTAGTATTTAAATAGAAGCTTTCCATTTATTACTTTATATATCATAACCGAAAGATTTATATAGTAGTATCTCGTAGACATTATTGGAGTCGGATAAATGAAATTATCTGTTTCCAGTGATTAGGATGACTGTATTGGTTATCCGTAGTGACCGGGTGTAATAGCCCGAGTCTTGCACTTTAGGGTGTCTGATGCCCGGTTGAAAACAGCAGCATACCTCAATTGGTAAGCTATGCTGTAAATAGTCGAATGAGTCTGTCATTCGTAAGTTCTACAGAATGCGGCTGTCAGCCCCCGCATTAGTGGCTGACCTATAAGATTCGTTGCGAGGTTTGGGAGGTATCCTCGTGCAAAACCTTCCGGGGGATATGACCTGCACCCTTCAAAAAGCAGGTCGCTTTCAATCATACGATAGATATATGTCACGTAATAGAAATAAGGCGGTTTGGTTTCGAGAAGATGAGTTTAGTATCATCGAAGAGGAAATTGACAGCAGGGTTCCTGGCAACAACCTTCCCACCGGACGGGCTATCCTGATGCTACTAATCATGCAGGGCGGCGAGGGACTATGAATAAGCTGGGTTTCCTTCGGCAGCACTATGAGGAATACAAGGACTCCGACCTCACTCACTATGTAGAGGCAATTGAGGAGCTTATCGAACAGGAGGAATTGCGGCAGAACGGTACAACAGCGGAATTAGCGGAACACAATCAAGAGGACAAATAACAATGACACAACAAGCAAAACTTAGCGAAGAAGCGGTACAGGCACTTGAACAACTTGCAGCAGTACTTTCGGAGCAAGACGACAAGCCCGAAGACCTCGCCGAAGCCCTACAGCAAAGCCTCGCGGAAACGGAGGAGGAACTTGAGCAAGCGGAGAAGCTTTCGTACATGGACGAAGAGGAAGAGCTTTCAGATAGCGAGAAGGCCGAAGCAATCGAGGCGAAGCGTGGGGACATTGCTTCAAAGTTCTTCAACGGAGGAAACTAACCATGCAAGGCACTCAAACGGACGTTGCCATCCCAACAGAAGTCTACAACGCACTACTCAATGCAGAGAAGGAGGGCAGCCTTGACGACATAAAGGAGATGTATGATAAGGAGATTGGTACAGCGAGGGACATCTTTATCATGCACGCAGTCACCCAGTACGCTGCTGACATGGACATTATAGACGCTTCTGGAGATGTGAAAGCAATGCCTGACGGCACTGTGGTCTCCGTAGACAAGAAAGAGAGGGATTCCAACGGGAGATTCATTGGGTAAAGTGGTGCGGAATCCCCCGGAAGCGCGACGTGTGTTAGCCAAGTTCACCGACAGTATCACTCTCGAAGAGAGTTGTAATCATCCTCGCAAAGGATACCTCCCTTTGGATTACTATCACTGACATCAGTCGTTTCAGGCGTAATTGTACCTGTCATTGTACCGTAGGCCCACTTGACGTTCTTCTCACCACACTCTATACAGTTTCCAGTTGCTTGACCACCGTTCAGTTTTGTCTCGTGGCAATCGGGGCAAACAGGAATCATATCCTCTACTCCTTTTGTAGTATCGTACAGTGTTGGAACGGTGTCGTTGTCTAACGCATCAATTTCTTCATTACAAAGCGCACAGTGCATTCCACTACTCATTCTTAGAGTTTACTATAGGTTCAACGAACTAATTTTTTCCGGTGGTTGAACCCCGTTCATACCTAAACAGCCACTTTACCCCGGAGTTGAGTTGCACAAACACCCCTGTAAACGCTCTATTAATCAAAGGGATATATCCAGTTCTCACAGACTACTCATATTTTTTTGAAATAGACCGGATATATACTCAAAGGAAAGGCAGAGTGTGTAGAATTATGATAAATCCCGCTGGCTGGGCACTATTTTTAACATTTTTCTGGGGCCGGATTGGGGCGGTCGAAATCGGACGAGTTTGGAGAACTCTTTAAAAAACTGCCGTCGTTCGTTTTCTGTTTAGTTTTCACTCGAAAAACTTCTCTTTCTCAATTTCAGTTCTCAAAACTTTCTCTTGAGCTTTTGCTCTCCTC
The DNA here is from genome assembly GCA_964399275.1 of uncultured Haladaptatus sp. Lineage (GTDB taxonomy): Archaea > Halobacteriota > Halobacteria > Halobacteriales > Haladaptataceae > Haladaptatus. Next base: position 13,275 of record CAYNQM010000086.1, read on the forward strand.
AAATTTCTTTCAATTCCAAGAAGCGCAAGCTGTTGAACGAACCCCTTGCTTTATATATCTACATCTAAACTAATCTGCCGAAAGCGCAGGTATCAGCCTCTCTAAAGGCCGGTAGTAGGATACCGACCTGCGCTTGCATGGAGCAAGCAATGAGCAAATCAGTTAGCCATTCGCAAGAGCGTTACGAACTCGCACAAGTTGATGAGAATCGGACGAACGTAGCCAACCACAGCTACGGAGAGGAGCATACGAAAGACCACATCTACACTGTGACGATTATCGACGGTGTAGGTGAATGTACTTGCCCGGACTACCGCTACCGTCGTGCGAAGACGGGAGAGGATTGCAAGCACATAGCCGCTGTTCGGGAGAACGAGGATTGCCCCGACTGTATCGGGGATTGGCCTTGCTTCAACTGCTACCGTTCGGGCAAGGACTTCCCAAAGTAACTAATTCTCTCTTTTCTCGTTCTCTCAATCACTGTTCCGCGCTTCAACGGTGATAGGGATTTATATGCCAGAGTGAACATTCCATATGCAGAGTCGCAGACGGCATAGGTGGAGGAGTGGTCATCACGTCCATCGACCCCGGCCAAACTCGGTACTCTCACAAGGAATAGAGGGTACAGGGACGGAAACTAAAGCATTGACTCCATGTGATTGGAGTGAAAGAGAAGTGGACTCGCCGGGATTTGAACCCGGGGCCTCTCCCATGCCAAGGGAGTGAT
>CAYNQM010000087.1:0-13267 GCA_964399275.1 uncultured Haladaptatus sp.
CGATTTCGTCGAGCACCGCGATGGAGGGTTCGAGGATTGCGGCCTGCAAGACCTCGTTCTGCTTCTTCTCGCCACCCGAGAAGCCCGCGTTCAGATAGCGCATCGCGAACTTCTCGTCCATGTCGAGCAGATCCATCTTCTCTTTGAGGAGTTGCTGGAACTCGGAGACGCTGACTTCGCCCTCGTCCGCTGGCCCTTCCATCGGGCTGGTCTCGTAGCCTGCTTCCTCTTCTTCCTCGTCAGCCTCGTCGTCGTCCTCGAAGAGTTCTTCGCGCTCTTCGAGTTTCGCGTTGAGTGCGGTACGGAGGAAGTTCGACATCGTGACCCCCTCGATTTCTGCGGGGTACTGGAACGCGAGGAAGACGCCGAGCGCCGCGCGCTCGTTCGGTTCCAGTTCGAGAAGATTCCACGTTCGCAGATCGTCCGGAATCTCGATGTCTTCGAACTCGTCTTCGTCGAGGTGAAGCAGTACTTCACCCTCCGTTACTTCGTAGGCGGGATGGCCCGCGACGACTTTCGACGTCGTCGATTTCCCGCTCCCGTTCGGTCCCATCAGAGCGTGAATCTCGCCGGATTTGACTTCGAGATCGACGCCCTTGAGGATTTTTTCACCTTCTTCCACGACCTCTGCGTGGACATTTTTTAGTTCAAGCGTTGCCATGTTAGGTTCACCTAAGACGTGTGAAGCAAGGGGACTTCGTCCCATAACCGTTTCGCATTCGTATGCAATCGGTTTCCGGAAAGAAAAAATTCTTTTCGCAGGGCGGAAAATGCGGTCGTCATATCACCGTTCTCGACGGCGCGCGAACCGCTACATGAAACTGCTCAGACCCGTCTGTTGCTGTCCCGTTTTTACCTCTTCCCACGAGATGTCGAGGGCTTCGAGCACGCGAGCAATCGGCCCCTTGAGCGTCTTGTCGAGCATCTTATCCCAATCGACTTCGAACTCCTCGGGAATTTGGTCTGCGTACTCGAAACAGATGACGTCCTGTTCGTGCTTGAACTCGCCGTAGAGCGTCTCTGGTCGAGCGTCGAGGTCTCGTTCCTGTTCGACTCGTTCGAAGTACGAGGGATGGACTTTCTTCAGATAGAGTCGTGTTTGGGTGCGACCACCCTGGGCGTTGGGGCCGAGCAGGGGGTTTGCGGACATAGCGCCGCGGACGTGCGCCGTGTCGGTGTCGTAGTTGTCGAGTCGCTTGCCGATACCGCCGGGAATGGCGATTTCGTCTAAATTCACCTCGCCCTCCAAAAACTCCTCGATGACACCGTTGACGTATCTCTCCACATCCTCCAAATCCTCCCCAGTCACAATCATCTCGATGACCTGTCGCTGGACTTCTTTCGTAATCGGTGCGATGTCCGAGCGCTTGTACTCGAATCCGGTGATGTCGATGTCGTCTACGTCCTTGCCCTCCTTCCAGACGATGTGACCCGCGTAGCGCTTTTTCTTGCCCGCTTGGAAGAATCGGCGGTACAGCTTCTCGAACTCGATTTGGAAGCGGTGATACTCCGCATTGAGTTCTTCGAGTGCGAATTTGTCGTACGATTCGTTGATGTGTTCTTCGAGTTCGAACCCTCTCTGGATTGCTGCGGCCAGCGATTCGAGTTCGTCGTCGTTCATCTCGGGGTGGGCTTCCCGCATTGAGTCAGTGACTTCGATATCACCATCTACATCGTCAGCAGTTATATGACCGGTTTCTAACATGACACTATCGGTGTCCCCGTATGCGACTTCTTGGCCGATTTCGTTCGCAGATTGCTCGGTGAACTCGATAACCTCTCGCCCAGTCGCAGTGATGGCCGCACCCATCTCCTTGTCGTAGAGACGGAACCTGTCCCATCCCAGTACGCCGTACAAGCTCTGTCCGACGAACTGGAACTTCCCATTCCGACCTGCAAACAGGGTGTGATTGTCCTCGACAGTAACGCAGTACACCCCATTGTCTGCGTTACTCCGTGACGAACTGCGGTGCATTCGGAGCGTGTTCATGTTCGATTCTGTCACGTAGATACGCCACGAACCGCTATCGCGGGAGTATCGTGGATTCAATCCGAGATGCGCACAGAGTTTCAGCACGTCATCGCGTAACTGGTCGCTTGACGTGGTGTATCGCCATGATTCGACCTGTCGGTCGCCATCTCCGGCGATGAGCGTATCGAGGAAGAGTCTCTTTTGGCGTTCATTCAGATTCCAAACGAAGTCGGGGATTCGTTTCTCGAAGCTATCCGAACCACACAGTTTTCGGAACAGTTCACCAAGCAACTTCGATGTGAACTGATAGCCGTGTGAATCGACGTAGTAATCGAATCCCATCGAATCGAGCAGTTCTCCGATGTCTGCATGGTCACAGCCACCATCTGCGGCGATTGCTTCCTCTGGCAATTCGTCTTGACTGATGCTGACGGTCGTTGACGAACCTCTGAAATTCTCACCGAACTGCTTGTCCGACGACGTGTAGACGTTTCCTTCGGTTACGTACCATGCGAGCAGTTCCAAGAAATCGTCGCCGTCGTAGGTTCTCGGTATCCACTTCTGTCCAGATCCGCTGTGGATATAGCTCTGCTCACAGACGGATTCGATGTACTCACGCTGTTCTTCGAACTCCTCTGCTTCGAAGACGTACCCCTCGTCACCAATGTCGTTTTTCAGCACCTTGTCGGGATAGTACCCGAGTTCGGCGGCGAACGTGTGCCCGTGAACCGATGGCCGCACCCAAACCTCGTACTCATCATCTACGAGAGTGGTCAAGTCAACCGTTTCGAGGCTATCGCCGTGGGATGCAGACCAATCGTGCGGGAGTTCGTAGTTCGTCGCGCGGTCTAAATCACCTGCCTCGACGAACTTGTACTCATCTTCAGTGATACCGTTCGTCTCGTTTTTCCTGACGAGCATTCGGTGGTTGGGTGTGACTCGGAAATCCATCCGAGACGTTTCTATGTCGATGAGTTCGTCGTCGTAATCGGGATATGCGTGTGTCTCCACGACGGGCTTGACTTCCATCTCCATCGTCTCGGGGTCGAGTGAGTACACTTCGTCACCGATTTCGAGGTCGGTGATTTCCCGCACACCGTTTGGAGTGAGTACCTCCGTATCTGGCGTGAAGCAGTTCATTATCACCTTCACCGCCTGTTGTTGCCGGTCGAAAATTTCGTACTCGGAGCTGCCCGGTTTGTGCTCGTTCCGGAGTGCTTTCTTCTCCTCGCGCTCGCCCAGGGTTTCGTTGATGATTTCCCGAACGATTCCGTCGGGTTCCTTCCGGAAGTGGCTCCCGTTCGGCGCGACGTAGGTGTCGCCGTCGTAGGCTTCCGGATTCACCGACGTTTCGGGCGACAGGTTGAGCGTCACCATACACATCGGATACAGCGACTTCAGGTCGAGCACCGTGACGTTCTCTTTGACGCCGGTGATCGGTTCGAACACCGCGCCACCCTCGTAATCTTCGGCTTCGAACTGGCCTTTGGACGGGAGCGCGAACTCCCCGTGTGCTTTGTGGAGGACGTACACGTCCACCGCGTCGCCGGGTGTCGTCGCGTCTTCGAGTTTACAGCCGACGAACGAGGCGACTTCCTGCCAGAAGGCGACGATGCTCTGTTTGCGGTCGAGTTCGACGCAGAGTTCCACGTCCCGAACGTTGTACTCCAGCAGGCGCGTCGGGTCTTGCTCCCAGAGGTCGCCGATGTCGCCAGCGTACCGTTCCTTGCCGACCCCGAGTTCGGTTTCGCCGACGGCATCGAGACGATACGAGTCGAGTTCGGAGAACTGGGTTCGCTTGTAGGCGTACAGCAGGTCAAAGACGACGCGACCTTTCACGGTCGGTCCGCCCCAGTCGCTCCGCCAGACTTCGTTCACGCGTGACAGTTGTTCGTAATCGAGGTCGTAGTCGTGGTGTTGCCCTTCCAACCGTTCCAGTCGGTCGAGGAAGTACGGCGCGTCGAAATCCTCGAAGTTCCACCCCGTGAGAACGTCTGGGTCGGTTTCCTCGATATAGTCGAGGAACTCCGCCAGCATCGCCTCCTCTTCCTCGAAGGTACGAATCTCGATGTCGGCATCGTCGCGGAGCGGTTCGTACCCCGGAAGGTCGTCCGGGAGGTCGGCGTCGCCGTCGGGCGCGTCGAACAGCCACGCGATGTACTCGTCGTCGTAGGAGTCGTGGCTCGTGAGACAGACGATTGGTTCCTCGCCGTCCTCGGGAAAGCCGGAGCGGTCGTCCACCTCGATGTCGAAGGTGTGGACTCGGAGATTCGCTTGCACGTCCGCCGTCTCGACTTCCGCCTCTTGGACGACGATAGCACCGTCGTCGCGTCTGCGCTCCGGGATGCGAATCCCGCTTTTGATATCCTTGTCGATGAGGAACCGGTTCGGGAAGAGAATGTCCGCTTCGTAGTGGACGAACTGGTCGCGGATGTTCCCCACGTCGCGGGGCGTCCGACCGTAAATCTTCGTCAACTCCTCGCCGCGAATACTTTGGTACCCTTCCTCGGAGCCGGTGAGTCGGTCGTCGCTCAGTTTCTCGTCGTCCAGCGTCTCGGTCGGTGCGTAGAAGTACGGTCGAAAGCCGACGACTCGCACGTGTTCGTGCTCGTCGTCCTCGGTTCGTCCGAAGACGTGGATGATCGGCGTTTCGTCGTCGCCGTATCCTTCGATAGTGTAATCGACCTGCGTTACTGCCAGTTCGATTTCACCTTGTGAATCCGGAAGCCAGTCCGTGTCGTCATCGACGACGTGCGCCGCCGAGTCGTCGTTTCCTGCAACGGCGTGGGCTTCTGCCGCGGGGCGGTCGTCCGTCCCCGCGAAGTCCCCAAGCCCAGATTGAGTCATGTCGGTTCTTTTTGGCGCTTCCGGGTAAAAACCCTCTCGTTTGAAACAGTCGCCGTAAGGGAAAAGGATTTAATGTGCTAACGCATAGCATAGTTTGAGGTCAAGCCAATGTCCGACCGTGCATCAGAGGACGGAATGCTGGACCGCGCAGAAACCGAACTTCCGGTTCCGGAGGAACCGACAAGTTCGATAGAGGCCTATGAGACGGAGGACGGTGTTGTATTCTACGACGCCGAAAATCCTCTTGGATGGCTCAAAGCATCCAGCACGGTCACGCTAGAGAAACACGCCTGAACTGACTCCGAACGCTTTTCTTTTTTCACGCAATTTATCAAACCAGTGTTCGATAGATTCGTCCACGACGACGAAGGGTCGGACGACCCAGGAAACGTCGAGGAGCCTGACCTTGCGCCCGAGGTTCGTGACCCGTCCGACCGATTCAAGACGGATCCGCCAGCCGCACCCAGCCCCATCGATGGGGATGCAGACCCGGAGATACAGAAGGAGTTCTGGGCGCAGGTTATTCTCTTCAACATCGCCCTGTTCGCGCTCAGTCTCGGCATCATGCTCATCGGATTCCAACGACGATGGACGATCGGCGGGGTTCTCGTCCTCGCCGGTCTCGTCACCTTCGCCCGGGGGTATAGCCGATACCGCGCCGTCCAGAAGGACTAACCGTCCTTCCCCGCTATCTCGACGCATGCGAACCGTGCGCGACGAGTCGGGGCGGCGATATCTCCTCGTCAAACAGTCCGGAGACGCCAGTCTCGTCCGCGACCCCAAAACCGGGGAGGAAACGTACATAGAAAACGAGCGACTCGTTTCCGTCGAAGGCGAATCCCCTCTCGAAACTGCCGCCCGCCGAGTTCCGTCACCGACCCGAAAACTCCTCACCGCGGTTCCGGACGAGCGCGCGCTCGGGTTGCTCGTCGAACTCGCCGAGCGCGAAGCGGTGTCCGTCCGCGAACTGCTCTCGGCCTACGACCTCTGCGAGAGTGACCTTCACGGACTCCTCGCCGAATTTCGCGCTGGCGGACTCGTCCGAGAGTGCGAGGTGTTCGGCGAACGCGGATACGAACTCACCGACACCGCAATCGAAGGACTACAGCCCTTGTTCGGCGAGTTCGACCACTGATCCGCCGTGTTCGACGTGCGATCGATTCGTGGTGGAATCCTTTTCGACCTGCACGAGGTCGTCGGCGGCCCCGACCAGTTCCTCGTCGTGACTGACGACGATTATCTGCTCGACGCCTAACTCGCGCATCGATTCGACCAGTTCGACCAACTGCGAGACGTGGCCCGAGTCGAGGAACACCGTCGGTTCGTCCAGAATGAGTGGCGGCATGGGCGCGCTGCCTTCGATTCCCTCCGCGAGAAGGCGATAAATCGCACAGCGCAGGCTGAGGTTGAACAACGCCCGCTCGCCACCGGACAACTGTTCGGGGTCAAGCGGTTCACCGTCTTTCTGGTAGATGGTCAGTCGGTATTCGCCGTCGAGTGCGATGCGCGAGTACGAGTCGTTCTGGTAGACGAGGTCGAACACCTCGTTCAGCATGCGTTCCAGACTCTCCACGTTTCGCTGGCGGAGTTCCGCGCGGAGGTCGCCGTACATCGCCTGCAAGTCGTCGGCCTCGTCGTACAGCGATTCGAGCGCCGACACCCGCGATTCGACGTCTTCGTACCGATCGCGCAGTTCCTCCAGTTCCTCGATTTCGCCGCGGACGCCACCGATTCGGTCGATGAGGTCGTCCCGCCGTTCCCGAAGCCTCGACAGTTGTTCGCTCACCTGTTCGAGGTACGTCTCCGCTCGTTCCTCGTTCTCCCGCGCCTTCTCGACGCGGGATTCGTCGTAGGTCTCCTGTAGATCCGTTCGGCGCGACCGCTTTTCCGCGAGGCGGTCACGTCGCTGGTCGTTCAGTTCTTCGAGGTGCGTTCGCTTCTCGCGGAGGCGTTCCAGTTCGTCCTCCGAATCCTCAATTTGCTCCCGAAGGGATTGGATGCGCTCGATTCGTTGCCGAGCGGTCGAAATCGCTTGTTCTTCGTGTTCGAGTTCTTCGACGGTTTCCCGGTGCGACTCGGCTTTCTCTTCGAGTTCGGTCGCGTCCTCTCGTCGCTCGTCGGCGTCGGACGCCAGTTCCTCGGCGTCGTCACGGAGCGTCTCGATTCGTTCGCGCTTTTCCTCGATTGCCGTCTCCCGATTTTCAATCAACTGCTCGACGTTCGTCCGATTGTTTTCGAGCTTCTGTACGCGACTTTCCGCCTCTTCGAGCGATTCTGTGGACTCGATGCGAGATTCGATTTCCTCGCGCTTCTCGCGGAGTTCGTCCAGCCGCGACTCCAACTCCGCCACGCGCTCTCGGTCTTCGTCTATCGTATCGACGTGTGGCGACTCTTCGACCGGCTGTTTGCACTCCGGACATTTGCCCGCCTCCAGCAGTCGCTCGGCTTCCTTGACCTGCTCTTTCGCGGTTCGGAGGTTCGTCCGGCATTCTGTCAGTTCCTCCCGACAGTCGGCTAACTCGGAGCGAAGCGAAGCGAGGTGATCGCTCGCCTCGCCGAACTCGACCGGCGCGTCGGAAAACGCCTCGCGCTGTGATTCGATTTCGGCGTCCAGTTCGGTTAGCTTCTCCCTGCGGTCTTCGAGATCGTCGGCCTCGGCTTCGGCTTTCTCGGCGAGTTGAGTCGCCCGATTTCGTTTCTCGTCCGCATTCGATTCCAACTCGTTCGCGCGGTCGGCGAGGTTGGACGCCTGATTATCGAACATCTGAGCTTTCATCCGAGCGTCTTCCAACTGCTCGCCCACGTCCTCGTCCGCCGAATCCAGTTCGTCGAGTCGGGCGTCGATTGCGTCTTCGGTCGCGGCGTCGAGTTCCGTCTCGGCCAGCACCCCGTCGATTTTTGACTCCAACTCCGAGATTCGTTCCCGAACGTCGCTCGCCCGACTCCGAAGGTCGTCTTGCTTTCCTTCCGTCTCCGTGATTTCGGACTGGAGTTTTTCGATGTCTTCCGCGAGCGACTCCAACTCCTCGCGCTTTTCCTCGTAGGTTTCGAGCACGTTCCGTGCGTCTTCGAGCGTCTGCTGGGCGGTGTCGCGCTGATTCTCGTATCGCTCGATTTCGGATTCGGTCTCGTTGCGCTTCGATTCGAGGTCGTTCAGCAGGCCGTGGAGGTTCTTTTCCTCTTTCGCCTCGATTTGCGAGTCGAGCTCCGAGAGGCTCCCGCGTCGGTCGTCGAGAACGCTTTTCACGCCGAGACGGGCGTCGCTGGCGCGCTCCCGGTATTCCTCCAGTTTGCCCAACTGGAGGAGGTCGTCTATCATGTCCTGTCGCTGGGCGGGCGTCGCGTTGATGAGTTTGTTCACCTCGCCCTGCCGGACGTAGGCGCAGTTGACGAACGCCTCGGCGTCCATCCGAAAGAGTCCTGCGACGTGATTGCGCACGTCACGCGCGCCGTCGAAACTCTCGTTGGGCGTTTCGAGGACGCATTTCGCGGTCTGGGCCGAATCGCCAGTCGCGCGAATTCGACGATGGATGTGGTAGTCGCCGCCCGCGTGTTCGAACCAGAGTTCGATTTCCGCATCCTCCGCGCCGATGGTAACGACATCCTCCAAGGTTCTATCGAGTGCTCGTGCGCCGTAGAGGGCGAAAAAGCAGGCTTCCAACAGCGAGGACTTGCCACTGCCGTTCAGACCGTGGATGACCGTGACGCCACTGTCGAGGTGCAAATCAGCGTCCTCGTAGCATTTGAAATTCGAAAGCCGAATTCGGTTGAATCTCACAGGTAGTCCTCCATCGAAACTTGACTGTCGGTGTCGGTGGTTTGGCCGTCAGTGTCGGTCGTCTCGGTGCTTTCTGCGCTCTCCGCCGCCTCTGTCTCGTTTGCCCCCTCCGTCGCCTTAGTGGTCTGCTCCGAGTCTACGGTCTGTGCCATCTCGTCGGACTCCGACGAGGGTTCGTCGTTCTCGCTCTCCGGCTCGGCAGTCTCGTCGGCAACCGGTGACTCGCCGGAGTCGCTGGTCGTTTCTTCGGGCGTCTCTGAATCGGTCGGTTCGGTCGCATCTGTCTCGTCTTCGGGTGCCGGTTCGAACGCTCCAACATCTTCCGTGATTCGGTCTGTGACGTGGTCTTCGACCGCAGTTCGGACGTTCGAATCCGCGACTTTGCTCGCACGGACGATTTCGTCCACGTCGTGGGCCGTCTCGCTCAATCCCATCTCGCGAACTCGTTTCCGAACCGCGTCGTCGGGGTCGGCGAAGGAAACCGAGAGGTTGCCGTCTTCCGACTCTATCTCTCGCTGGTCGTTCACGCGGGCGACGAGTGCCCCCTCCTCTAACGCGAACTCCTCGATGCGTGCGTGAGTAACGTCCCCACCGTCGCCGTCGATGGTAATCAGCGCGACCGAATCGTCGAGGTCGTACTCTCGGGTCACTTCGCGCACGCGGTCGATTCCCTCGTCGCCGTCGAGTTCGACCGAGATGAATTCGAAATCGCGGGTTTCGATTCCGCGCCGAGTAATCGCCACGTCGCCGTCGAACGTGACGATGTTGTAGCCGCGGTCGTCGCGCTCGCTGGCGCTCGCGCGCTCGGTCGAACCGCAGTACGTCACCCACGTCCCCTCGACGCGCTCCTTGTCGGGTTTGTGGTTGTCGCCGAGCAGTAGCGCGTCGAACTCGACCGATGCTTCGGTCAGCACCTCCTCGGAATCCCAGTTGCCGAATTCGAACGGCGTGAACAGTCCGTGCCCGACGAGCGCGGCGTGGGCTTGCTGATGGGGTTCGAACTCGTATTCGAGGTCGTCGCGTTTCGACTGCGGAACGTGGTCTAATCCGTAGAAGGCGGTGTCTCCGACGACGACCGGTTCGGAGCCAAGCCGGGTGGCCAACCCGAGCGTTTCGAGCAGGTCGAGCCACTGGTCGCCGCGCGTGCTCTCGTGGTTGCCGACGATGGCGAGAAACGGAACGTCGGCGTCCCTGAGCTTTCGAAGTACGGAAATCGTCCCGTGAAGGTCGCCGAGTCCGGGCCGACGGTCGTGAAACAGGTCGCCAGCGTGAACGACGGCGTCAACGTCGTCCTCGATTGCGTCGTCCACGACGCTGTCGAACGCGGAGAGAAAGTCGTCCCGTCGCTCGGGCGAATGATATTGCCGGTACCCGATGTGGGTGTCGCCCGTGTGAATCACCCGTGTCATTGGTCAGTTACTTCGTATACAGGGCTTAAATGATTTCCGTGAGCATTGCGTTGGCACGTCCATGGCTCTCCAGACTGAACGTGTCCGACCCGATACGTTCGACAGCCTCTCATCCGTCGTCACCTGTGAGAGAGACGAGCGAGGCGACGCGGAGAGTAATTCGCACGCTATCCACGCCCCTTTTACAGACGAGCGAATTGGAACGGTTCCCGCCTGCACGGAATCGGACGTAGAAACCGCTGTTTCGCGTGCCCGAGATGCCCAAGACGAATGGTCGTCGCGGTCGCTCGACGGCCGAACTGCGATACTCTCTCGGTTTCACGACCTCGTGTTGAACCGGCAGGGCGAACTGCTCGACGTGATGGGAATCGAAAGCGGAAAGACGCGGAGAGATGCATTCGAGGAAGTCCTCGACGTGGCCACCAACGCGCGTTACTACGCGAACCGAGCGGAGGAGTTTCTCCGTCCACGGCGGCGGGAGGGCGCGATTCCACTGCTCACGAAGACCGAGGAGCATCGCCACCCGGTCGGTGTCGTCGGCGTCATCGCGCCGTGGAACTACCCCCTCACGCTCGCCGTCTCCGACGCGATTCCCGCGCTCGTTGCGGGAAACGCCGTGGTGTTGAAACCGGCCGAGGAGACGCCGTACACCGCACTGCTCGCCGCAAAAATCCTTCGTGAAGCGGGCATGCCGGACGACGTGTTTCAGGTCATCACCGGACGAGGAAGCGAACTCGGGACGCCCCTCATCGACCGCGTGGACTTCGTCTCGTTCACGGGGAGCACCGAAACCGGACGCCGAGTCGCGGAGCAGGCCGGAGCGAATCTCGTGAACTGCTCGCTCGAACTCGGTGGGAAGAACCCACTGCTCGTGCTCGAAGACGCGGAGTTGAGTCGAACGGTCGAAGGGGCGGTTCGTGGCTGCTTCACGAATGCGGGCCAACTCTGCCTCTCCTTTGAGCGCCTGTACGTTCAGGACGCCATCTTCGACCGGTTCCTCCATCGATTCGCCGAGCGAACCGAGCAACTCACGATGACTCCCTCGCTGGAGTACGACGCCGAAGTCGGGTCGCTCGTCTCCGAATCGCAACTCGAAAAAGTGCAGTCGCACGTCGAGGACGCCGTCGAAGCAGGAGCGACCGTCGTCACGGGTGGAAACGCTCGTTCCGACGTTGGTTCGTACTTTTTCGAACCGACGATTCTCACGGACGTTACCGATGAGATGACGCTGGCGCGCGAGGAGACGTTCGGGCCGGTCGTTACCGTCACCCGGTTCGAAGACGACGACGAAGCGATTCGATTGGCGAACGACTCCGACCGCGGACTGAACGCAAGCGTGTGGACGACCGACACCGACCGTGGACGCGAACTGGCCACCCGAATCGAGTGTGGTACCGTCGGCATCAACGACCCCTACCCCGCGGCGTGGGCGTCGGTCGATGCGCCGATGGGCGGGATGAAAGCGTCGGGAATCGGTCGCCGTCACGGGAGGGAAGGCATCCTGAAATACACCGAAGCGCAGACGATTGCCGAGCAGAGAGTCGCCTCCATCGCACCCCCGCGAAACGTTCCGGCGAAGTGGTACGCGAAGGCGATGACGGCGGTAATGCGTGGCTTCAAACGCATCGAGGAGGGTTGGTAGATGCACGTCTTCCTCACCGGATTTCCGGGATTCCTCGGCTCCGAACTGACCGAACGATTGATCGGCAGGGGAGCGTCCGTCACCTGCCTCGTCCAGCCGAAATATCGGGAACTGGCGGAACGGCGAGCAAGGAAAATCGAGCGGGAGCACTCCGTGGAAGGACGGATAGAACTGGTCGAGGGCGATATCACAGTGGCCGACCTCGGTCTCGGTTCAAGGGTGGAGTCTCTGCAAGCCGACGTTCGGGAAGTCTTCCACCTCGCGGCGGTGTACGACCTCGCAGTGAGTCGGGAAGTCGGGATGGCCGTCAACGTGGAGGGAACGCGAAACGTTCTCGATTTCGCGGAAGGTTGTCAGAATCTCGACCGATTCCAGTACGTGAGCACTTGCTACGTGAGCGGGCGTTACGACGGGACGTTCACCGAAGACCACCTCGTCGAGGGCCAGCAGTTCAACAACTACTACGAGACGACGAAGTATCTCGCTGAAGTCGCGGTACAGGAGCGAATGGACGGGGGATTGCCAGCGACGATTTACCGACCCGCGATTACCGTCGGCGACAGTACCACCGGCGAGACGCAGAAGTACGACGGACCGTACTACGTCTTGCAGTGGCTCATGGCTCAGCCGTCGGTGGCGGTTGCGCCGAAAATCGGCGACCCGACAAAGTACGAAATCAACGTCGTCCCGCGCGATTTCGTCGTGGACGCGATTGCCCATCTGAGCGACATCAAGGAGTCGCTGGGAACTGTCTATCACCTGTCCGACCCGAATCCACCGACGGTCGCGGAGATGCTTCGAGTGATGACGCGAGCGACCGAACAGCGACCAATTCAGGTTCCGATGCCGAGGTCGCTGTTGAAGTGGGTTCTCGCTCGCGTGCCACAGTTGGGCGTGGAACCGGCGACGATAGATTACTTCGTACATCCGACTCAGTACGCCTGCGAGAACGCGTTGGCGGATCTCGGCGGCGTTCGCTGTCCGGGGTTCGAAGAGTACGCGGGGAACATCGTCTCGTTCGTGCGCGAGCATCCCGAGATTACTCCCGACGCGATGAAATAACATCGAGAAGAGAGCGGAAAAGAGTTTGAAAACGCGGACCGGAGGGGACATGACCCCGATTGGCCGCGCGTTCGGATATAAAATTTGGGAGCTCGAAAGAGGGGTCTATTCGATGTCGAGGGTGTAGAGTCGCTTTCGCGCGTCGGAGAACGAAAAGCGCGAGTCGACGAGCTCTTCCTCTTCGAGGCGGTTCAGCGCGTAGCGAACCGTACGAGACGGAAGGAGCGTCTCGTCGGCGAGTTCGCTCTGGGTCATCGTCTCGTTGTACTCCAACACCTTTGCAACCAACTTCGCACTTGGCGGAAGGTCGCGGACGGCTTCGGTCGAATCCGCATCCTGTAATCTCGTCTTGCTCGTTTGGGATAGCTCTGGGACGCTCATCATCCACCTATTTCAAATACAGGGTAATAATATTTGCTATTCTCTAATATTACTACTGGGCATCTATTTCTAAGCGGTAAAACGGTGCGAAAAGGGCTGTCACCCGAAGCCTCTTAAGAGACAGGCACTTATCCGGAGTTGATGACCGATACTGTGGACGACGTAGATCTCCCATA
>CAYNQM010000087.1:13277-13564 GCA_964399275.1 uncultured Haladaptatus sp.
CTGCGACCGCGTTTGCCAATTCGGCCTGGGCGAACGTCACGACAGGAAAAAATAGAGGCGCTTCAGGAACGCCTCGAAGTCCTCGAATCACAGAACGAGGAAATGCGGGACAAACTTCTCGATGCGAATGCGGAGAACAACAAGTATCAGCAAAAACTCGAACGGCTCACGCACGAGAACAAGAAGCTGAAACAGTCGCTAATGTTCGTAGCCTGCTTCGTTGTGATTAAGTTCGAAGGCGTCATCATCTTTCTGCACGTCAACAATCTGGAAGCCGTCACCGTAGT
>CAYNQM010000088.1:0-6972 GCA_964399275.1 uncultured Haladaptatus sp.
ACCATCCGCGCGTCTACTTCTGTACCTCGGTGTTCAAGGACGCCGCGCAACACCGGAACCGCCTGAAGCGCATGGCCCGCCAGATTCGTCGGGAGTTCGACGACGTGACCGACGATGGAACGCTGGTGTACGGCAAGACGTGGGCCACTGAGACGGAGTTCGCGGAACTGGGCGTCCCCGAGGAGTTTTACACCGTGAAATCCGACCACATCGAAGTCGCGTGGTGGTTGTTAGAGGAGATGGTGGAAGACGGCGACGTGACGAAAGGCGAAATCGTAGAGCAGTATCCGACTTACGACGGGCAAGTTGTCGAACGAACCCCATTGGCTTGAAATCCCGCCGCGAGCGAGATTTTTACGTATCCTCGATAGCAAAGAGGAGGGCACCGAGTATCGTACTGACGAGTGCCAACAGACAACCGAAAACGAGGAAGACGGGCGCGAGTACGAAACTGACGAGAAGGCTGACAATGCCGACGACGAGTAGAACGCCGGAGAAGACGAACAGACCGACGACAATCGTGACGCGGTTCATCTGTCGTCACCTGCCGAAAGCTGGCAGAAAGGGTAGCAGACACCCAGCAGTGGGCCGACCGTGACGAGGGGTATTACGCCGAGAGCCTGATCCGGGGTCGGGCGGTTCATACAGTTCGAACTTTGGACAAGAAGGGAATAGTTTCCGATTCGTGTCGAAAGCGAGGGAACGCGAAGCGTTTCCGAGGGGTAGGCAGGTGACACGACCACCGGAAAACAGGCCAGTGACACGACCGCTGGAAAACAGGCCAGTGACACGACCGCTGGAAAACAGGCCAGTGACACAACCGCCAGAAATCCGCCAGTGACACAGACTACGGAAACAGCAGACGACACAAACTACAGAGAACAGCAATCGACACCAACCACCGAAAACAGCAATCGACACCAACCACCGAAAACAGCAACCGCCACGACCGCCAGAAAACGACAGACTACACGAACCACCGAAAATAGTACCCTAAATCACTGAAAGCAGCAACCGCCACAACCGCCGGATGGCCAGCGTTCCCTCCGAAAAATCGGAGGTTTTTCGGGCCGACGAATCCCTCGAAGGAGCGTCGAAGACGCGACTGAGAGGGTGAGGAGTGTCTTCGTGAGCGAAGCGAGCGAAGGCTCGGAAGTTGCACGCCCGCGCAACGAAGTGAGCAGGAACGTCTTCCGGTGCTTTTGATCAACCTTTTCTCAGGGAGGAAGGCAGAACCGCGCGCCGAGTCGGCACGCGGTTCGGCTCCCGACCGCAAGAAAAGGTTGCGGAAGTGTTTAGGCGAGTGCCACAATATTCCCAACTATGCCGGACTGTCCACTGGCAGATAGCTGCCCCAGTTTCGAGGAACGAATCAGTGGAATGGGCTGTCATCACTACGGCGACCGCGGTGGCGCGGAGTGGTGCAATCACTACAATCAGCCCATCCGCGAACTGAAAACCGCCCCCGTCCGATTGGGCGAGGAAGTCGTCGTGGAAATCGACGACATTCACGAGAGCGGTTCCGGCGTCGGTCGAACCGACGACGGATTCATCGTGCTCGTGGATGGTATCCTCCCCGACGCTCGTGCGAAGGTGAAAGTCACGAACGTCAAAGGCAATCACGCGACTGCCGACCCCATCGAGCGTCTGCCGGTGGAACCGGAAGAAGAAGACGGAAGCGAGGAAGACGAGACAGAAGAGCAGACCAGCGATACCAAGCGGGAACGCCGCGAACGTCTCGGCAGTCGAGACAACTTCTGGGGCGGATAATCGGCCGAGTGGACAGTCCTTTGCGGGGTGGGTTCGAAACGTTACGACGGAAAACAGAGAAATGAACGAGCAACCGGACGGGGACGAGATTCTCCACCGAGCAGGCTTTTCCGCGGAGACGAACGTCCTCACGCGACGGCAGGCGGAGGTGTTGGCGCTCCGCGAGCGCGGAGTCGCGCAGGCGGCCATCGCCGACCGACTCGGCACCTCGCGCGCGAACGTCTCCAGCGTCGAGGCGAGCGCCCGCGAAAACGTCAGGAAAGCACGCGAGACGGTCGCGTTTGCGGAGGCGCTCCGGGCACCGGTTAGAATCGATGTCGAGACGGGCACCGACCTCTACGACGTTCCATCGCGGGTGTACGACGCCTGCGACGAGGCGGGGGTGAAGGTGAACCACGCCGCACCCGAACTGATGAAGCGAATCAGCGACGATGCAGGGGACGCAATCGAGGGACGGGCGGTTCGGACGCCACTGCTAATCGGCGTCACGCACGACGGCGAAGTGACGGTTCGGCAATCTTCTCCCGAGGAGTTTTAGCGGTTCGCACGGAGTTCGGAGTATGAACCTCGGAATAGCGGGGAACACGGCGCTGGTAACGGCGAGTTCGAGTGGATTAGGACTGGCGAGTGCGAAGGCGTTGGCCCGAGAGGGCGCGAACGTCGTCATCTGTGCCCGTGGCGAGGACGGGTTGGCAGACGCGGAACAGGCAGTGGCCGAGATGGGTGACGGCGACGTGCTCACCGTGCAGACCGACATCACCGACCCGGACGAAATCGACGCGCTGGTGGAGGCGACCGTCGAGGAGTTCGGCGGACTCGACCACCTCGTCACGTCCGCTGGCGGGCCGCCGAGCGGACCGTTTCTCGACACCACCGAGCGCGATTGGTACACAGCCTACGATTTGCTCGTGATGAGCGTCGTCTGGTTGACCAAGCGCGCTCACCCACATCTCGCGGAGAGCGACGCCGGAACAGTCGTCAATGTCACTTCCACCAGCGTTCGAGAGGCAATCGACGGACTCGTGCTCTCGAATGCGGTTCGGCGGGGCGTCATCGGATTGATGAAGACCCAAGCCCGCGAGTTCGCGCCCGACGTTCGCGTCAACGCGGTTCTACCGGGGGCACACGAGACGCCCCGGATTCAGGAACTCGTGGAGGCCGCGCTCGAACGCGGCGAATACGACAGCTACGAAGAGGGACTTGCGGACTGGGCGAACAATATCCCGATGAATCGCGTCGGCGACCCGATGGAACTCGGGGACGCTGTCGCGTTCCTCTCCAGCGAGCGGGCGAGTTTCGTCAACGGCGTCGCACTCCCAGTAGATGGCGGCAGACTCCGAAGCTAATGGTAGAAATGACGGTCGATCGAAGCGAACCAGCGATCGTCCTCTCGTGGAGCGGCGGAAAAGACGCCGCGTTCGCGCTGTACGAGATGGGCAGAAACGGTGTAACGGAACTGCTCACGACCGTTTCGGAAAACGGGCGAAGTAGCATGCACGGCGTTCGCCGGGAGTTGTACGAAGCACAAGCCGAAAGCATCAGCCTGCCGGTTCGGTTCGTGGAACTGCCGGAAGAGTGCTCGAACGACGAGTACGAATCGCGGATGGCGAGCGTGATGGCCGAGTACGAATCGCGCGGAATCGAGCGCATCGCCTTCGCCGACCTGTTTTTGGAAGACGTACGAGAGTATCGAGAACGCCGACTCGACGGGACGGCTATTGAGGGATATTGGCCTGTCTGGAACCGAGATACGGACGAACAGATTCGGGCGTTCCTCGACGCCGGATTTCGCGCGACGGTGGTTTCGGTGGATGGCTCGCTGCTCGACGCTTCGTTCGCGGGACGGGAACTCGATTCGGCGTTTCTCGCCGACCTCCCGGAAACTGTTGACCCCTGCGGTGAAAACGGCGAGTTCCACACGTTCGTCTGGGACGGGCCGATTTTCGACTCACCGATTGCGTTCGAGGTCGGAGAAACCGTCACGCGCGAGGTAGGTGAGGGTGAATTTCACTACTGTGATTTACGGTGAGGTTGCGTTGGTGAGGTCGGTGCTGTAGGACGGATCGGTGCGGTTCGCGCCGGTTCGTCAGGACTCGATCTTCTCGACTATCTCTTTCGCCTCATCGCGGGCCTTATTTTCACCGGCCTGTTTCTTTATCAGGACACTCTGGACTTCCCAGTCGTCGCTATCTTTCTGCTTCCCGGTTCGAACCTCCGCACCCTCCGATACGTCCTGTGCGGCATGCGCGGCCCAATCCGGTGTCCGAATCGTGTCGAACTCGTCGGGGTCACGGAACCGGACGTGGATGTACTCATCCTCCGTTTCGACCGACTGGATTGATGGCGTCATAGCGTACAGGGTTCGAGCGGAAAGCCAAGAAATCTAGTGGCTATTCAGAACAATTCGCGCTCGCGCAACTTTGCAACAACTTCACGCACGCGCTGGGCGTCCGACTTTGGAACGACGAGGACGCGGTCGTCGTAGGACGCGACGACCAAATCGTCCACCCCGACGAGACTCACGTGCTTGTCGCTGGCGACGACGTTTCCCGTCGCGTCGATAGTCAGCGAATCACCGAGGACGGTGTTCTCGCCGGAGACGAGTCGTTCCAGCGCGTCCCACGAGCCGAGGTCGTCCCACTCGAATCCGGCGGGAACGACGTAGGCCTCGTCGGTTCGCTCCATGACTGCGTAATCGACGCTCACGGATTCGACCGCGTCGAATCCGCGCTCCGGATTACCGTCTTCGAGTGCTGTCACAAGGGGTTCGAGCGGAGAGTCGCGGGCCTCCCGCAGAAACGCGTCCGGCGTCCATGCGAACAGTCCGGCGTTCCAGTAGAAATCGTCCTTTACGAACTGCTCTGCGGTCGTATCGTCTGGCTTTTCGCGGAACTGCGCTACCTCGGAGTAGCCACCGTGGTCGGTTCCGGGTTCGATGTAGCCGTAGCCAGTCGCGGGGCGTGCGGGTTTGACACCGACAGTGACGAGCCCCTCGGTTTCCACTGCAACCGAGACGGCGCGGCGGGCAGTCGCTTCGAAATCGCCCGCGACGTGATGGTCGCTCGGCAGACAGAGCAGAGCGCAGTCGCCGACCTGTTCGCGGATACGGTGGGCTGCGTAGGCGAGCGCGGGGCCGGTGTCTTTGGGTTTCGGTTCGACGAGCACGCTAGCCTCGGGGACGTGTTCGCGCACGAGGTCGGCGTGTTCTTCGCCAGTGCAGACGAATATTTCGTCGGCGAATCGAGCGCGTTCGACGGTTTGAGCGAGCAAGGAGTCGTCCCCGAGAAGCGAGAGGAACTGTTTGGGGCGGTCGCTTCTGCTCGCAGGATAGAGTCGCGTTCCGGTTCCACCGGCCATAATCAGAGCGACGAGTGGACGGTTCATACCCCGCCAAACGTCAGGTGGCGTCAAAAGTTACCCCTATCGGAGTCGAGAACAGTCGTCACTCGCCGGGGTGGAGTCGGAAAAAAGCGAAGTTGCTCAGGCGCCGCGAGCTTCCGCCTCTCGGGCGGTTTCGTCGCGAGCAGCAGTTCTACTTCCCTGTGCCATGTACATCATCGAGACGCCGCTGACGAGCAGGTTCACTCCGAACAGGAGGCCGACTGCCCACAGCGCGCTCGACGGGAACGCGGCCCAGATGAGTCCGGCGACGACCAGACCGAGGACGCCGCTCACGACGAGTGCACTCCAACCCTTCTCATCGCGGGCTTGGAAACCCATGACGATTTCGAGGATGCCTTCCACGAACAGGAACGCCACCAGCAGGATGGTCAGCGTCGTCAGGGCAAGCACCGGGTTCGACAGCAGTGCGATTCCGGCGATTGCGTAGACGACCGCGAGCAGTCCTTGGATGAAGAACCGCCCCCACCCGCCCGAGAAGGCGTGTGCGACGTGAACGAGCGCACCCACGATTAACAGTGCGCCAAGCAGAATCGACAGCGACACACCTGCCACGAACGGAGATAGAATAGCGAGAACGCCGATGATGGCGATAATTGCCCCCGCACCCATCGAGGTTCGCCACGACCGCTTGCTGGTGCTCGATACCACTTCACCACCACTCTCTACATTCGTACTCATTGTTATTTCCTCAGGTACTGAATATGCTAGCCTAGAGTATAAATTATGTTCTCTCTTTGAAAGAAGTTCCCAGAACCGAACCGTTTTCGGGTGTTTTTTGGTGGAAGAAGGCGATGTATCTCGAAATTCGAATTCAAAGTTGTAGACAGATTTGGGACATGAACTAATAATGTATAGTTCAACGAGCAGTTTCACCAGCGGTCAACACGTCATCGAGGCAGAGCACTCGTTCGAATTTGGCGTGCGAAGACAGTTCAGAAATCAGACATCGGTTTGAACTTACCACGTCTCGATAGTTCGCTCTCGAATGTCCTCGACGCACCCTTCGCAGTCGGGATGGTCGGTGTCGAAACAGGCCGGACGGCCCTCCTTGTCGAGTCGCACTGCTCGGCGTTCGACGTATCTCCGACAGACTATTTTCGCTCGGCCGTGCTCGTCCTGGGGTAAATCCGCGAGTACGGTGTCGCGGGCGTTGCGATAGGCGTCCCTCGCCTCCTTCATCTGCTCGTCCGCCGATTCGCGAGTTTCGGCGTACTTCTTTCCCGCTTCTCTTAGCTTGACGCGAAGGAAACGTTTGAGACGGTCGTCCATAGGACACATTTGTGGCGAGGGAACGAAAGGTTTCCCCGACGGGAACCGCGGTCGTCCGAACGATAGTACCGAAGTCGAAATCGGAGGTTTTGGACGTATTACCTCGATTTGTGGCCACTTTCACTTTCGCTCTGGCCCCACGTAACCTTTTATACTATTGCGCACCAATCCCGATACGTCTCCCATAGAAAACGAAGTGGAGACGGAACAACCATGAGCGATGTGCGACAGCACGCAGAGGAAATACACGAACAGTTCTCCGACCATCTCGACGTCTCTGTAGACGACGTAGCCGCGCGTCTCGATAGCCTCGTCAACGAGTACAAAGTGCCCATGGAAGAGGCACGGCGAAGCGTCACTAGCCATTATCTGGACGAGGCAGGACTCGAACGCGACGACATCCGAACCGGCGGCACCAGCGACGTACAGGTCGATGACATCGAAACCGACGAGCAGTGGGTGAACCTCACGGCCAAGGTCGTTGACCTCTGGGAACCGCGCAGTGACTCCGTAGGTCAAGTCGGTCTACTT
>CAYNQM010000088.1:6982-13490 GCA_964399275.1 uncultured Haladaptatus sp.
GGGTGAAGTCTACCGACTCGGCAACGTCGTCACCGACGAGTATCAGGGCCGGTACTCGGTGAAACTCAACCGCACCACGACGGTCGAGGAACTCGACACCGACATCGAAGTCGGCGACAACTCGACCGAAGTCGAGGGCGCACTGGTGGATATCCAATCCGGCAGTGGCCTCATCAAGCGATGTCCGAAGGAAGACTGCACGCGCGTCCTTCAAAATGGTCGCTGTTCGGAGCACGGGGAGCAAGAGGGCGAGTTCGACCTCCGAATCAAGGGCGTCGTGGACGACGGAGTGGACGTTCACGAGGTCATCTTCAATCAGGAAGCGACAGAGAACCTGACCGGCATCGAACTGGACGAAGCCAAACAAATGGCGATGGACGCACTCGATACCACCGTCGTCGCCGACGAGATGCGCGAGAAGACCCTCGGGTACTACTATCGCGTCTCCGGGCCGACCATGGGTCGGTACGTGCTGGCGAACGACGTCGAGCAGTTGTCCGGGCCAGTGGATGCGGAAGCGGCGCTAATCAAAGCGAGGTCGATGTAACATGAGTGGAGCACCTACCAGAGAAGTCGCACGTCGTACCTTCGCGGCGGAGTTCAACGACGCGAGTTACACGTTCAAAGAATCGGACGACGAGCGCGCACCGGTCTATCTGCTCCTGCCCACGGGCGAGCGAGCGAACCGCGTGTTCATCGTCGGAACGCTAACCGAGAAGGAAGACGTGGGCGAGGACAACGAATACTGGCGTGGCCGGGTCGTTGACCCCAACGGAGACACGTTCTTCGTCTACGCCGGGCAGTACCAACCGGAAGCCGCGGCCATGCTCCGCGAACTCGAAGCACCGGAGTACGTCGCTATCGCCGGTAAACCCCGAACCTACGAGATGGACGATGGAACGGTGAACGTCTCCCTCCGTCCCGAATCCATCACCGTTGTCGATGACTCCACCCGCGACCGTTGGGTGGTCGAAACCGCCGAGCGCACGCTCGAACGCATCGAGGCGTTCGACGACGAGACGAATCAGTACGCTGTGATGGCGAAAGAAGAGTACGACCGACCAGTCGGAAACTACCGCGACAACGCCATCCGAGCGCTCGAAAGTCTCAACGCGGGCGGCGAAGGGAACGAAATGAGCGACGGCGGAACGAGCGACGAGACGGACGACACGGAAACGCCGGTGCAGTAGCGAGACACTCATCTTTCGGAAGTAGCCAGACGCAGATTACGTCGAATAGTGTGCCGTCCGCCGAACGGTCTGACGAACAGGCTCGGCGACCCGCAGAAAACACGAAACGAAAACCATGCCCGACGAACGGACATCCCCAAGCAGTGGATGGGAGGACGTGTACGGCGCGATGGACGCAGATACGTCCGTCGAAGGCGCGGCCAATCCCTGTCCGGACTGTGGTGCGGAGTCAAGGCGCATCTTCCGGCGCGTATTCGAGTGCGAAGACCACGGCGTGTGGGCACTCGACCGGACGGGGACGCCCAGAATGGGGCGTTCCACAGAAGAAATCAGAGCCGACTAATCGAGGGGTTTCGAGAGCGCGTCGTCGATACGCTCTTCCAGCAGGCCCGACCAGACGAGCGTTTCTGCGGCGGAAATGTCCTCGTGAATCGGTCGGTCGTCGGTCAAGGGCGGTACGACTTCACGAACCGATTCGTAGGCCGTAGCAGTGCCGACGCCGTGCGAGAGGCTGTCGGAGACGAATTCGCTCGCCTGCGCACCACAGACGAGTTCGATGCCGACGATAGTGAGAGCGTTTTTCACCGCCCGGCGCGCGTTGTACGCGCTCTGTGCGCTCATGCTCACGTGGTCTTCCTGATTTCCGCTGACGGGGGTGTTGTCCATCGAGGCACGGCCAATCGACCGATTTTCGTTCAACAGTGCCGCGGCGGTGTACTGCGCAATCATGTATCCCGACCGCAAGCCACTCCGTTCGGTGAGGAAGGGCGGCAGGTGGGATTCCTGAATGTTCGGATTGAGCATGCGGTCTACTCGGCGTTCCGAGATAGCCGCGAGTTCGGTGACGGCGTTCGTTAGATAGTCGAGCGGGAGCGCCAGCGGGTCTCCATGGAAGTTTCCGCCCGAGAGGACTGCGGCGTCACCCGTACCGCTCGCACGACTGTTCACTTCGTCGGCGGGGAAGATGAGAGGGTTGTCCGTCGCGCTGTTGAGTTCGGTTTCGACCGCCTGCCGGAGGTGGGCGACGGCATCCCGAACCGCACCGTGAACCTGCGGGAGACAGCGGAGCGAGTAGGCGTCCTGCACACGGTCGCAGTTGCGATGCGACTCGACGATTTCCGAACCGGCAGTGAGTCGCTTGACGTTCCGCGCGCTCTTCGCGTGACCGTCGTGCGGCCGAACGTCGGCGATGATAGAGTCGGCTGACGCGGTCGTTCCCATCGTCACCTCGATGGTGAGCGCGCCCGCGACGTCCGCCGCACGAACTGCGCGTTCCGCGTCTCGAACCGCCAGCGCCGCTAGTCCGACCGAGAGTTGGGTACCGTTGATGAGCGCCAACCCCTCCTTGGCCGCGAGCGTCACCGGTTCGAGTCCGGCAGTTTCGAGCGCGTCCGCACCGGCCATTTTCTCCCCGGCGACGGTTGCCTCGCCTTCGCCCATCAGCACCAGCGCGAGGTGTGCAAGGGGTGCGAGGTCGCCGCTCGCGCCGAGGCTCCCGCGGGATTTGATGACGGGATGGACGCCCTCGTTCAGCATCGCCACGAGGCGGTCGATGACGACTTCGCGGATTCCGGAGTAGCCCTTGACGAGCGCGTTGACGCGCCCGATCATCATAGCCCGAACCTCCTCGCGGGTCAGTTCCCGGCCTGCACCGGCGGCGTGGCTTCGGACGAGGTTCGCTTGGAGCGTCTCGATGTCTTCCGGCAGGATTCGCTCGTCCACCAGTTCGCCGAAGCCAGTGTTGACGCCGTAGACCGCCTCACCGCTTTCGACCACCTCCTCGACGCGTTCTCGGGCGGTTCTAACTCGTTCTCGGGCCTCGTCGGGGACGAAGACCGTCGCGTCGTCGCGGGCGACTCGTTCTACGTCTTCGGGCGTCAGGGATTCGCCATCGATTCTGATTTCGGTCATTTCAGAAATGCCTCCTTCGTGAATGGTTTGTTGGATGTTTTTGGTTCGATAAGCGACCGACCGCAGTTACGGTGTCCTCGAAAGCCCTCGGACGCTCTGCGACTGGTCAACTGACCATCCCGGTGGCGCGCGAAGGCGACCCTCCGGCGGAGGGTCGCCCGCGCGAGGGACGAGCGAAGCGAGTCGGTTGGGGAGGATGTGGGCTGCTGTGGCGGTTGCGGTCGTTTGGAGTCGGCAATTGTCAACGACAAGCCAACCACCGAAGTGCCAGTTCCAGATGAACCAACCGACGACAAACCATCTTGCGAGGGCATCACAGAGTTATCAACCGTACTCTTTCGCTTACTCACGATGAACCACCTCGCCGTCTTTCAACACAGCCTCTACAGCATTCACGCCGAAATTGTAAGGAACGTGGACGTAGCTCGGAGCATCGAGAACAGCAATGTCACCGGTCGTACCCGGCAGAAGCGTTCCCGAACCCTCCGGCATGTCCAGCGCCATCCCGGCGTGTTTCGTCCCCGCGACCAGCGCCTCGGCGGGGGTCATCCCCATCTCGACGCAGGAAAGGGAGGTAGCGAAGCCCATGCTCTGGGAGTAGCAGTTCGGATTGAAGTCCGTGGCAATGGCGACGGGGGCACCCGCGTCGAGGAACGCCCGCGCGTCGGCGAACTCCGCGCCGAGACCGAAGGCAGTGCCCGGAAGCAAAACCGGCACCACACCAGCCTCCACGACGGCGTCGATGTCCCCCTGCGTCGCGTGGAGCAGGTGGTCGGCGCTGGTCGCGCCGATGTCTGCGGCGAGTTGCGTCCCGCCGATGTGGGCCAATTCCTCGGCGTGGACTTTCGGGGTCAAGCCGTGGTCTCGACCAGCGTCCAGCACGCGCCGAGACTGCTCGACCGAGAACACGCCTTCTTCGCAGAACACGTCGCAGAACTGTGCGATGCCCTGTTCCGCGACCGCCGGAATCTGTTCCTCGACGACCTCGTTCACGTAGTCGTCCGCGTCCCGGTCTTCGGGGATGGCGTGTGCGCCCATGAACGTCGGCACGACATCGACCGCGTGGTGCTCGTCGGCGCGGGCGATGACCGCCAGCATCTGGAGTTCTGTTTCGGTGTCGAGTCCGTAGCCCGATTTGATTTCGACGGTGGTCGTCCCGTGCGCGAGCATCGTGTCGAGGTGCGAGAGCAGGTTCGCCAGCAGTTCCTCGTCGCTGGCCTTTCGAACGGCGCGAACGGTTCGGAGGATGCCGCCGCCCGCTTCGAGGATTTCCGAGTAGGTTTTTCCTTGCAGTTTCGCCTCGAACTCATCGGAGCGGTCGCCCGCGAACAGGGCGTGGGTGTGGGGGTCGATGAACCCCGGAATCACGGCCTTGCCGCTGGCATCGACCGCATGGGTCGCGTTTTGGGGCGGGTATTCGCGGGTGATGGGACCGGTCGTGCCGATTCGCGCGACTTCGCCATCGACCACCGCGATTGCGGCGTCCTCGTAGATTCCGAGCGAACCGTCCTTCTCGACGGTGACGATTTCGTTCGCGTCGTGGACGACCGCCGTGAGTTCGGATCCTCGACCGCTCATCGTCCACCTCCGAGCGTCGAAAGGAAGTGCGCGATGGCTCTGGCACCCGCCTTCGCCGTCAGTCCGTCGCGGTCGAGCGAGGGGGCACACTCCACGACTTCGAAACCAGCGACTCGGTCGTCGCTGGCAGTGAGTCGGAGCATCCGGAACAGTTCTCGGGAGGTGATTCCGCCCGGTGTAGGCGCGCTGACGCCGGGTGCGGCGGTGGCGTCCAGCACGTCCAAATCGACGCTGACGAAGACCGAATCCACGTCGCTCATCGATTCCAGTGCGGTGTCGATTGCCGAGACAGAATCCTCGCCAACTTCCTCGGCGGTGACTATTTCGCCGCCTTCCTCGCGGACGAACTCAGCATAGGTCGTACTCGTCTCGAAGTGTCGCGCGCCGACGCAGGCGTAGGCGTCGAGACCGCCGCCGAGTTCCGAATCGAACAGTTGTCGGTAGGGCGTTCCACTGGTCGGTGAGTCTCGAACCTCGCGCACGTCGAGGTGCGCGTCGAAGTTGACGACGCCGAGCGACGATTCCTCCGAGAGCAAATCCACCGCGTTGGGGTAGGTGAGCGAGTTGTCGCCGCCGAGGAAGACCGGAAAAGCGGACTTCTCGCGGACTGCGCTCGCCGCGGTGTGCGCGAGCGATTGGGCTTCCTCCACCCATTCGGCGTCTTCGAGGTTGGCAACGTCGCCGAGGTCGCCGAGCGAGGTGAGCGGCCCGGCGTCGAAGTGGTGGGTTTTCAAACCGGTGAGTTCCTCGCGGAGCGCGGACGGCCCTTCGCTCGCACCGTTCCTGCCGATGACCGCGCCGTCGTAGGGTTCGCCAACGAGGACGACATCGAAGTCGTCGGCGTCGGCGAGGTCAGTTTCTTCGACCACGTCGCCGAACTGCTCGTCGTTCGGGTCGGAGGACGTTGCTTTCCAGTCGAACGTGTGGACAAATTCGCTCATTTGTTATCACGCATCGGAATCCGAACGTTCGATTTATCGGCCTGTTCGAGCGCTTCGTCGTAGCCCGCATCGGCATGCCGAATCACGCCCATTCCGGGGTCGGTCGTGAAGACGCGTCGGGCTTTCTCCGCCGCGAGGTCGGTGCCGTCCAGCACGACGTGGTTGTTCGCGTGAAGCGCGTTGCCGATGCCGACACCACCGCCGTCGTGGACGGAGACGATGTCCGCCCCAGCCGCGCAGTTGAGGAGAGCGTTGAGAATCGGCCAGTCGGCGATAGCGTCCGAATCGTCGCGCATGGCCTCTGTTTCTCGATTGGGACTGGCGACCGACCCGGCATCTAAGTGGTCGCGCGTGACGACGATTGGGGCCTCGATTTCGCCCCCAGCGACGAGGTCGTTGATTCGGAGGGCGAATCTGGCCCGCTCCGTGAGGCCATCGTCGTCCGTATCGTAGCCCAACCAGCAAACCCGCGAGGGGAGCCCCTGAAATTCGACCTGCTCCTGCGCGAGGTCTATCCAGCGGTGGAGTTGCTCCTTCTCGGAAAACAGCTCTTTCACTGCTTCGTCGGTTCGGTGGATGTCGTCCGGATTGCCGGACAGCGCGGCCCAGCGGAACGGTCCCTTTCCTTGGCAGAACAGGGGACGAATGTACGCCGGAACGAAGCCGGGAAAGTCGAAGGCGTTCCCCATTCCGCGATGCTCTTTCACCTGTCCGCGGATGTTGTTGCCGTACTCGAAGGCGATTGCGCCCGCGTCTTGGATGTCGAGGATGGCTTGGACGTGGCGTTCCATCGTGTCCAAACTCTCCTCAACGTAGGTTTCGGGGTCGTCGTCACGGAGTTCGTCGGCCTCCTCGATGGTGTAGTCGGAGGGGTAGTAGCCTTCCAGT
>CAYNQM010000089.1:0-13327 GCA_964399275.1 uncultured Haladaptatus sp.
TGATGGGGCCGCGTTTGGACTTCTTGATTTTCTCCTTGGTGTGTGGTTTACCGTGCACTTTCTGCATCGTCTGGCCGACCACATGGTTCGTGATTTGGGTGGCGAACCCGCCGAAGACGCGGTAGTCGTAGTTGCCCGAGAGGAACGTGGTAAAGAGGTTCGGGAGCGTGGCGACGGTAAAGCCGCCGACGATTCCCTGTGCGCCCGCCTGCTGGGCGTTGTCGAGCAGTCCCTTCCATTCGGAGTGTCCCTGCGGGACGAACTTCTTGCCGACGATTTTGACCCCTTCGTCCTTGAGCACCTGCTCGTAGTTGTTCACGACGGCTTTGCCGAAACTGTAGTCCGCGCCGAACAGGTAGACCTTCTTCACGTCAGTCTCCTGTGCGACGTACTTCCCGCCGCTCCGGGCGTCCATCGCGGTGTTCTCGCTGGCTCTGAAGACGTACTTGTTGCAGGTTTCGCCGTTCGACGTGACGTTCGCCGAGGCCGCAGGCCCGGCGACGTAGGGGACGCCGGAGGTCTTTGCGACGGTCTTGATGACTCGCGTCGCCGACGAGGACGACGCACAGCCGAAGAGCAAATCGACCTGCTGGTCTTTCACCAGATTCGTCGCCAACTGCTGTGCTTTCTGCGCGGAAAAGCCGGTGTCCCGGACGTACAGTTCGAAATCCACGTCGCCGACCGAGACGGTCGTCTTTCCGCTTTTGACGCCCGTCTTCGGCTTCGCATCTGCCTTGTACGCGAGGCCGGAGAGGAATCCCCAGAGCGCCTGTTGACCGTAGTATTTCAAATCGCCCGAGATAGGTTGGAGGACGCCGACTTTGACCGTTCCCGAGGCGTTTTTCGTATTACCCGTCATATCACCGTTGCCAGCCGTTTTATCGCCGTCGTTGTTTCCGTTTCCGGTACACCCTGCGAGTCCGGCCACCCCAACGGTACCCGCCGAGACGAGCACGTCTCGACGTCGAACGTGATGGTTTCCCATGACATCTACATACGGACGTAGATATGGCAAGTATTGCAGGGTTAACATGTGAACAGGCGGTGAAAATGCAGTTCCGACCACGCGCAGTTCGGTGATTCGACCAGTATCGCCGCAGGACGACTACGCCGCAAATCGTCCGTCAGTCCAGCAGTTCTAACGCTTCGACCACGCGCTCGATCATCTTTCGCTGGCCTCGGCGCAGGTTCTTCGAGACGGCGGGTTTCGAGACGCCGAACTCGTCGGCCAGCGTGCCGAGGGTGGCCGATCGCGGACTCTGGAAGTAGCCGTCCCTGACGGCGTGTTCGAGCGTCTCCCGTTCGACGTTCGACAAGTCACGACAGCCTTCGACGAGGGTCATCGCGGCACCCGCGTTCTGCACGAAGTTCCCTAAATCCGGAGGGTCAGGGTCGCTCCGCGACACCACGTCGAACTCGTTTTTCCATTCGAGTTTTGCGAGCGCGTCGTCGGCGACATCCTCGCGGTCGAAGCCGACGTGCCAGAGTTCGTGGCCGTCCTCGATGTAGAACGGACCGGTGATGTAGCCGTCGTGTTCGCGGATGGTTGCCATCGCCTCGGTCTGCCCGATGGTCGTCCGGATGTGTGCGACGTTGTCCTGCTTCGACAGCAGTTCGCACTCGTGCATGTTGTCGTGTTTGTCGAGCGCTTGCAGACCGTGTTCGAGATTGCTCCTGTCGTCACCTTCCACGACCAGTCGAGTCTCCAACTCCTCTCTCGCTCGGTCGAAATCCCAGTGAATCGCCGAGTACGCCACGCCGTAATCGCTCGACGTGTCGATGAACGGGCAGTCGTACTGCTCCATGTCCATCGTAATGTCTATCATTATCGTTCGCTCTGTTACCGGGGAACATACGTAAGACGAGTTAAAATAGTTTCCTTATCGCTCGTTACCGACTGATTTTCATCCAAAGCGTGTGGGAAAAGGTGGGGACATCGGCATTCAAGAACCGGTTGCGTTCTCCTCGTTTCGCCGCAGGTACTGAAACACGAGTGCGAACGCCAGTCCGCCGAAGGCACCCGTAATCACAGGGGCAACGAATACTCCATCGAAAACGAACACCCCGAGTGCACCCCATATTCCCGCCCATATCACGACCATGATGGTCGAGTAGACCCATGGATTTTCGAGGCTAAAGATATCCATGTTTGAAATTGGTTTTCAACTACCATATATGTATTGAAAATATCGGTGTTCACTATTTTCACTCGTCGCCGCCGAATCTTCCGTTCGAAAGGTCGTACGCCGACACCGGACGGGAACGGACTCAACTCACGCGTCGTCCCACCGCTGGTTTTCAGTCATCTAATCAGTACTAATTTCTTAAATCCAAACTACTCATCAGTCCAAACGAGCAGAATTCGGCGACTATTCCGTCTCACCGAACGCTGCTTTCACCGCTCCCCGGTCGATTTTCGACGGCCCCGACATCGGCATCTCGTCCACGAACGCGAGGTGACGGGGGCGCTTGAACCGCGCGAGTTTCCCGTCCAAAAACGTCTCCAAATCGGACACCGTCAGCGACTCCTCGCCTTCCACGACGGCTTTGCCGACGTGGCCCCACGTCTCATCAGGAACGCCAATCACGACGACTTCGTTCACCTTCGGGTGATCGGCGATGGCGTCCTCCACCTCGGCGGGATAGACGTTCTCGCCGCCGCTGACGAAGAGATTCTTCTTTCGGCCTTCGATGAAGACGTAGCCGTCCTCGTCCACGCGGGCCAAGTCGCCCGTCGAAACCCACTCACCGAAAGACTCGCTTCGCTCGTCTTCCGCGCCTCCACTCGCTTCGCTCGCGGAGACGCCGAAGGTTTCGGCGCTCTCCTCGGGGTTCCGCCAGTAGCGGTCGGCGGCATGGGGCGACGCCAGTTCGAGTTCGCCGGTGTCGCCCGGCGGGAGGGGTTCGCCCTCGTCGTTCACGACTCGGGCGTCCACGTGCATCGCGGGAACGCCCACGCTGTCGGACTTTTCGCGGGGCCAGCCGTCGGGCATGGTGAAGTTGTTCGGTCCGCACTCGGTGAGTCCGTACCCCTGCGAGAGGTCGATATCGCGGCCCCACCACGTCTCCATGACCGACCTGCGACAGGGACCGCCGCCGCTCTTGGCGAACCGGAGCGACGAAAGGTCGGTGTCGTCCCAGTCGTCGTGACGGCACATCATCCGCAAGACTGCAGGCACCGCGACGAGGACGGTGGCTCCTTCCGATTCGGCGAGATGGAGCACGGTTTCGGGGTCGAACTCGCGGGCGAGAATGACCCGCGCGCCGAGATGGAAGAGTGGAACGCTGAGGACGTTCCAGCCTCCGGTGTGGAACATCGGGAACACCATCGGCGTCACGTCTTCCGGGCGCAGTCCCCACGCCGTGATGGTGTTGAACGAGTTCCAGAGAATCGAGCCGTGGGTCAGCACGGTCTCTTTCGGCACCCCGGTCGAACCCCCGGTGTGGAGAAAGAGGTGGGGGTCGTCCATCGACACGTCGGCAGTTTCGACCGGCGAGTCGTCTTCGGGAAGTGTCTCGCTCCACGATTTCCATTCCGTCGGGATGCTCTCCTCCGCGCCACTCTTTTGTTCTCCTTCCGTCGAAAGCGAGAGCACCGAGCAGTCGAACTCGCGCAAATCGTGCGAGAGAACGTCCGCCGCGAGGTCGGCGAAAGGTTGTTCCACGACGAGCAGGGACGGTTCCACGTCGTTCAGCATCTCGACCAGTTCGGGGGCCGCGAGTCGGTGCGAGAGCGGAGCGAACACGCCACCCGTCTTTCCCGTGGCGAAGAAAACGTCCACCAGTTCGGTTCGATTCCGCGAGATGATGGCGACTCGCTCCCCGTCGGAAACGTCGCAGTTGCGGAGCAGTCGGGCGGTGCGGTTCGCTCTGCGGTCGAGTTCGCGGTAGGTGAATCGCTCGCCCGTCGTCGCGTCCACGAGACCGACCTTTTCGGGCGAGAGTTGCGCCCGCTTCTCGCTCCACGCGCCGACCCAGTCGTAGGGTCGTTCGGGATGCTCAGGCATTGCTCAGGAACTCCGCGATTCGGTCGTTCACGGCGTCTGCCTGCTCGATGAAAAAGAGGTGCGAACCGCCGTCGAACAGTTCGAGGTTGGCGTTCGGCAGACCGTCGTGGAGCGTTCGGGCGTTCTCGACCGGTAGGACGCGGTCGTCGGTGCCGTGAGCCACCAGCACCGGAATCTCGATGTCGGCCAGTCGGTCGCTGGCGTCGAAGTTCGTCACGCCCACCGCTTGCGCCCGTCGGGCCTCGTCGTCGGCGTCACCCGCCAGACGCCAGTCCACGATGTCGGCGAGCAGGTCGTCGTTTTCCTCGGCGAACTCCTCGGTCATCGCGGGGGCCATCTTGTACCGGATCGCCTCGCGTTCGTCGTACTCCTCGGGAACGTCGAACATTCGCTGTTGGGTTTCCGGCGGGGTCGGAGCGGCGTCCTCGCCGCCCGGCGAGGTACAGAGAAGGGTGAGCGATTCGGCGCGCTCGTAGTCGAGCGCGTACTGCTGGGCAATCATCCCACCCATACTCGCCCCGACGACGTGCGCCGAATCGATGTCGAGGTCGGCGAGGACGCTTTCGATGTCGCTGGCCATCTCCGCGATGGAGTACGGCCCCTCGGGTGCGTCGGAGTCCCCCGTCCCCCGGTTGTCCCAGACGACGACGCGATGATCGTCTTCGAACCCGTCGCGTTGCCAGCGCCACATCCACCGTCCGTATCCGAGTCCTTCGACGAAAACGACAGGGTCGGCGTCCGTCCCCCATTCCTCGTAGTAAATCGAGACGCCATCGTTGTCAGCAAACGGCATGGTTAGGGCGACGCAAGAGCGCGTAATCAACCCCTTGTTTTACATGTTAACCCGGCGATTCATCCCGACTCGTCGTCGAGTGTTCGTATGCCAGTCGCAACCGTCGGAGAGACGACGGAGAGCGCGCTCGAACTGACACAGGAGCGAATCGACCAGTTTTCGGCGCTGACGGGCGACGACAATCCCCTCCACGTCGATGCCGACTACGCCAGCGAGGGCCTGTTCAGCGGTCGGGTCGCCCACGGCGCGCTCACGGCCAGCGTGGTCAGCGCCGCCCTCGCGGACTTGAGCGGCGACATCGTCTACCTCTCGCAGAACCTCTCGTTCGAAAATCCGGTTCGACCCGGCGAAACCGTGACGGCGACCGCAACCGTGGTCGAAGCCCTCGGCGACGACCGCTTCGAAGTCGAGATCAGCGCCGAGACGGACGAAAAAGTGCTCTCGGGAACCGCGGTCGTGCTCTCGCTGAAACACGAGTGAGCCGAAATCGGGCGCTGTAGCGACTACAGCGCCCAATCGACGAGCCACGCGATAACGCCAGCACTGACGAAGAGAATCCCTAGCGCCGAGGTCGCCGGTTCGGGGAAGATGAACAGGACGACGCCGACGACGAGGAGCAGTGAGATCAGGCCTTCGTCCCACCAACTGCCGTCGTCCTCGGACGAGTCCGTCGGTTCGTTTTCGGTCGTCGCTGCCGGTTCGTCGATAGCGTCGCCGGACGCGGCACCCGTGTTTTCGCGGGACAGCGCCGACAGCCCGAAGGGGAACGCGGAACCGACTCTCGGGAAGAACGAATCGGAGTGGTCGTCCGCTCGATGCGTCTCGTCGGTCGTTACATCCTCGTCTCTCATGGTTCGATTTCGGTCCGCGAGAGGGTTAGGAATTGGGGCCAGCGAATCGGAGTCGAAGGCGGATTACCGCGTGATTTCGATGTCGTCGGCCTCCCCTGCGACCGTCCAGTCTTCGTCGCCGAGGCTGTAGTGACGAACCTCGGGCGTCGTCCACTCTCCTTCGACGCACTCGGCGCTGATCTCACAGCGTCGAATCGCCTCGTGTCGCGGTTCGATTTCGAGTCGGAACCGGTCGTCGGGAACGTAGTCGATGGGGCTCGCTGGTCCTTCGAACGCCGTTCCGTCCGTGAGTTCGATTCTGATGTGCGTGCCTAAAGTTACGACTTCCAGCGTTTCGGTGAACGTTTTCATGATGGTATTTGGCACGGTGTGAACCGGAGTAAGCGTTGTGGCTCTCATCAGCCGTTTGAGAAACGATTTACCGGCGAGCGTTTCAGAGAACAGTTCTGGAAGCCGAATGAGAGAAAATTCTATTTCTGGCAAATTTGTTTCCGGCAAGGTGCCTACTGCCAATACTTTCGCTGGGGATGGTTCTGCTGAGTCGCTAGTTACGACTCCAAATACCGCCACTGCGACAGCAGGCCGACCAACCGCAGAGCGCACCCCCAGTCAATCATGGAAGCGCTCCGGCCCGTCCTTTCGATTCCCTGGTGGACTTTCTGGGAGACAGTATCACCGGAAACCAGTTCGGACAGCATTTTCTGAGACGCGACATCGACAGGGTCACCAGCTAGTTCGTCACATCCCCAGACCACCCATACCGCCCATTCCACCCATTTCTGGGCCTTCCTCACTTTCAGTTTTGCCGAGGTCGCCTGCGGAAATCACGTCGTCGATGCGGAGCAGAAGTTCGGCGGCGTCCGTCGCGGACTCGATGGCCTGCGTTTTGACGCGGAGCGGTTCGACCACGCCCGCGTCGAGCATGTCGGTCACCTCGCCGGTTTCGGCGTCGAGTCCCGCGTTTTCCTCCCCGGCGTCGTGACGACTGCGCAGGTCGGTCAGGGCGTCGATTGGGCTGACGCCAGCGTTCTCTGCGAGGGTGCGCGGGACGGCTTCCATCGCGTCGGCGAAAGCTTCGACGGCCAACTGCTCGCGACCGCCGACGCCGTCGGCGTAGTCGCGGATGGCGAGCGCGAGTTCGATTTCGGGTGCGCCGCCGCCCGGAAGGACGTGGCCGTCAAGGAGGGTGACGCGAACGACGCCGAGACTGTCGTCTACTGCTCGTTCGACCTCCTCGACGACGTGCTCGGTTCCACCCCGCAGGAGCAGGGTGACGCTCTTCGGGTTGTCGCACTCCTCCACGAAAATCATCGTATCGCCCGCCACGTCGCGCTCGCCGACTACTCCGGACTCGCCGAGGTCTGCCGGGTCGATGTCGTCCACGCTGGAGACGACTCTGCCGCCCGTCGCGCGGGCGAGTCGTTTCACGTCGCTGGCTTTCGTCCGCCGGACGGCGAGGATGCCTCGCTCCGCGAGCAGGTTCTGAGCAACGTCGTCGATTCCTTTCTGACAGAAGACGACGTTCGCGCCACTGTCGGCGATTCTATCGACTATCTCCCGAAGTTGCCCTTCCTCGCGGTCGAGGAACGACGCCAGTTGGTCTGGATCCGTGATGCTGACCGAGGCGTCCGCCTCCGTTTCCGGAACCTCGATTGGCGTGTCCACGAGTGCTATTTTGGCGTCTTCGACGCGCCACGGCATGTTGTCGTCGGCGCGTTCCTTGTCCACGACGACACCCTCCACGAGTTCGGAGTCCGAAATGCCGCCACCAACGACCGTCTCCACCGCAACGTTCGAGAGGTCGATGTCGCCTCCGTCGCCGTCCTCGTCTTTCACTGCGCGGACCGCCGTCACGACCAGTTCCGAGAGTGCTTCCTTCGCGGCTTCCGCGCCCTTTCCGGTCATCGCGGTCTGTGCGATTTCAGTCAGCAGGTCGGTCTCTTCGACGGGGTGCGCCTTCGATTCGAGGACTCGATGGGCCTCCTCGCTGGCCAATCGGTAGCCGCGCGCGACGACGGTCGGATGGACGCCCTGTTCCAGTAGGTCTTCGGCGCGCTTCAGCAGGTCGCCAGCGAGGATGACCGCGGTCGTGGTGCCATCCCCGGTTTCGTCCTCCTGCGTCTCGGCGACCTCGACGACCATCGTGGCCGCCGGGTGCTCGATGTCCATCTTCTTCAGAATGGTGACGCCGTCGTTCGTGACGACCACGTCGCCCACCGAATCGACCAGCATCTTGTCCATTCCTTTCGGGCCGAGCGTGGTTCGTACCGCCTCGGCGACGGCTTTCGCCGCCGTGACGTTCATTTCGCGGGCGTCCCGCCCGCTGGTTCGCTGTGCGTCTTCCCCCAATATCAGAATCGGGCCGGTTTGCATTCGGTCTGCCATGGTACCCCCAACCGGGGTACGACAGCATCCCGGAAAGAATTATCCCGAGATTCGACCCGGAGCACGTCGAAACGCCCATTGGAACGCCGCGAGAATCCCCGGCAATGATAGGCAAACTCGACCCCGACGACCTCGCGCTGGTCGTCTCGCGCACCGGCGCGGACGACGACGACGTCGAAGTCGGGCCGGAGTATGGCGAGGACGCCGCCGCGATTCGAATCGGCGACCAGCGACTGGTCGTCAGTTCCGACCCGCTTTCGCTGGCACGCGAACGTCTCGGAACCTTGGCGGTCAACGTCGCCTGCAACGACGTGGCCGCCTCGGGCGCAGACCCGCGCTGGCTGACCAACGTCGTCTTTCTCCCGGACGACGACCCGGAAACGCTGGACGTGGTGACACAGCAGATAGACGACGCGGCGACGGAATTGGGAGTCTCCATCGTCGGCGGGCACTCCGAGTACGCTCCCGACCTCTCGCGCCCGATGGTCACGATGACCTGCATGGGACTCACCAAGGCGTTCGTGCCGACCGGGGGAGCCGCCTCGGGCGACCGACTCGTGTTGACGAAAGGGGCCGGAATCGAAGGGACGGGAATCCTCGCCACGGATTTCCGGGACAAAGTCGGCCCGGAGGCAGAGCAGGGCGAATCCTTCTTCGAGGAAATCAGCGTGGTCGAGGACGGTCGAATCCTCCGCGAGTACGCGACTGCGATGCACGACCCGACGGAGGGCGGGGTGGTGACTGGCCTGCTGGAGATGGCCGAGGCCAGCGAGGTTCGACTCGACGTTTCGCGCGCAGACGTGCCCATTCGGGACGTGACGCGAACCCTCTGCGACGAGATGGACGTTGACCCACTGCAAATTTTCGGCTCCGGTGCGCTTCTCGCCGCAGTGCCCAAGGACTCGGTGGACGACGCCCTCGGCGCACTTCGTGACGCCGGGATTTCGGCGGCGGAAATCGGGCGCGTCGAGGAGGGAGACGGCGAACTTCTGCTAGACGGTGAGGTGATTACGGAACCACCGCGGGACGATTTGTATCATCTGTGGGAGTAGCGATTAGGGTTCCAAAGGAGTGATTTCGACAGTTTTGCTGGCGCACTTTTTCGGCACGTCGAACATGTGAACGAGAGGTAGCTAACTACTCCCGACTCCAAATGACCGCATCCGCCCTCGTCCTCCCCAACCTTCTCCTTCGTTCCGGACGAGCGAACCTCGTCCGGGTTCGCGTTCACACGGAAAGAGACAAGCTCTTTCCTGCTCTCGTTCGCTCCTTCGTCACTCACGAGAACTCCGTTCACGCGAACACCACTCAGTCGTCCCTCGCGCGCGTTCCTCGCGCACGCCGAGATGGGGCTGTGGCTTCTGCGGGGCGGTGGCGGTACGACACCAGCCAACCACTCTCAAAACCGCTTTATCTCGATTCCAGTTTCGTCTGCAACTTCTCGGTCAGTTCCCGAAGTCCGTCACTGATCTCCACGGTGTACTCGGCGGGGTCACGAATCGACCGACAGCCGGACGGAAGCTTCCGACGACGGTCTCGCGCTCGGTCTGCAATCGCTTCCAGCCCCGGCGGGTCGTACACCCGATTTCCATCCTCGAAGATGCTGACGAGGTGGTCATCGCCTTCGACACCATCCTCGTCCCTGAGCGCGAGCACGTCCTTTCCGTACCCGTCCTCGTTCTCGACTCGGCGGACGCTCTTCGCGCCGGGATAGGTGACTTTACCAGAGGAGAGTTTCATGCTCGGTTCCATCTCCCCCTCCCGTTCGATTTCGGTGAGTTTGTACACCAAATCGATCGAGGGTGCGTCTTCGCTCGTCGTGAGTGCGGTTCCGGGACCGAAGCCGGTTGCGACACCACCTGCGTCGAGGAAGTCCGCGATTTCGTACTCGTCCACGCCGGAGGAGACGAAGATTGGCGCGTTGCCGACGATGTCCGAGACTTCTCGCGAAAGGGCCACGAGGTCGCCCGAATCGAGGCGCACGCCGACTGCGGCGTCGTGTTCGTCGGCGACTTCCATCACAAGTCGGGCACCCTCGACGGTGTCGTAGGTGTCCACCAGCAGAATCGAGTCGTCGCCGTACTGGTCGAGGAAGGTCGAAAACGCGTCGCGTTCGCGGTCGAAACTCTGCACCCACGAGTGGGCCATCGTGCCGTAGACTGGGATTCCGAAGGTCTTGCCCGCCGAGGCGAGCGAGGTCCCGTCGAAGCCACCGACGACTGCGGCACGGGCGGCTTTCATCCCGGCGTCGGTGCCGTGAGCGCGCCGGGAGCCGAAATCCACGAGCGATTGGTCGTCGCCGTGGCGTTCGACGGCTTCGCGCATTCGAACGGCTTTCGTCGCCACGAGGCTCTGGAAACCGACCTGATTCAGGAGGAGGGTTTCGAACAGTTGCGCTTGGAAGATGGGTGCGGTGACTTCAACAATCGGTTCGTCGGGAAAGACCGGGGTTCCCTCGGGAAGTGCCCGCAGGTCGCCCGTGAACTCGAAGTCGGCGAGTCGGTCGAGGAAGTCGTCTTCGAATCCCCTGTCGCGGAGATACGAAAGCGCGTCCTCGCCGAACGAGAGCGTTTCGAGGTAGGCGATTGCTTGCTCCAAGCCCGCCGTGAGGACGTAGCCTCTGTCGGGTGGCAGTTCGCGGAAGAAGAGGCTAAAAGTCGCCGTCGGGTTGTGGTTTTCGGCGTGGTACCCCTGCAACATCGTCAGTTCGTAAAGGTCTGTGAACAACCCCAAATTTTCGGGCGTGACGTACCCGAAGTTCGGTTCCCCGGCTTCGAACTCGTTCCCCACCATAGCCATCGGGACGACGCGGATTCAGTAATAGCTGTGGGCGTGGTGAGAAGTCGAACGCAGGTCGGTAGTCCGGCGAGAGGCGTTTATGTGCTCGCGTCCTATTCGTACCGTGAACCTCGAATCGTTGAAGCCGGATTTCCTCACGCCGAATTGGAAATGCAGTGCCTGCGGGAAGAAGTACTGGCGCAACCGACGCCAGTGCCGTCAGTGCCAGAGCACCGTCTTCGACCGCGTACGCTGATTAGCGCCCACCAGCGAGTTCGTCCGACGAGTGCGGATGAACTTCTCCGTCGTCGTCCCGGCGCGCCTGTTCGTAAGCAATCGTCTTTTCGAGCGAGTAACCACCTTCGGCGGTCGGCCCGCAGAAGGCGTCGTGTGTCTGCCCGCGAGCGATTTCGGTCGGGGTGTCTGCGCGCGCGTTCCGGCCCTCCACTTCCTCAATCTGCGCCGTCTCAGGCAGATACCGCCAGACGAGAACGACGATGAGAACCATCGCACCCGCCGCAATCGTCGTCGTCCCGTCGTAACCGACCGCGACGTAGGCACCGCCAGCGAGCGCGCCGCCGATGCCGGAACCGACCTGTCCGATGCCGACCGTGAGGCTCATCAGGGAACCGCGCTGGTCGCCCGAGACGAGTTCGGTCAGCATCGTTTGGAACGGCGTGGCCCGGGAGGCGAACAGCCCCATCACGACGAAAAAGAGCGTGTAAACGGCGAAAACTCCGACCGCCAAAAACGGCGTAGCAAACATGACGACGGCAATCCCAATCGAGGCGGTGACGATGACGCGCTTGCGACCCACGCGGTCGGAGAGGATTCCGGCCTGTGGCCCCGCGAGAACGTTGGCGATGCCGCCGACAAAGAACATCGCGCCGATTGCGGTTCCGCTCATGCCGAGGGTCGCTTCGAGCCACGTCGGGAGGTAGGTCGTGTACAGCGCGTTGCCCATGAACATCACGACGAAGACGACGGTCGCGGCGGCGATTTCCGGTCTCCGGAGAAGGGTCGCGTAGGCCCCGACGGCCGACCCGAAAGAGAGTTTTCCGTCCGCCAATTGCACGTCGGGTTTCGGCACCAGCGCCCAGACGAGAACGAACGTCGCGGCCATCAACAGCGCGAAGAGGAGGAACGGAACCCGAAATCCGAGTTGTTCCGCGAGAATCGCGCCGAGCGGAATGCCCGCGATTTGCCCGGCGGCGAAGCCGCTGAACACCCAGCCGTTCGCCCAGCCGCGCTTCTCGCGGGGGAAGTAGTCCCCGACGTAGGCCACCGCCGCGCCGTTCAGGACTCCCCCGGCGATGCCCGCCAGTCCACGGACTGCCAGCAGGGAGCCGAAATCCCACGCTAACCCGTGTGCGGCAAGCGAAACCGTGAGGAGGGCGGTGCCGACCAACAGAATCCGGCGACGACCCACGTGGTCAGAAATGGGGCCGACGATGAGCGAAAAGACACCGACTGCGACGGCGTAGGAGGTGATGAGCGTGCCGAGCACCGCTTCCGGCGCGGCAAGTTGCTCCGCGATTCGCGGGAGGATGGGCGCGATGATGAGGGCTTGGCTGGCGACGACGAACACCAACAGCCAGAGGACGAAAATGACGGCGTAGTCTGCTCTCTTTTCGTTCGTCATCAATGTCGCCTCTGCTCGGTGGAAGGGAGGCTTTAGGCGGGGATAAGCGTGTCCCGAAAAGAGGAGCTTTGGGCGATTGCGCGGGTTGCGTGAGATAGTAGAACGGTGTTGCTAGCTACTCCCGACTCCAAACACCGCACCGCGCGTCCTCCCCAGCCTCCACCCTCATTCCGGCCGATCGAACTTGGCCGGGTTCTCGTTCATTCCCGCGCGCCAAGGAAGGATGTGAGAATATGTGAAAATTCGAGAAAGCCAATGTTCCTGCTATGGCGCGCGATGGCGAACCCCCGGTTCGTCCGCGCGAGGGACGACTGAAACGAACGCAGTGAGTGAAAGGAGTCGGTTGGGGAGGGTGTGGCTGATGCGGGGCGGTGGCGGGTGCGCTATGATTGGAGTCGGAAATAGCTAGTGTCTCACCACCAACAGGCATTCGAAAAGAAAGAATCCGAGGGCCAAAATCACGCTCCGAATCGAATCGCCCTCGTCGTCGCCCTGAACTTTATCCCGTATCACGAGCCATACCTCAGTATGGAACGCTACGACGCCCTCTATCGCCTGTACGACGAGTTCGACACCAAGACCCTCAGAGCGTACCAAGACTTCGTTGACCTCTTTCCGCCGGTCGATTCCCGCGTTGCGCTGGAACACTGGCAGTCAGCGAGCGAGGAGTTAGCGGAACGAAAGGACGAAATTCGGGAGGCCTTCGACACGGGCGAAACCTACGCCACCATCGCAGCGCACGCCACGCGCGACCAGTCATTCACAGCGCTCGACCTCTTCTCGAAGTACGGACGAGGTGTCAACGCGCTGGTGCTGGACGTGGACGAAACCCTGCGCTCCGCCGGGGGAACCGACAACGAGATCCCGCGGG
>CAYNQM010000090.1:0-13181 GCA_964399275.1 uncultured Haladaptatus sp.
TCTCGTACTCGTCGTCCTGCGTGAGGACGGCGTCGTCCCATCGCTCGTCGCGGTCGTCGTTCCACTCGATGTCTGCGCCGAGGCGGTCGTAGACGATGGTGTGTTCGACGTGGCCGACTTCCTCGATGGCCTCGTCTGCCGTATCCTTCAGGACGATTTCGCCACCCCTGCGGTAGAAGCCATCCCCCGCGAACAGCACGGAACACTCCGAGTCGTCGATTCGGGTCGCGGTCGCGTCGGTGCCGAACCCGGAGAAGATGGGCACCGCAATCGCGCCGACCTTGAGGATACCGTAGAGAATCGAGATGACCTCGGGCACCATCGGCATGTAGAGTCCGACGGTGTCGCCCGTGTCGATGCCGCGCTCTTCGAGGGCGTTGGCAACCTTGTTCGACTCGCGGTGGAGTTCGTGATACGTAATCTCCCGCACGTCGCCGGGTTCGCCTTCCCAGATGCAGGCGACCTTGTTCCGGTTCGGGCTGTCGGTTTGCGCGTGGCGGTCGAGTACGTTGTGCGCGATGTTTATCTTCCCGCCCGGATACCAGTCGGAAAACTGCGGCCCGTCGCTGTCGTCCCGAACCGCGTCGTACTCCTCGTAAAACTCGATGTCGAGATACCCTACCAGTTCGTCCCAGAACCAATCGACCTCGCCGCAGGTCTTCTCGATGAGTTCGTCGTAATCCGCGATGTCGTGTTCCTGCATGAACTGCCAGACGTTCGTGGATTCGACGAACTCGTCGGACGGTTGGTGAACGATTTCGTCTACGTCTGCAAGCGTGTCCATATCGTACCCTCCATGACCGAACAGTTGCGTACCTGCCGCAAAATAGTTTACTTCACGGTTAGGGGAGTTCGGTGCCCTTGAGTTCGTCGAGTCGCTCGACCACCTGCTGGAGGTTCGCCGAATCCTCGATTTCGTCTCGGATTCGCTCCCGCGTTCGAACGTCGCTCGAATCGGCGTCGTACGCGCGGACGTACTCGGCGCGCGAGTGCTCCTCGAACGCGTGGCGAATGGCGAAGTAGCCGTCCGGGACGACCGTTCCACACACCTTACACTCTCGGCGCTCGTGCTCCGTCGTCTGGTGGACGATAGCGTTCTCGACGCTGTCGAATCGTTCCCCACAGCCGTCGATGTCACATTCCCAGCCCGG
Organism: uncultured Haladaptatus sp.; assembly: GCA_964399275.1. Lineage (GTDB taxonomy): Archaea > Halobacteriota > Halobacteria > Halobacteriales > Haladaptataceae > Haladaptatus. The sequence goes on from CAYNQM010000090.1 coordinate 1,152, forward strand.
CATTCTTGTGTTGACTCTGTAATCCTGGTGATAAAACCTTTTCCTGCTCGTCATCCGAGGACGTTCCGAACGTCCGAAAGGTCGGCAATGCAGACATCAGCCCGCGAGTCGGTCGATTCCGAGAGAAAAACTCCCGTGAATCCTGCCTGCTGTGCCGGAAGTACGTCCCGTTCGAGGTCGTCCGCGACGAAGGCGAACTTGCTCCCAGACAGTTTCTCGGTGGCCGTCTCGAAAATTTCGGCGTCGGGCTTTCCGACGCCGACCTCGCAGGAGGCGACCACGGCGTCGAAATAGCGGTCGAGACCGTGCGTCTCCAGTTTCGTCCGCTGGACGCGTCCCGCACCGTTAGTCAGGACGCCGAGAACGTGGTCGTCCGCGAGCGTCTGGAGCAGTTCGCGGGTACCAGTCGCAACCTCGGTGTGTGCTAGTTCGACTTCGACGAGCGCTTCGGCGAACGTTTCTCCGTCGGTCGCGAGGTCGAACTCCGTACGGAGACCGTTCATGGCGGCCCGATACGGTTCCGAGTGGCAGTCCGCGAAGTAGTCCAGAAAAATCGCTTGGTACCGGTCGTAGAGGTCGTCGTGGTCGAGCACGTCCAGTTTCCGCCGTGCGCGTTCGAACATCTCCTCGAACGAAATCGCGTGGTGAACCAACGTTCCGTCGAGGTCGAAGTAGATAGCAGTCATCGGATGGGACTGTTCTCTCTCGTTACTTCTAGGTAGTGAAACCAGAACCACTATCGTCCAACCATACAAAGCGACCCACCGTGACCGACCGCGACGAGTTTCGGGTAGACATGCACGTCAAACTGCTTGACGAGCGAGTCGTCCAACGGGCAAAAGACCGCGGCATCAATGCGTTGGTGTACGCGCCGCATTTCGTCCGTCTCCCGGAGATACGTCGAACAGCAGAGCGATTCTCGGACGACGAACTGCTCGTCGTTCCCGCGCGAGAGGTGTTCACCGGGACGTGGCGCAACCGTAAGCACGTCCTCGCAGTCGGGTTGACCGATCCCGTTCCGGATTTCATCTCGCTCACCGGTGCCATGCAGGAGTTCGAGCGACAGGACGCCGCCGTCCTGATTCCGCACCCGGAGTTCCTGAACGTCGGCGTCTCAGAAGCCGACATTCGCGTCCACGGCGACGTCGTTCACGCCGTCGAAACGTACAACCCCAAACACCTCGGCCGACACAACCATCGGGCGAAAAACATCGCCGAAAACACGGACAAACCCGAATTTGCGTCGTCCTACGCTCACCTCCGGCGGAGCATCGGCGAGGTGTGGACGGCGCTCGAATCGCACGTCGAGACGGCGAGCGAACTGGTCGAGCAACTTCGGACGGGAAACATCAGTCGCGTCGTCCACCGAACCGGCCGAAGTCACGAACTCCGCCGCCGGGCGGAGTTCGCGCACCTTGGATGGGAAAACACGTGGGGGAAATTCAATCGTTTGATACTTTCAGGAATGGAACCGACCCATCCAGACCGCGACGAATACGAAGGACGGTTCGACGACGTGAGCGTTTACTAAACACCCATGGCGGTGAGACCAGCGTCCATGACCAACTGGCGATAGACGACCAGCGCGGCGACGAGGAGTTCGAACCCCGTGACGAGAAGCGTCACTATCGTCGCGTGCTTGCTACTAACCGAGACGCCAAACGGTGCGCCGAACTCCTTTTCGTAGGGGTAGAGCCACGCGAGTCCTCGCTTGCTTCCGAGCATGTCCAGAGCGTAGTGGGTCAACACTCCAATCCAAACGAATCTGAGGTTGCCGAACACCATCGGAAAGACGTAGAACAGCGCGAGCACCGGGAGATTGTGGAGCGTCTTTCGATGTTTGCCGAACGCGGTATCGACGTCGGGAAAGAGCGCACCAAGAATGACTGGAACGCCGATTTCGACGATGGTGTAGAAGGTGATGGTGTCCCCCGACGGTTGGAGGACGTACCCGAGACCGATGCTCAGGAGAGCGGCGTTTAAGACGTGCTCTTTCCGGTTCATTCGGTTTCACGTCCCACCCTGCGGTATCAAGGTTTTCCCTTTTAGCTCAGTTCGGCGAGAACGTCGGAGAGCGCCTGTCGGGCGATTTTCGCTTTGATTTCCGCTCGCGTTCCGTCGAACTCGTAGCGTTCGACGGTGGCGTAACTCTCACCGCTTTCCCACTCACCGGCGTGGGCGACACCGACGAAGACGGTTCCGACCGGTTTTTCGTCGGTGCCCCCGGTCGGTCCTGCAATTCCAGTCGTGGCGACGCCCCACGTCGTACCAGCCACGTCGCGGACGCCGCGCGCCATCTGGCGCGCGACGGGGTCGCTCACAGCCCCACGTTCGTCCAGAGTTTCGCGGGTGACGCCGAGATGTTCCATCTTCGCGTCGTAGGAGTAGGTGACGAATCCGCGGTCGAAGTAGTCACTCGACCCTGGAACGTCCGTCAACAGCGAGCCGATGAGACCGCCAGTGCAGGACTCGGCGGTTGCGATGGTGGCACCCACGTCGCGAAGGGCGTCCCCCAGTCGTCGCTCGATTGGTGCTGAATCCGAACTCATGCCTGAGCGAACGCGACGAGCGAGAAAGAAAGTGCGGGTTCGAAACCCCCGATTCGAGCGGGTTCAGGTACTTCGAATCCGGCCCGGAATCAGACCGTATCGCGGTCGGTGTAGGTGATGCGCTCGGCTATCTTGCCGTCCCCGTCGAATCGGTGAAAATCAGCGAAACCGAAGGAAACGCGTTCGCCGTCTTGAACGCCGTTGAACCGACCGCGGACGGCGACGGTGTCGTCGCCGACGACCAACTGCTTGATTTCGTGTTCGCCGTCTTCAAGCGGTCTGTCTTCGAGATAGAATTCGCGGAACTCGGCCATTCCGTCCAAACTGCTCTGTCCGGGTCGCTCGTAGACGATGTCCTCCGCGAACAGAGCGAACACGTCCTCGTAGGCCTCGGCGTCGATGTGGTCGTAGTACGACCGAACTATATCCGAATCGACATCTGAAGTCATATCTCGATTGTTCGTTTCCGGCGGCTAATCGTTTCGGGTCGAAAGAAAGACTTGCCAGTACTGCGACCCTCGGGTATGGACTACGATACTCCGTTGTTCTTTCACGTGATGTCGTACGCGACGGACGCAGATCGCGACGTTATCGACATGGTTAGCGGGAACCCGGATTGGGGGTCACCGCCGGGCATCGCGGGGGGTCTCCACGAGTACGCCGACCTCGGCGGTGCTGACTTCCAGTATCCACCGAGCGAAGGATTGCTCGAACTGCGCGAGGAAATCGCCACCAGACGCGACGTTGACCGCTCGCAAGTCGTCGTCACCTGCGGCGGTGGCGAGGCGAACTATCTGGCAATGGCTCGTGCGATGGAGCGCGAATCCGGTGATGAGTTCGTTCTGACCGACCCGGTGTATCCCTACTATCCAGGAAAGACGAAAATGCTCGGGGCGAAGGCACGGTTCGTCGCTACGGAGCGCGACGGGACGCTCGACCCCGACGCAGTCCGAGAGCAGGCGAGCGAAGACACCGCCGGAATCGTCGTGAACTCCCCGAACAATCCGACCGGTGCGGTGTACGACGAGGAGACGATGCGCGAACTCGTCAGTATCGCCGAGGAGTACGACGCACTGCTGGTGAGCGACGAAGTGTACGACCACTACGACTTCTCCGGCAAGTTTACCAGCGCGCTTTCGTTCGATTCCGACCACCGAATCGTCACCAACTCGTTTTCCAAGTCGCTCGCCATCACCGGCTTCCGGGTCGGCTACGCGATTTTCCCGCCGGAACTGGTGGACGTGGCGAAAACGCGGCACATGCTGACGAACGTAGCGACGAGTCGCCCGGCGCAGTACGCGGTGCTCCACGCGCTCCGCGAAACGTCGGCGGACTACTACGAGGAGAACCGTCACCTGCTCGAATCGCGGGTTGAGACGTTCACCGACGCGCTGGATGCAGCGGGTGCCAACTACTCGCAACCGGATGGCGCGTTCTACGTCATGGCGCGCTTCTCGGAGTTCCCCGGAACACTCTCGAACGTCGAACGACTCATCGACGAGGCAGGAGTCGCGGGAATGCCGGGCGAAGCCTTCGGCTCCTCGCGGGACGACTGGATTCGGTTCGCGCTCGTGTCGCCCCGCGTCGAGGAGGCGGCGGAACGACTCGCCGACTACTTCGGTTGAATTCAGGAGATCAGAGTCGTCACTCGGTCGATTGGCGCACCCGACTGGGTTAGGCAGACTGTTGGTCGGTGCGGGGGTTCTCGGTGCCGACCGGAAACGTCCACCGAGGTTGGTTTCGGTTTCGTATTTAAATTCCGGGGAGTAGGAGGAAAATACGCTCCCCCGTCGCAGTCGCGGAACGCACCTTTTATAACCGTCACCGAACAAGAGCGTCATACGACTATGCCGAGTTCGAATGGACCGTATCACAGCACCCGCGAAAAGTTGTCGAACAACCCCCGAGAACGTGGTACCTCGCCACCACAGCGTGCTGTCCAAGAGTACGAGGACGGACAGAAAGTCCACCTCAAAATCGACCCGAGCGTCCGCGATGGCCGATTCCACCCGCGATTTAACGGTCGCACCGGCGAAGTCGCCGGTCGGCAGGGCAAAGCGTACAAAGTGCTCATCAACGATGGTGGGAAAGAAAAGACGCTCATCACCAAGCCAGCACACCTCCGCGCACAGGAGTAACGCATGACGATTTTCAAGGAAAAGGTCGACGAGGATTATCTTACGACGGCGGAAGCCAAGGATCTGCTCGCGGAAATCGAGCAAGACCGCGCACTGGACGAAACCCGTGAGATGCCGTACAACCTCTCTCGGGCCATCGAGCACGTCAATCGCTTCGCGGCCCTCGACGCCGAGGAAACCCGCGAACTCGTGACCGACCTGCTCGAACTCGAAAAGGTAGACGAACCGACGGCGTTCAAAATCACCGACCTCCTGCCGAAAGACCGCGACGAACTGCGGGCTATCTACGCGCAGGAACGGTTCACGCTCTCAGGTGACGAACTGGACGACATCCTGAACGTCGTGGCAAAGTACGACTGAGTCACCGATTCTTTAAGTTGTTCGTGACCGTACTATCCGGCAATGAGTGAATCCGAGAGTGGCCGCGAAGCAATGGCTGTGGTGCTCGACTTTCTCCCCCACGGACGGGCGGAAGACGACCGTCCGCAGTATCAGAAAGAGCCAGTCGCATATGCGCTGACGGAGTCTGACTTCCGCCTCCTCGAACTCACGCTCGAAAAAGAAACGAGCGTCGGCATCGGTGACAGCATCCCGGTCGAACCGCCGGAGGCCCGCGAACACATCGAAAGTATCCACGAAATCGACGACGACGACCTCACGTCCGCCGCACAGTCGGAACTCGAACACGCCGTGGTGGACATCGTCGAACGCGACGAGGAGCGATTCGTGGACTTCTACAACGATGCGCAACCGATTACGCTCCGTCTCCACCAGTTGAACCTGCTACCGGGAATCGGGAAGAAACTGCGGAACAACGTGCTCGAAGCGCGAAAGCGCCAACCCTTCGAAAGCTTCGACGACCTCGAAGACCGAGTCGCGGGACTGCACGACCCGGAAGGCGTGTTGGTCGAACGAATTCTCGAAGAGATTCGGGAAGACGACTTGAAGTATCGGACGTTCGCACGGCGCGACTAATCCCGGCATCTCCCCCGTTTACAGTCAGCTCGAGTCCGTCTCGTCGCTTTCGAGATGCTTCTGTGCGAACTCCGAGAGCGCATCCCGTTTTCTCGCCGAGGCGGTCGATAGCCTGTCCAATCGTTTCGCTGCATTACTACAACCGCCAGAGACCGCATCACGCTCTCGACGGAAAGACACCGATCGAGGAGGTATAGAACTAGACAGTGTCCATTAATCTTATATTATGTGCACTAAAATCGTATATGCAATGAACAGAAGCTCTCAACTGAGAATAATCCAGAGCGGTTTGGCCGTAATGACAACAGTTTCGATGATAGCACTCGTAACCCAGCCCCCGGGCTCAACAGTGTCCACTACGCTTTCAATTATTATTTCATTCATTGTGCCTGGACTTCTAGCAATAAGTGCACTTCTGACGCCCGTGACTGAGGGGACTAACATCGGATCTATGCTCATCTCTGTTCTTGGTGGAGGGACTTTACTGGTCATCGTGTGGGCTAGTACTGGATTGTTCACGGCCGGATCAGGCGTATTTCTTGGCGCTGCTATCGCATTGTTTGTCAGCAGCTTTCTTGCCTTTGTTCTATTATTAAATAATATATACTCAAAAATCAATAAAATCAAAGGATCGGAAACTGGAGGGGAACCAGCCTGAAACTCTGCCTCTGTAGACTATGTAATGAAAGACCTGCTGATTTGCTAAATTATAAACAACCATACTTATAATAATATTTAATATATTTTGTTGATAATTGTATACACGCCCAGTATATATTGTACTGTGATTTTTGAAGAATAATATAAAATATTATAATAACGATATAATTAAAAGGATGGAAAGAATATACAATATCGATGACTCGAAAAATCATCAATCAAATCAGTCGTCGGAAACTATTGAAGACCACTTCTGTAGCATTGCTTCCGACAGGTGTCGTTTCGCCTGCAGGAGCAAAAGAGACAGATCATCCTGACATATCAGCCAAACGAGCGACGAAGATGGCTCAGCTGAAACGCAAACAGATAGAGGAACGGAAAGACTTCAACGCATTCAAACGCGGTAAAGTTGCTGACAGAGAACTATACTACGCAATTACGGAAGATGGCGACTACTACCCCACCGCGTGGGTTTTTTCGGTGAAAGCCGACCAAAATACAGTAGGCCACATGACTGTCGGGGCGGATTCGAGTCAACCAGGTGTACTCGAATGGGGTACAAGCAAACCACCACATGACCAAATCCCCGACGCTGCCTACTATATTAACCAGAGCCCGCTCTCGTTTGGGGTCGTTGAAACATCAAACGATGATGAATATATCGATTTCATGACGGGATCCTCCATTCCTATTGAACACGCTACCTCGGATTATACATTAGATAATGAGAACCGATTCGAGAGTGCTGGACAAGTTATTGAACAACAGTCGAAAGAACCGAGCAGTATGGGAAGCGGTGAAGTCAATGGATACGTGCCAAACTGGAACGGGAACGACATCGGAAATGACTGGCCAGGTTGTTCCCCTCTCGCAGCTGGGATGGCGATTGGATATCATGAAGATACAAATTACGGAGATCGGGAGAACCTTGTCCTTACCCTTGCCGACAAGATGAACACTGGAACAATCAATGGGAAAGAAGGAATGACGTGGCCGTGGAACATTGATGGAGGTATAGAAAAGTACGATGGGGAGAACAACTATAGTGCGCAGAATTGTTACTATGGGCGACCAAATGCCGCAAAGTCTGGCGTCAATAATAATAACCCGCCTATCGTCAGCACTCTGGGTGACAAAGAAAGTGGGAAAAGTAGTACCCAAGACGTGAAGGCAACAGGGTGGGATGCTCCAGTTGGACACACCGAAACGATTACTGGCTATGAAGAAGATAATGAATTAATTGGAACCAATCTATATCTAAAAACCAATACTGGCTGGGGCAACACGCGGGAGCTGTTGGTCGGTGACTATTTCGACACGTACATGATCACAACCATCTCTCCCTAAGAGATTTTCCCCGACATAACGGTTATTTTCTCTTTGTGTGGCCATTGCTCTGTTAGCTTGCGGTTTCTGTACTTCTGTGGTAAACAGAGATAGCGTGCTTGACGTGTGACGGGTTCTGTACAATCGGCACTCGTACGATCTGTAACTATACTCCACTTGCGAGATGCTGCATTGCGTCAGATGGTACCGTTGGGATTTTGCACCGTGATTGGCACCCCCTCCGTCCGTTTCATTGACTATCACAGTGGCCGACAACTACTCGTCGAATGTGAATACAGTAGCTCTGTTTAAATCCTCTTAGTCAGACAGTTCCTTTCACCTACGTATCCGGCGTTTTCGTGTTCTTTGTGGTCGATACTCCACGAATTGTATTTCGGTGATATCGGACTCCGTCGGGTCTTGGTCGGGTTTCCGTTCGTTTCAACAATTCAGCGGTTACTATAGTAAGAATGGCGGCCGGTTCTCACTGCAACTCGGTGGGTTTACGCCAATCGCTCCGATACACAGAGCTAACGATGAGACGTTCGCCACGCGAAGAACACGGTACGAGAGACCCCGACGCTCTGATTCGACGGGCAGGTGTCCGGGCCGACCCGAACCGCGACCAGCACTTTCTCGTGGACGACCGAGTGGTCAACCGCATTCCGGAGTACGCCGAGGAGATGGATTTGTCGCACGTCCTCGAAATCGGTGGCGGCCCGGGCGTGCTGACCGACCGCCTGCTCGCCGTGGCAGACCGCGTGACGGTCGTCGAACGCGACCCAAAGTTCGCCGAATTCTTGCACCGGGAGTTCGCGGACGACTGCGAAGCGGGACGGCTGACGGTCGTGGAGGGTGACGCTCTGAGCGTCGAACTACCCGATTTTACGGCCTGTATCGCCAATCTTCCCTACGGCATCTCCAGCGAAATCACGTTCCGACTGCTCCCCTACGGCAACCCGACGTTGCTCATGTTCCAGCGCGAGTTCGCGGAACGAATGGCTGGCGAGGCCGGAACCGACGACTACGGGCGTCTGTCCGTCTCCGCACAGCATTACGCCGACGTGGAAGTCGTGGAGACGGTTCCGCGCGAAGCGTTCTCGCCCGCCCCCGAGGTGTCGAGCGCGATCGTGCGCACGACGCCGCGAAAACCGGAGTACGAGGTGGACGACGACGAATTTTTCCTCGGCTTCGTGAAAGCCGTCTTCACCCAGCGTCGGAAGACGATTCGAAACGCGATTCGCAACACGGGTCACATCTCTGGGTTGGACGACCCCGACGCGGTGGTCGATGCGCTCGAAGACCCTGACCCCGACGTGCTGGGCGAGGACATCCTGCGAAAGCGGGCCGGTAACGTCACGCCCGCCCAGTTCGCGGCGATGGCGCGAGTCGCAGACGAGTTCGGTCGAGGTGGTGGTTGATGCAGACCCTGTATCGGCAAATCGGCGATATCGAAATGCTTGATGTTCGGGTACTGATTACCGTTTTCGTCGCCCTCTCCATAGTTGCGGTTCTCGTCCTCGCGTGGCGAGGTCGCCCGAAATTGCAAGAGAAGATGCAACCTGCGATGGCGAACGTCATCATCGTCGGAGGGGTCGGCATCTATCTCTTTTTAGCGGGGACGACGATCGCTTTTTTATGGGAATTCGTCAATACGGGACTCATCATACCGGACGATTGGGATGTCAATACGAAAACTGCGGTCAATGTCACGCTAACTGTGGTCACTCTCTCTGTGGCGTACGTTGCCGCTGGTATCCTGAAGGAGGCCATCGAGCGCATGACGAAGAAACGCGACGCCTTCTCACAGCACCAGACGCAAGTGATCGTTCGCGTCGCACAGATGACGGTGTACGTCGTCGGCTTCGCCGCGGTGCTCGGATTCTGGAGCGTTGACCTCACGGGCCTGCTGGTCGGTGCTGGGTTCCTCGGCATCGTGGTCGGAATGGCGGCGCGCCAGACCCTCGGGTCGCTGTTGGCGGGATTCATGCTGATGTTCTCCCGTCCGTTCGAAATCGGCGACTGGGTGGAAATCGAGGAACAGGAAGGCATCGTCACCGACATCTCCATCGTCAACACGCGCATCCAGACGTTCGACGGCGAGTTCGTGATGATTCCGAACGAAGTGGTCGGCGGGAGTACCATCATCAACCGAAGTCAGAAAGGCCGCCTCCGACTGGAGGTGGACATCGGCGTGGATTACGACGTGGACGTAGACCGTGCGGCGGAACTGGCGAAGTCGGCCATGAGTGACGTGGACGACGCGCTGACGGTTCCTTCGCCGGAAGTCGTCTCGAAGGAGTTCGCCGACTCGGCGGTCGTGCTCGGCCTGCGGTTCTGGATAGACAAACCCAGCGCCCGACGAAAGTGGCGCGCCCGAACCGAAGTCATGAGCGCGGTCAAGGACGCGTTCGAACGCGAAGGAATCAAGATTCCGTTCCCGCAGCGCGAACTGTCGGGGCGACAGGAAACGGGCGGATTTCAGGTGGCCCGCGAAGAACGACGCGAACTCGGCCCGACTGCTGACGGAGGGGAAACTGAACCACAGTCCGGTAACAGTGGGGAACCCGACGGCGAGGACGGAGGGGACGAATGACCGACCTCGCGGAACGACGTGGTGTCGAGACGGCCGTGTACCAACCGGCGGAGGATTCGCACCTGTTGGCGGAGGTTGCGGCGGAGAACGTCGCTGCCGACGAACTCGTGCTGGAGGTCGGCACGGGGTCGGGGTATATCGCAGAGTTCGTCGCAAACGAGACGGGTGCCCGAGTGCTCGGGTCGGACGTGAATCCCCATGCGTGTCGGCAGGCGCGCGAGCGGGGTGTCGAAGCGGTGCGAGCCAGTTTCGTTTCGTCCTTCCGGGACGGCGTGTTCGACGCCGTGCTGTTCAATCCACCGTACCTTCCGACCGATCCGGACGAGGAGCGCGACGATTGGATGGAGCGCGCGCTGTCGGGCGGTGAATCGGGACGCGAAATCATCGACCCGTTTCTCGATTCGGTGGGTCGCGTGCTCGCACCGGAGGGTCGGGTGTTCCTCCTCGTCAGTAGTCTTTCCGGCGTCGAGGAAGTCGTCTCGCGTGCGAGCGAAAACGGGTTTAGCGCCGTCGCACTGCGCGACGAGTCGTTTCCGTTCGAGACGCTCTCCATTCTAAAGCTGATCCGATAATTACCTCTGGTAATATTATGGAATGGAAAATATTAAAAGATGGCATATCGTAAGTTCGGTCACATGACCGAGCGTATCGCAACTACAGTTGGGGTGTACCCGCTCCCGGATTGGGCGAAAGACGACCTCTCCGATTTGAAAGGACATCAGAAAGGCGACCTCATCTCCGGCGACGAGAGCCCGGAACTGACCGCGGTCTACGACGACGCTCGCGCGGACGTCGTGACGGCACAGCAGGACGCCGGACTCGACCGAATCGTCGAAGGGCAACTGCGTTGGGACGATATGCTCGCTCACCCACTCGCGGTTCACGACTCGGTGGAGACGCAGGGCATCGTGCGCTACTACGACAACAACAACTTCTACCGCGACCCCGTGGTCGTAGACGAACTCACGTTCGACGGCGACGTTGCTGTCGAACTAGAATCGACGACGGAACTCGCTGACGACGTACAGGCAGTTCTGCCCGGACCCCACTCGCTCGCCGATTTGGCCACCGACGAATTCTACGGCGACGACGAGGAGTTCCTCGCCGCAGTCGCCGACTTTCTCGCTGGCGAAGTCGAAGCCTTCCCCGAAGTCGAAACCCTGTTCCTCCTCGAACCGTCGCTCGTGGAGAACCCGCCGGAAGACGGCGAGGACGCTCGGGCCAGCGAAGCAATCGACGTGGTGGCCAGCGCGACCGACGCGGACGTCGTCGTCCAACCCTACTTCGGTTCGTTGGACGAGAAGGTTCACGCGCACCTGCTCGACGCCGACGTGGACGCCGTGGGATACGACCTCGTCAGCGACCACGAGGGCTGTCTGTCCAACGTGAACGAGTATGGGACGAAAGATTCGGTCTCGCTCGGTCTCGTGGACGGCCAGAACACGCTGGTCGAATCGCCGGACACCATCGCCGAGCGCGTCGATTGGTTCGAGGAGCAAACTCCCGTCAACGAGTTCGAGACCGTCTATCTGACGACGAACACCGAGACGTTCTACCTACCGTACAGCAAGTTCGAGGAGAAACTCGCGGCGCTGGCTGCGGCCGCGCAGTTCGAGGAGGTGAAAGCATGAGTAGCGAGATTCCGGACGAATCCAGCACGAACGACGCACGAAACCAGTTCCGCCCCGACGACCACGACAACGACCACTTCATCCTGACGACTATCGTCGGAAGCTACCCCAAGCCCAAGTGGGTAGACCGCTCGCGCGACCTGTACGAGGACCCC
>CAYNQM010000091.1:0-8474 GCA_964399275.1 uncultured Haladaptatus sp.
ACGCCTTCTATCGTGACGGTCGATGGATTGCCCGTGATTCGAGCGTCGTGAACGTCCATGATGTCTCGAAGTTCCTCGTCGAATCCCGGTTGCGGTTCGGCGAGGCGAACCGCGTCGTGGTTGCCGGGAATCATGACGATTTCCATGTCGCCGGGCACCTCTTTCAGATACTCCGAGAACTTCTCGTACTGCTCGAAGATGTCGATGATGTCGAGTTCCTCGTCCTGATTCGGATAGATACCGACGCCTTCGACCATGTCGCCCGCGATGAGCAGGTATTCGACCGTCTCGGCCGCTTTCGTGTGCAGCCAGTCAGCGAACGCCGACCACGCGTCGGCCATGAACTCCTGACTGCCGACGTGAACGTCGCTGATGAGTGCGGCTTGCACGTGACGGTCAGCAGTCGAGGGCTTGTAGGTTCGCGGCACGTCCGGGAAGTGAATCGAATCCACGAACAGGATGCCCGCATCGCTCGACAGACTTCCTTCGACCGCAATCGTCTCGTCCAACAGGAGTTCGTCCACGACGGTTGCGAGTTCCTTGTCTTTCATCACGAGACAGGGGAAGGTTCCGTTCGTATCTTCGAGTTCGACCAGCCAGTGTCCGCTCGCCGTCGAGCGAATGTCGCTTATCATTCCGACCATGGCGGCGTCGCTTCCGCTGGGCATGTTGGCGACTGCGTTCGTCGGACGGGCGTTCACCCGACCGCGAAGTTGGCCCGAGAGTTGCTGGAAGCGATCGCGGAAGACGGTAACGAAGTCGTCGTACTCGCCGGTTCCGGTGCTCTGACCCGTTACGTCGCCCTCGATGTCCACCGATTGGAGGGCTTCGTTCCGTGACATAGACCCCTCCGTTTCCACTGGAGCAGTCCCGTCGGTTGCTGGCGATACGGCGGTCGCAGTTCCAGTAGAAACGGAGGGGTTTTGGTCGGTCGTCGGAGACGCATCGAGAACCTCCCTGACGTGTTCGACCGAGAGTTTCAGCGCGTTTTCGGGGGCGGATTCCACTGCGCGGTTCAGCGCTCCTTCGGGGTCGGGTGCGTTTGCGAGGAGCGTCACCGCTTCCCGGTCGGCGTTGTACCCTCGGCTCGTGAGTTCTCTGACGATTCGAGCCGGGGTTTCTAATGGCACGTGTCGGTAAACACGCGGACGAGGCAAAAATATAGCGAACTAACCCAGAAGGTTGACAACCCGGGAAAGTCTACGTTACCGCAATGAGTCCCCCAGACGAGTCGTCGCCAGACGGCGTGCGGGATACCGGCCCGGAGGGGTCGGGGTTGGTCTCGTGGCTTCGTTGGTTCCGACACACCGACAACGGGACAGTCGTGTTCGTTCGTGAAATGCTGGAGAGCGCCGCCGTCGTCGTCGCAATCGGTCTCGTTCTGTTCGCCATCAGCGGAATCTGGCCGCCGATGGTGGCCGTCGAAAGCGGGAGCATGGAGCCACACATGGAACGTGGCGACCTCATCTTCATTATGGACGAAAGCCGGTTCGTGCCGAAGGCCGCCCACGCGGGAACTGGCGTCGTCACGTATCAAGAGGGGGAGAAAACCGGATACAAGAGTTTCAGTGAACCGGGAGACGTGATAATCTACCGGCCGGACGGTAGCAAGTACGAGACGCCAATCATCCATCGAGCGCGGTTCTGGGTGGACGAGGGTGAAAACTGGTACGATAAGGCGAATCCGGCGTACCTCGGCGGCGCGGAGAACTGCAATGAACTGCCGAACTGTCCCGCTCCCCACGCCGGGTTCATCACGAAGGGAGACAACAACGGTGCCTACGACCAAGTCGTCCGCATCAGCGAACCCGTCAAGTCCAGTTGGATTCGCGGCACCGCCGAAGTGAAGATCCCGTGGCTCGGCCACGTCCGTCTGGCCTTCTCCAGTACGGGCGTTCCGCGAGACGTGGAGTATCAGCCGTATCAACCACAGCAACCGGCGACTAACGGAACGCAGTACGCGCCGCCCGCGTAGATTGGACTCGACCCCGTCTTCCCTAACGAGTTTTATGTATCCGGCGTCACATTGACTGCGCATGAGCGACGAAGACGAACCGGAACTGTGCGACGACTGTCAAGAACCGATGACGGACGCGCTGGCCCGGACGATTCGCCTAACCGTCGATAGGTCGCAAATCGACAGTCAACGTCTCTGTCCCGAATGTTTCGCGGACTGGATAGACCGCTACGAGAGCGAGATGCAACCGACGCGCGAATCCGATGACGCCGGTTCAGAAATCATCGTCGATTGAAACCCCTTCCTTTCGAGTCGAAAAACGAACGAAAGCGGAGCGACCGCACCGGTTCAACAGGCTAGCGAAACGCACCCTAATAGCAGTACTGTCGTCGCCATAGAACGATAGAAACGATAGCCGGGTGTTAGCCGCGTTCAGCCGTGGTGGTCGTAGCGGTCCCGGTGCCTGTCGTCGTCCCGATGTTGTCGTGGTCGTCATCGTCGTCCCAGCGGTCGTCGCGTTCTCTGACCGGCCACCCCTGCCGTCGTGGTCGTGCTCGGAGTACGACGCAGTGTCCCCGACTTTCCACGGTTCGTGGTGAGCGAACCCCCTCGTTTCCAGTGAAGAATCGCTACGAAACGTCGTGATTTTCGCCCGCGATACTCCGCGCGAAACTCACCCATCCATGAGTATGATTGTCGTTATTCGTCTCTGTCGTCGTCTTCGTCGTTTCCGTCGTCTTCCACGGATAGGCCATCGTCGCCGCGCTCTAAGGCCACTGGCACGTCGTGGTAGTCCGAGTAGCCGTCGAACCAGCGGACGATGCGCTCCAGTCGGTCAACGACGTGGCCCGGTTCACCGCTCCGTGATAGTTCGTGCCCTTCGCGTGGATACCGCACGAGGCGCGTGTCCACATCGTTCTTCTTGAGGAGCAGGTAGAGCATCTCCGCGTTGTTCACCGGAACGCGGAAGTCATCGTCGCTGTGGATGACGAGCATCGGCGTCGTCACGTCCTGTGCGTAGGCCATGGGCGAGCGCTTCCAGAGGAACTCGGGTTCCTCCCACGGCGTCGTGCCGAAATCCCACTCGACGAGTTTGAACGCGTCCGTCGAACCGTAGAAACTGTTGAGTTCGTACACGCCGCGTTGCGTGACCGCACCCGCAAACCGGTCGGTGTGGCCGACGATCCACGACGTGAGGTAGCCACCGTAGCTACCGCCCGTGATGAGCAGGTTGTCCTCGTCCACGTACTCGCGCTCCGCGACCGCGTCTACGCCAGCCATCACGTCTTCGTGGTCAACGGTTCCCCAACCGCGCTCGATGGCCGCCATGTGTTCCTCGCCGTACCCGGTCGAACCGCGTGGGTTCGACCAGAAGACGACGTAGCCTCGTCCCGCGAGCGTCTGGAACTCGTGCCACATCGTTCCCGCGGTAGACCACATGGCGTGGGGGCCACCGTGAATCTCGACGGCGAGCGGGTACTGTTCGTCGGGGTCGAAGTCCGGCGGCGTGAGCACCCAACCCTGTACCTCAGTTCCGTCGTCGGATTCGAACCAGAACTCTTCGGGCTGACAGACCGCTCTGTCGTTCAGATACTCCGCGTTAACCCGCGTCAGTCGCCGCGTTTCCGCCCCGCCGGGAGTCGAAACGAACACGTCGCCGGGGTGGTCCCATTCGGATTTCGCGTAGGCGATGGCGTGAGAACCGACCGAAAAATCCGTCATGTGACCGTCACTCACGACCCGTTCGGGATCGTCACTGCCGTCGCCGGGAACGCGCCAGACGACGAAGTCACCTTCGTCCGGCGTACCGAAGTAGACGCGCTCGTCGTTCGCGCCCCACCGCGGCGGGTTCGAGAGCGTTCTATCGAGTGACTCGGTGAGCGTTATCGTCTCGCCCGTCGTGCGGTCGAACACCTTCACTTCGGTCTGGCGAAGCGTCGCTTTCTCGGGCGTGAAGGCGTAGGCGATTCGCCCGTCTTCCGTCGCGGACATGGATGCACCCCAGCCAGTGGTCTGGAATAGGGTTTCTTCCTCGCCGGACTCGACGTCGTAGGCGGCGATGTCCACGATGATGTTGTCGTCCGGGTCGCCCTCGCGCTTGACGCCGTAGTAGAGCGTTTCCGCGTCGCCCCACTCCGGCCTCGTGAAATCGAAGTCACCGTCGGTGAGTCGGGAAACGGAATCGTCGGCGAGGTCGGCGAGGTAGATGTGGCTTCGTCTGCCGTCGAAGTAGCGCTGGCCTGCTCGGTAGATTTTCCGGTCGATGACGCGTGGGTCTGGCGTTTCGGGTTCGTACTCCTCGACGTCGAGCGAGAGGTCGCGCTCTTCGTCGCGGTCGTCCGCGGTACTTTGCTGGGCGAAAGCGATTCGGGTACCGTCGGGCGACCACGCGAGTTGCGAGACGCCGCCAGCAACGTCCGTCACCTGTCGGGCCTCGCCACCTGCGGTCGGGAGCACCCACAACTGCGGTCGGTCGTCGTCCCCGCCGCGAGTGCTAACGAACGCGAGTCGGTCGCCGCTGGGACTCCACCGCGGGCAACTGTCAACACCTTCGCTGATGGTGAACTGCGTCGGTTCGCCGCCGCCGAGTGGAACGACGTACACCGTCGCTTCGTACGATTCGTCGTCCTTCGGGACGGAACGGACGAATGCCACCCGCTCGCCGTTCGGCGCGACCTGTGGGTCGCTCACCTTGATAATATCGTGATATTCGTTGGCACGTATCGTTTCCATACACCACTGCTGGAAACGGGAGCAAAATATACTTTCGATTCGAAATATTCCCGGTAAGCGAGCGTTGCTCGTCGGAGGTCGTCGTTAGTGCACGATGTCGTGTGACTTCCGCCATCTCGAAATCCGTCTCACCACGGATTCGCAATATACCGGTTGAACACGGTGAAATCTCCGGCCGGTAGGATGTTGAGAGACGTGGGCATCCCATCGAAGTTGAAGTGGTCTGCACCGCCTTCTCACGTGTAGCTGATAGAATCCGTTATCGAACCCGGGTGGTTTTCTTCAAATTCACGGTAGCGAACCGTCTCAGTATGCACCAGTGAAGAGACAGTTTCGTAAAGGAAATGCGCCCGCGCATCGTTCATGGCATGGCACGCGACAAACGGCACGCGGGCGCATTCGAAAGTACGTTTTCAGGAGTGTTAGGTCTATCGCTATGATATTACCGAGACAATTCCTGATCAAATCGGATTCCCTCAGGGGTTTTCCCATCACGCCAAAAATATCAGTGGGAAGTGAGGATCGGGGCTAGCGAGCGGCGAGATTAGAATGGAAGCGCGTCCAGTAAGCCAAGTTCGATGGTGTAAATCGCGAACGCGGCGAGCCACGACTGGAAAATCACCGTCCCGATTGCCGAGAGAATGATGAACTCCCAGTCGCGCATCTCGGCGAACCCGGCAGGGACGGTGAGCATCCCACGAGTGAACAGCAGGGCGTTGCTCACCGGAACGATGACGCGGCCCCATCGCTGAAACCAGCCATCGAAACGGTCGAGCGACGACTCGCTGATGCGGAACCACGGCTTTTCGAGCAGGTACTCACGACCGCCACGTTTTGCCAACGAAAACAGCGCGTACTGACCGATGGTCGCGCCGACGGTGGCGACGAGGATGATGACGGCAATGGCTCGAAGGTTGTCCGGCGAGGCGAGGACGGTGACGGAGAACGGAACCAGACTCTCGCTCGGCGCGAAATACAGCAACATCGCACCCTCCAAGATGAGGATGAGGAACAGGGCCAACAGACCGTACTGTTTGAGCCACTGTTGTGCGAGCGTCTTGTCGCCGAAGACGAAGAGCGCGATGCCGATAATCGCGGCGACGGCGACGCCAGCGACGAGCAGGATGATACCGTAATCCGCGAGGAACGTCCGGAAGGAGCTCGAGCCGGAACCGAACGAGAGGATTGCCAAACCGAACACCGAGAGGGCGAACAGGGCGACGAGCGGAGTCGTCTCGACTGCGACGAGCGAGGCGATTTGCATCTGCTACGGCTATTGACGTGACGTACTAAATGCGTTATGACCCGCGTTCGGAGCGACGCGGTTTTGGGTGTTCCACGGGTAGCACCGGTATGAACCCCACCGAGCGCCCGCGTCGGCTTCGCCGAGATGGAATCCGCGAGTTGGTCAGCGAGACGAAACTAACGGTGAACGACCTCATCGCGCCCGTCTTCGTCGATGCGACGACCGACGAACGAGTCGAAATCGAGTCCATGCCCGGGCACGAGCGCGTCCCTATCGAGGAGAGCGTCCCCAGAGTCGAGGAAGTGCTGGAAACGGGCATCTCTGCGGTCATGCTGTTCGGCATCCCCGAATCGAAGAACGAACGCGGCACTCGCGCGTGGGCGGAGGACGGCGTCGTACAGGAAGCCACGCGCCGAATCACGAGCGAGACGGACGCCACGGTCATCACCGACGTCTGTCTCTGCGAGTACACCGACCACGGCCACTGCGGCGTGCTCGAAGACGAAGCCGTGGACGACCCGCGACTCACCGTCAAAAACGACGAGACGCTCGACCTGCTCGGGAAAATCGCCGTCTCGCACGCCGAGGCCGGTGCCGAAATGGTCGCCCCCAGTGGAATGATGGACGGGATGGTGGGCGCGATTCGGGATGCACTCGACGACGCAGGCTACGCCGACGTGCCAATCATGAGCTACGCCGCGAAGTACGAGTCGGCGTTCTACGGACCGTTCCGCGACGCCGCGGACGGCGCACCGTCGTTCGGAAACCGGCGACACTACCAGATGGATCCGGCCAACGCGCGCGAAGCCATGCACGAGGTCGAACTCGACGTGGAGCAGGGCGCGGACGTGCTGATGGTCAAACCGGCGCTTCCGTACCTCGACATCGTCCGCGACATCCGCGATGAGTTCGACCAGCCCGTCGCCGCGTACAACGTCTCCGGCGAGTACGCGATGCTCCACGCCGCGAACGAGAAGGGATGGCTCGACCTGGAGGAGACGGCGATGGAGTCGCTGCTTTCCATCAAACGAGCAGGTGCAGACCTCATCTTGACGTACTTCGCCGAAGACATCGCCGACGAATTGTAGCGAGCCGCAATTGTTCTCCGGTCGAAATCACCGGGGAGAGCTGTGTTTCTCTGGTAATGGTTTCCCGGTATGCGAGCCCTCCAAATGTCCTTACAGTCGCGCTGCTCGCGAGCACTGCTGGGTGCACGGCCGCGATGCCGGGTGGAAAGACGACGGAAAGAACGAGTTCGGCAAGACCTACTCAGTGTGCTAAAGCGTCGCGCGCAGGACGTGACGAGGAGCGCGGCGATTACTCGATTCGACGGTTGACGTTCGTCCAGAAATCAGAGACCGAACAGCCACTTTTCGACCGCTTTACAACCTTAAGGTGACTGTATTTGATAATAAACTGGTCGTTCGACCACTCGGATCCGATAAAAGATGAATCTGTCAACACTCAAGCTTATAAGCAGTAAGGCTGTTTCGTTATACCGTGATGAAGAAAACGAACAGGACAGAAGATTCGGTTTTCGTGGACAGTCGTCCAGATGATGTCGTCATAATGCCGACGAAGGGGGACGACGAATGAGCGAGTTGACGATACTCGCGCAGTCCGCGAGCGACCTCGAAGTCATCGCGGAGGGCGTCAATCTCCTCTGGGTGCTGGTCGTGACGTTCCTCATCTTCTTCATGCACGCCGGGTTCGCCATGTTGGAAGCCGGGCAAGTGCGTTCGAAGAACGTCGCCAACCAGTTGACCAAGAACCTGTTGACGTGGAGCGTCGGCGTGCTCGCGTTCTTCCTCGTGGGGGCGGCGATATCGAGCATCGTCGGCTATCTCACCGGTGCAACCGGAGCGTGGTCGGTCGGTGGCGAGTTCGCGGCCATCCTCGAACCCAGCGGCGTGAACGACTGGGTTGGTTGGCTGTTCGGTGCAGTGTTCGCCATGACCGCCGCAACCATCGTCAGCGGGGCGGTCGCGGGGCGCTGTAAACTCCGTACCTACGTCACCTACACCGTCCTGCTGGCGGCGGTCATCTACCCCGTCGTCGTCGGATTCACGTGGGCTGGCGGCGTCCTCGCTACCCTCGGTTTCCACGACTTCGCGGGCGGCATGATTGTCCACGGGATGGGCGGTATCGCAGGACTGACCGCGGCGTGGGTCATCGGGCCGCGTCTCGGCCGATTCGACGACGACGGAGGCGTGAACGTCATTCCCGGTCACTCCGTGACGTTCGCCGTCCTGGGGACGCTCATCCTCGCCTTCGGCTGGTACGGCTTCAACGTCGGCACCGCCGCGACCGTGTTCGCAGTCGATGGTGGAACGCTCTCGCTAGCCGCCTTCGAAACGGTCGGTCGAGTCGCACTCGTGACGACGCTCGGAATGGCCGCAGGCGCAATCGGCGCAGGTGGCGTCTCGATGCTCCGTACCGGTAAGGTCGATACGCTGTACGTCGCCAATGGTCTGCTCGCCGGACTCGTCGGTATCACCGGAATCGCCGACGACATCGTCTGGCCGGGCGCGGTCGCAG
>CAYNQM010000091.1:8484-12676 GCA_964399275.1 uncultured Haladaptatus sp.
GACACGAGCGTGCCGGGCGTGACGACCCGCGCCACCGTCGCCGCGGCCGCCTCGATGTAGCTCATGTCGGGCTGGCGGTTGCGCCCCAGCGGTGACGGCACGCAGAGGATCAGCGCGTCGCAGTCGGACTGCTTGCGGGCGCACAACTCCCGTTCGTCTTCGAGTTCGTGGAAAAGCGTCTCAACATCGACGACGTGTGTGCCGTCTTCCCGGTTCACGGTTCCGCCGGAATTCTCGGGACGCTGGCCTACCCGTTCGTCGCAGTCGGGACGTGGCAGAGTGGCGGATTCGGGTCGATACTCTCGACGCTGGGAGCGCAGGCGGCAGGAGTCGCCCTCATCGGTGGCTGGACCATCGTAGCGACTGGCACGGTGTTCGGAGTCGCACGGGCACTCGGACAGGCCCGCGTCACGCCAGCGCACGAGCGCGAAGGTCTCGACGTTGCGGAACACGGCGTCGAAACCTACCCAGAGTTTGGCGTCGGCGGGCCGGGCGAGGTCTCGACCGAGCAACTCCGCGCTGACGGTGGTCTTCCAAACGACGGCGGGATAAAACTCGTCACTGCAATCGTTCGCCCCGACAGATTGACCAAGGTAAAGCGCGCGCTCGCCGACATCGGCGCACCCAGTCTGACCGTGACGAACGTCAGCGGAAGGGGAAGCCAACCCGCTAAACTCGGCCAATGGCGCGGCGAGGAGTACGTCGTGGACTTACACCAGAAGGTGAAAGTCGAATGCGTCGTCGCGGACATCCCCGCCGAAGACGTTATCGAAGCAATCCGAGATGCCGCGAACACTGGCGAGCCGGGCGACGGGAAGATATTCGTCGTTCCCATCGAAGAGGCCTGTCAGGTCAGAACCGGAAAACGAGGGACTGAAGCGGTGTAGAAGAAAGCCGAATCGACTCACTCGGTTTGTAACGTCTTTTCTGCCCACTTGATTGCGTAGCTGACACCGTGGTCGCGGTAGGCCTGCGTATCAAGCACCGAGAAAGGGGCTGGCGGTTCGATGCCGTGTTTAATAGCGCTACACGCGAATTCGGTGGCGTCCGAGAAGTCCGTTCGACCAGTGGTGACTTCGCGGGAAATTCCTTCCAGCCGGGGTTCGATTCGTTCGCCCGCGTCCTGCCACGCTTCGAACAGTCGGGGATGGGAGTCGTGCCAGTCCGCGAACACCTCCCGGGTGTGGAGACCGTTGTACGCGTCACAGAGTGCGACGGCGAGTTGATACGTGCTTCCCGAATCCAGCGGCACCACCTCGGCGAACTTCCGGTAGCGTTCGCCGAAGAATTCGAGGAACTGCTCCGGCAGGTCGAGACCGATTTCGACCAGCGCCTCTGCGAGGAGGAAATCGACGAACTCCTCGGGCGACCCCTCGACTCGTGCTTTGACGAAAACGACTGGTGGATCTGCCTGGTTCGTCCACGCGACACTGCCGTCGCCCGGCATGCCGACCACGAGGTCAGTTCCGGCGAATCGACGGAGGAGTTCGGGGGCGTCGTCGGGTAGCCACTCTTCGGGCGCGGAAAACGGACGCAGTTCGTCGGTCAACAACGCGAGGTCGTCACGCGCCGGAACTGGAAGCGTCTCGAAATCCGTCGAACAGTCGAGAACGAGCGCGTCGGGCGCGTGTTCATCCCGAACCGCCGCTACGTCCTCGGGGAGCGTTCGTTGGTCGAACATCGAACTCAAGCCACGAGCCAGAGGTTAGCGATGACGCCGACTGCGGCGAGTGCCGTCAGTCCAACGGTACTGATGACGATTTTCGTCGGAGTGCTCATGCCCCAGCGTTTCCACT
The DNA here is from genome assembly GCA_964399275.1 of uncultured Haladaptatus sp. Classification (GTDB taxonomy): domain Archaea; phylum Halobacteriota; class Halobacteria; order Halobacteriales; family Haladaptataceae; genus Haladaptatus. Next base: position 10,281 of record CAYNQM010000091.1, read on the forward strand.
CGAACGCTTAAAATCTGCCGAGTCGAGGCGAAACCCCTTCGTTTCCACTCGAAAGTTCACAGATCAGTCGGCGCGCGCACCCGCACCGGCCTCCGATTCGTGGGCGATTCGTTTCCACTCACCCGTCCAGAACCGAAAGGTGTTGACGCCCGCCCGGAAGTACATGTCGCCGAGGATGGCGGCGTAGACGCCGAATAGACCCAATCCGACGCCGGGTGCGAACGACCAGTTCCCGAACGAAAATAGGACGATTCCCGATGGAACCGCGAGAAACGCGACGGGAAGTTTGTAGAGATAGGTTCCCACGAGCGTCCCGTAGAACGGCCACTTCGTGTCGCCCGCACCACGAAGGCCGCCGCGCATGGTTCGAGAAATGCTGAACGCCGCGACCCCGAGACCGAAGACGCGGATGAATTCGACGGTCAAATCGAGTTCGCCCGTGCCGAACCCGCGAGCGATGGGACGAGCAGCGACGATAAGAATGACTGCGAGAAGCAGTTGCGTGGCGAGTGCGATTCGCAGGGTTTGCCAGCCGTATTCGTTCGCCGCCTCGTCGTTGCCAGCGCCGATACTCTGACCGACGAGCGTGCTGGAGGCCGTCGAGTAGCCCCACGCAGGCATCAACGCGAGGAGCATCACCCGCCGACCGATGGCGTAGGCCGCGACGACGCCGGTTCCGAGCGTACCGAGCACGAAGAGGAACGGAAACCGACCGAGCGTGCGCGAGAGTCGGGTTCCGGCCAGCGGGAGTCCGACGCGAACGATTTCGTGAGCGATACCCGAATCCCACTGTCTGCCACCGAGCGGGAGTTTGACGGAGTAGCGTCCCGAGAGAAGGACTGCCGTAAACAGCACCGCCGCGAGCGTGTTGGCCACCGCGGTTCCCCACGCCGCGCCAGCGACGCCCATCGACTCGAACGGTCCGAGTCCGAAGATGAGAACCGCGTTCAGGGCAATGTTGGTCGGAAGCGTGAGCAGACGGATGTACATCGGCGTTCTGGTGTCGCCGCTTCCGGCCAGTGCGCGGGCCGCGACCATGCTCCAGAAGCGAAACGCCACCGAGATCATGATAATTTTGAGATATATCGCACCGAGTTTGATGACCGTCGGGTCGTCCGTGAGGACGCCGATCATCGGTTTCGCGTAGAACCACGTGAAAATCGTCGTCGGAATCGCAAGGATAAGCGAGAGCCACAGAGACTGCTTGATTGCGAAGTCCGCTTTGTCGTGTTCACCAGCGCCTTTGAACCGCGAGACGACGCTGATAGTGCCGCTCGTGAGCGCCAGCGAGAGTCCGAAGGGGATGAAATAATATTGGAACCCAAACTCCAGCGCGGCCACTGCGTTCTCGTCGAGCGCGAGACTCACCATGAAGAAGTCCGCGACGCGGAGGAGGGTTCGCATCCCACCCGTTACCATCACGGGGATTGCGAGGTCGAACGCCTCCTCCCCTTTCTCCCGATCGAGCAGTCCGAGGCGGGCGAGGCCAGCAGGAAAGAGGAAAAGAACGCGCTGGATTCGTTCCCGGAGGTCAGCTAGCATTCGTCCACCGTTAGCATTCCGGAGTAAAGGGTCTTGGCGATGCGGAAACCCGATGGACGAGTTCGACGGTGAAAGAGCAATGGAGAGCGATTCGGGTTACGTACCCACACCAATCGTCTCGATTTTCGAGACGACAAAGCGCGTGAACCCGTTTTCGAGGAGCAACAGCACGTTGTACGTGAACGTTCCCTCGAAACCGAGGGCGAGAAACGTCCAGTTCGCAGGAAATCCGGGTTTGAGCGCGACGAGGATGGCGTAGCTCGGTAGAGGATTCCCGAACGTCGCCGCGACGTGAACCATCGAGGAAACGACGAGTCGCCAGTCGTGGTCTGGCTCTAAGTCGTCGAACAGGTCGTCAAACGCGATGCTCGCCAGTACGGCGAACGCGAGCAGTGCGCCGAAGACGTAGAGGAAGATTTCGACCAAATCCGAGAGTGCGGAAATTTGGAAAGTCCGAGAGTGTCGGAGTTCGAGAAGAGAATGAGGATTTCAAAGAGAAATTAGCTGTCGGCCGAGCCAGTCCACGAGTCGGGGACTTGGATGACGTATCGACCGTTTTCTTTGAGCGCGATGATGTACTCGTCACGTTCGTACAGCTCCATCAGATTGAGCTCGTACTGACCGGGTTCGACGACCTTGATGCTCTCGAACTGACTGTTGAGTTCTTCTCGGAGTTCTTCGAGGCTCGGTTGATTCTCGTCGGAGAGTTCGGAGTCATCCTCCGAGTGCTCCAGTTTCTCCGGTAGTTCGTCTTCCGGAACGATTTCCGACCGTGCACTCGCCTGTGCACGGTCTTCGCCCGCATCGGCGGCCGATTCATCCGCATCGGCGGCCGATTCATCCGCATCGACGGC
>CAYNQM010000092.1:0-6657 GCA_964399275.1 uncultured Haladaptatus sp.
GGTTGAAGATGAAGCCCGCGATGGTCTCGAACTCCTCGCCCTCGGGGAGGTCGATCTCCAGGGCCTCGTTGACCTCGTCGATGTTGACCTCGCCGCGGACCAGCGCCGTGTGGTCGTCGACGAACTCGATGGGCTGTTCCTCCTCGACGTCGAGTATCTCGCCGACGATCTCCTCGATCATGTCCTCCATCGTGATGAGGCCCTCCGTGGTGCCGAACTCGTCGATGACGATGACCATCTGCATCCGGTTTTCGCGCATCTCGGTCAGCAGTTCGTCTACGTTCTTGCTCTCGGGGACGTGGAGCGTCGGTTGAATCACGTCGGCGAGTTTGAGACCGTCACCCGCTTCGCCGTAGTTCTTCTCGCGCACGAGGTCACGAACGTTGACGATGCCGATGACGTTGTCCAGACTGCCCTCGTACACCGGCACGCGCTCGTGGTTCGACTGGATGAGCGTCTGGATTGCGTCGTCGATTTCCGCGTCCTGCGGCACGGCGGTCATGTCGAGACGGGGAGTCATCACCTCCTTGGCGATGGTGTTGTTGAACCGGAAGATGCGGTCTAGCATCTCGCGTTCGTCCTCCTCAATGACGCCCTCGCGTTCGCCCGTCTGAATCATGTCCTGAATTTCGTCGCGGGTGACGTAGGAAGTCTCGATGGCCGAGCGGCCGCCCGTGACGCGGTTGACGAGGCGCGTGAGGTAGTCGAAGAGGATGACGAGCGGGAGCAGAAGGTATTCGGAGTATTTGAGCGGCTTAGCGATTCGGAGCGACCACGATTCGGAGTTCTCGACGGCGTACGATTTCGGCGCGCTCTCGCCGAACAGCAAGACGAGTGCAGTGATACCGAAGGTGGCAACTGCGACTGCCGTGCTCTGTGAGTAGCCAGCGTACACGAGCAGTCCCGTCGAAATCGAAGACATGGCGATATTGACGATGTTGTTACCTACCAGAATCGTGATGAGCAGTCGGTGCGGATCGTCTTTGAGCGCCGCGACGGTTTCGGCGCCCGGAGCGCCGTCCTCGACCAGCGCTTCGACCCGGTGTTGGGCGAGTGAGAACATCGCGATTTCCGAAGACGAAAAGAACGCCGACAATCCGATGAGGATGGTGATAACGGCGGCACCTCCCCACAGCACGACCGAACCGGAGAGTTGGAAACCGAGCACACTATCCAGCGGAGTGGTCTGCATGAGGACGACCAGTATCGAAGAGAGTGTCATTCAATAACCCACCTTGAGCGTCAGCAGGATTAACTCTTTATTCTTTTGCTGAAGGGTACGACGGGCGAAACTGCCGCGAGCGAAGCCCTTACGGATATTTCGTCCTAATACGTCCCCATGAGCGCCGAAACGGCAGACCCCGCCATCACGCTGTATCGATTGCAAGCGTGTCCCTACTGCGAGCGCGTGGTTCGAAAGCTACAGGAGTACGACCTCGCGTACCAATCCCGATTCGTGGAACCGATGCACTCGGAGCGAAACGTCGTGAAGCGCATTAGCGGAAAACGAACCGTTCCCGCCATCGTGGACGAAAAGACGGGCGTGACGATGAGCGAGAGCGCCAACATCGTCGCGTATCTCGAAAATACCTACGGAGGAGCCAACTGATGGTGGACTTCGACGTCGTCGAACTCGGGGAAGCAGACTACCCGGAAGTCGGAGAGACCGCGCCCGATTTCACGCGACCGCTCGTCAACGAGGAGTTCTGGGAAGACGCTTCGCTCTCTGACGTGACCGCCGACGGCGCGACACTGCTCGTCTTCCACACGATGGACGGCGGCTTTCCGGCCACCTACGTCTGGAACGAACTGCGCGAACGCGCGTGGGACGACGAGTACGACATACAAATCGTCGGCCTCTCCATCTCGTCGCCGTACGAGCACAAGACGCTCATCGAAGAGCGCAAAATAGCGTATCGGCTGTTCAGCGACCCGGCAAACGAGGTAGCAGAGGAGTACGGAATCAACCACGACGTTGACGGCATGGCGGGCATCAGCGAACCTCGGCCTGCGATGTTCCTGCTGGACGAGGAGCGGACGGTCGAATACGCGTGGGTCGCCACGGAGTGGCCCGACTTTCCAGACTACGACGAAGTCGAGCGCGCAATCGAAGAACGGTAATTTCCGGAACGGAGTCTTCGACATTTCCGAAGATACGCGGTAGAATCGAAGCGTCGCCCGACGAAACCAGTTTCTTGCGACCGCAGTAAATCGTCGCCGAACGACGACCGAACAGTACGCTGGTGGTTACATCATCGCCCACACGTGATAGAAAACGCGACTCAACAGCGACCGCGGCCTCGTCACGAGAAAGACGACGCTACGCTTTTTTCGTTCAACGGTCGAAACGTGAGTATGGACGAGATCGAAGGAGCAGTGCGTGCGATTCGAGACGGGAGTCTCGTCGTGTATCCGACCGAGACGGTGTACGGTCTCGGCGCAGACGCGCTCGACCCGGACGCCATCGAGCGAGTATTCGAGGCGAAACGCCGCCCCCACGAGAAACCGATTTCGCTCGCGGTACCCGACGTGGAGTCAGCCCTCTCCTACGTCCGACCGACCGACCGCGAACGGAAATTCATGGAGGAGTTTCTTCCCGGCCCCGTCACCGTCCTCTGCGAGAAGCGGGACGGCGTTCCGGACGTGCTCACCGCTGACCGAGAACGAGTCGGGGTTCGGATTCCCGACCACGAACTGGCGTTGCAACTCCTTCGCCGGGTCGCGCCGACCCCGATTACCAGTACGAGCGCGAACGTGAGCGGCCGAGCGAGCGTGACGCGCATCGCCGACCTCGACGCCGAAATCCGGGACGCTGCCGAAGTCGTCATCGACGGCGGCGAAACAGGCGAAACGGGAAGTACCGTGGTGAACGTCGAATGCGACGAGATAGTCCGACGCGGCGAGAACGCCGACGAAATCGAGGCGTGGTTAGCCGCCGAGCAGTGACCGAAGCGACCGCGTTTTGACACCACATTCGGAACGGTAGTCGCAAGTTTCGCATTTCGACTCGTTTTTCAGTCGTGGCGGTGGCCCGTCGATTGCGCGAGCAGTGCGAAGCGCGCGACGGTAGGTTGCTTTGCGACGGGTTCCGAGTCGAAGTTCGCGGACGATGCCGTAGGCGGGATATTCCACGAACCCACGCTCGACGGGACAATCGTGCTCCCACGAGAGCGCCTTGGCCGCGGCAACGGTGCGAACGGTCTGCGGTTCCCAAACGCCGTGTTCGGGAGGTTCTCCGGTAAACACCATCGACGGAACTGGCGTTTCGAGGTCGAGGACTTTGTGGACGATTCCGCGACAGTCCTTCCCGTCAGTGAGTCGTTCGCGGTCGGTGGGGGAGACGAGTTCCGGCCACGCATCCAGTTCGGTCGCGTGATCGAGATTCGAGCGAAACTCTGCGGGCGAGACCGCGAGCGGCCGGTCGGTCAAATCGGCGTCGAGAAGGTCGTCGTACTCGAAGGCTAGCTGTCGCCGTTCGGCCACGAGGTCGGGTATCTCGATTTCGTCTCGGCGCTGATAGTAGAGTTTTCGCGGGCAGTACGCGGCGGTTTCGAGTTCGCTGAAGGGAATCTTCGCCACGGCGGGTTTGGCCGCGTCATGGTATATAAACCTCCGGCCGCGCGAGGACGAGCAAAAGGGGCAAGAACCTGGACAGTCTCTACTCGTACATGAGCGACTTCGATAAGGAAGCGGAGCGGGAGAAACTCCGCCAGCAATACGAGGCAGACCAGCAGGAGCGGAAGGCGACACAGCGAATGAGCGAACTGCTGTTGCAGGGCGCGACGATGACGGGGAAACACTGCGATACCTGTGGCGACCCCATTTTCCGCCAGAATGGAACCGAGTTCTGCCCGACGTGTCAACAGCAGCAACCAGCGGAGGAATCGCCCGAAGAAGCGAGCGACGAAGGGGCGACTGCCGAGGGAACTTCCCAGACGGCAGACGACGGTTCGAGCGAAGTCGAAGCGGCAGAAACGAGTGGTCAACCTGCTCGCGTCAGCCAACCACAGGAACCGCCACGCCAACCGCGACGTTCGCCGCCGAGTCAAACCGACGACTCCCGCGGACGGGGGTCGGCACCGCGCCAATCGGAACCGCACGCCGACACCGGCCACGCTGAAGTCGGCACGGGCGACCTCGCGGAGGCGCGAGATGCGCTGGTTCGGAAGTTGACGCGACTCGCACAGGAAGCAGAAGCGACCGACGACGTGGGGCGCGCCCGCGAGCAGTTGGCCGCGACGCGCGAAGCGGCGGAGGCGCTGGCGGCGTTAGATCGTGTGAGGCGGTGAGACTCCCTCGTCGGACAAACAACCGAATCCGGAGGTAGCTTGGCTCGGCGGGAAAGGTCAGTTCTGGATGTCGTTGAATTTGTGGGTGAAAATCGAGAAAACTGGGCGAAGCGTTAAACCCAGACCGGAACGACGTACCGGCATGGACATACTCGTACCCATCGACGGTTCCGACTGTAGTTTTCGAGCCTTGGAGTTCGCCGCGAAGTTCGCTCGGCAGTTCGACGCGACCATCCACGTTGTCCATTTCTCCGACGAAAAGACCGAAGCTACCGAGGAAATCCTTGGCCGAGCGCGTAACATGCTCGAAGCCGAGGACATCGAAGCAGAACCGACCTTATCGACGGACGTAGAACTCCAGTTCCGACCGGCAGACCGCGTCGGTGAGAACGTCCTCAAACTCGTGGAAGAGAACGGCTACGATCACGTCATCATGGGGCATCACGGCTCGGGGACTATCGAACGGGCTATCGTCGGAAGTGCCGCCGAAACCATCGTCCGGGCCGAAAAAGTGCCGGTAACTATCGTTCCGTGACGAACAGTCCGTCTTGTTCGTTGGGGTAGTCGAACCAGTTCATCAGGTGCCCGAAATCGGGGTCGAATTCCGCGGGAAAGCAGTCGTCGGCGACGTCGTGTTGTGGCTCGCCGTACAGTTCCTGTTCGCTCACCTGTCCAGCAGTTTCGTGCTGCGGATTACCATATAACTCCTCAGTATCCAGCGCCTCTTCCTCTTCCTGCATCGTGGTCAGAGGTGACATGGCTTACTCTCATCCGTGTAAATACTCTCGGGGCATTTAGTTGGGACTGACCGTTCACGTCGTTTACGCAGGTTCAGCCTAGCCATTCTGGATCGAATGAAGCGCTTTTAGGCCATGTTTACCCATGCCAAGATGTGGGCAGTAGAGCCCGATACTGTCCCTCAGTAACCACTGCTTACGAGTCGTACTCCTCGGAGACGACTTCCCGGATGCGGTCGGCCGTAATCTCGCCGACCCCGTCCGCTTCCATAAGTTCGTCTTTCCCCGCCGTCATCACGGCTTGAACGGTTCCGAACGTCTCCAGCAACGAGCGAGCAGTCACGGGGCCGATGTCCGCGATGGAACCGACGACGTACTCCTGTTGCTCCGGAAGGGTCTTGGCGTGTTTGTCCCCGTGCACCGAGACCTCGCGCTCGCTCACCTCCTGTTCCCGCGTGGCGATGACTTCGAGCAAGTCGGTGGTATCTTTCTCGTCTTCGGTTCGGAGCACGCTCGCACCGAAGTCGATGGCCAACGACGACAGCGCACCGCGAATCGCGTTGGGGTGGACGTTTCGCTGTTCGTACAGTCCCTCTCCCTCGATGATGACGATAGGACGAGCGTAGTGACGACTCATATCGCCGACCTGCTCGAAGACGGAGCGGTCGCCGCCGACCAGCGTGTCGAGGAAGTCGGCCACCGACTTTCGCTCCACGACGACCCGGTCGCTGAGTACGTAGTCACCGACTGCGAGCGTTTCGAGGCGAACGTCCACGCCCTCACGAGCGGAGAGGTCGCGGGCGATGTTCGCGTCGAGTTCGCGCTGGTCGGCGACGATTTCGACGTTCTCGCTGTTGTCGCGCTTGCGGGCGGTGGCCACGACGCCCTCCATCTCGTCTGCGTTTTTCTCCTTCGTGTCCGACTCCGCCTCGCGGGTGTCGAACTCCTGTAACCCGTGGCTGACTTCGTCCCGGCCTTCGCCACCGAAGTCGCCGAGGGTCTGCTGTGATTTGTCGAGTTCCTCCTCGACTTCCGTGGCGACGCCTTTCAGTTCCCGCAGTTCTTCTTCCATCTCGTCCTCCCGGCGCTTGGAAATCCAGAAGTACGCCTCGTCACGAGTGTCTTCTGCGAGCAGAACGACGACCTGCCCTTGGGCTTGGCGTCCGGTTCGTCCCTTGCGCTGAATCGAGCGCACCGCAGTCGGGACGGGTTCGTAAAACAGCACCAAATCGACTTCCGGCACGTCCAACCCTTCTTCCGCGACCGAAGTCGAAACTAGCACTTCGAACTCGCCAGCGCGGAAATTGTCGAGGGCTTCCTGCTGTTCGTTCTGAGTCATTCCGTCGCTTCCTTCCTTGTCGCCTTGCCCGACGAACCGCCGGGCGTCGAAGTGCTGGCCGAAGAACTCGGTTAGCGTCTCCGCCGTGTCGCGCGATTCGGTGAAGACGATGATTCGCTCGCCGCCGTCCACGAGCGTCTGTGCGACGTAGGTGTGCGCCTTGCGGAACTTGGGATGGCGGTCGTCGTACTGCACCGCCTTCCGCATCGCCTCCTGCACTTTGGGCTCCGACACCATGCGTTGGCTCGCTTTCGACGCCCCCGACGACCGGGCCGAGTTGCGCTGGCGTTCG
>CAYNQM010000092.1:6667-12647 GCA_964399275.1 uncultured Haladaptatus sp.
AAGTACCGACGGAGGGATTCGACGCTCTGGGTTTCCGCGAGTTCGACCGCTCGGCGGAGTTTCATCACCTCCGCGTGAGCGGACATACCTTTGTACCCCTCCGACTGGTCGTTGTCGATGAGCTTCTGCAACTCGCCCCGAACCTTGTTCAAATCCTTCTGCGAGATGTCCGGACGCGTCGTGTTGACGACGCCGAGTTGTTTCAGGCGCTCCAGTCGGTCGGAGATGACTTCGTTCAGTGCGTCACGAATCTCCAGAATCTCGTCGGGAAGTTGGACGCGAACCCACTCGACTTCGGTATCGTGGGTGTAGGTCGAAACGTCGCTGTCCTCCTCGGTCATCACCTCGACTTCTTGCAGTCCAAGATTCTCACAGACCTCCAGAATCGACTCTTTGTCACCGCCCGGAGACGCGCTCATTCCGGTAACGAGTGGGTCGCGGGCGTCCGCGTAATACCGCTCGGCGATGTAATTGTAGGCGTAATCGCCAGTCGCTCGGTGACACTCGTCGAAGGTGATGTGCGTGACCGGCCCGAGGTCGATTCGGCCGCCGACCAAGTCGTTCTCCACCACCTGCGGCGTGGCGATGATGACTGTCGAAGAATCCCACAACTCCGAGCGCTCGTCGGGGCGTACTTCCCCGGTGAACACGACGATTTCATCGTCCGGAACCGAGAGCGCCTCTCGATAGAAATCCGCGTGCTGATTGACCAGCGGTTTCGTCGGCGCGAGCAAGAGAGCCTTCCCGCCGACTTCGTTCAGGCGTTCCGCCGTGACGAGTAGGCTGACCGTCGTCTTACCCAGTCCGGTCGGGAGACAAACTAAGGTGTCATGGTTGCGTGCGGTGCCCGCGAGTTGAATCTGGTAGAGTCGCCGCTCGATGAAGTTCGGCGCGAGATAGGGATGTTCGACGTAGTTCTGTTCCGCATCCGTAGTCGCCATTCGTCGTATGGGTTGGTCGTCATTCGGTTAAAACGTTCGTGTGGCAGGGTGAAAGTGGTCGGCGAAGGTTTTTATCAGAGGACGGAACCAATCCCGGTGAATCGAATGTGGAACGAGAAACAGCGAATCGTCGGATTCCTGTTCGCGTGGTTCGTGGCGCAGTGGAAACAGCGACCGTCGCGATACCCGTTAGAAACTGCTCGGTGCCCGAGAGCGGAACCCGACGAATGCGAAGCAACGAGCTACGGAACGCCAAAAGTCGGCTACGGATAGTCAAACGACAACGGGAAGATATCGCAATCCGACGAAAATCGCCACCGCCGCACCGATAGGTATCGTGAGGTTGTCGTCGATGACGTAGCCCGCGACGACCGGTTTCACGCCGTCCGCAAGCGTTGCGGCCAGCGCGCCGAGGACGGCGGCGGGAATCGGAAGGTCAAGGAGCGATGCGATGGCGACACAGACGCCGAAGGTGACGAGCAGTGTGTGAATCGCCTTGACGCCCAACTCGCCCGACCCGAGCAGACCGCTGATGGGGTCGGCGATGGTCAGCATGAGCATCGCCGGAATCGCCACTCGTGGCTCGAACACCCACGCGGTGACGGTCATCCCGAAGAAGTAGAGGGCGTAGCCTGCAAGATTGTCCTGCTCGTACTCTCGCGTGAGTTCGTCGTAAATCTGCCAGTTCAACCCGACGAACAGGCGGATGATTTCGAGGACGAGCGCGACGAGTGAACCGAGGACGAGAAGCAAGCGCAAGTGCTCCCACGTCAGCAAGTCCAGCAGGTAGAGCGCCGGAAGGCCGGTTCCGCTGACGTGCACCAATCGGCGCTTGACTTCGTCCGACACGGTTACAGGTCGGCGAACGTGCGCTCGCCGCTCCGGAGGTCGGCGATGATGTCGGCAAGGTCGGCGACGGCAACTCGGGTCTGCTCGGTCGAATCGCGTTCGCGGAGCGTCACGGTGTCGTCTTCGAGGCCTTCGTAGTCTACCGTCACGCAGAACGGAGTACCGACCTCATCCTGTCGTCGGTACCGGCGACCGATGTTACCCGAGTCGTCGTAGGTTACGTCGAACCCGCGAGCGCGCAAGTCGCTGGCGATTTCGCGGGCCGTCTCACCCATGCCGTCCTTGTCCATCAGCGGGAAGACGCCGACCATGGTCGGCGCGAGTTCGGGTTCGAGCGCCAGTCTGGTTCGGGTCTCGCCCTCGACTTCGTCCGTCTCGTAGGAGTGGACGAGGACGGTGTAGAGTGCGCGACCGACACCGATTGACGGCTCGATGACGTGCGGCGTGATATGCTCGCCGGACTCTTTTACTTCCTCGACGCTGAAGCCGGTCTTCTCGACCGGAATCGTGTACGAGTTGCCACCGATTTCGACGGTGACTTCGTCGCCGTCGAACGCCGAGCGGTCGCGTTCGGCAAGAGATTGCAGTGCGTCGGTGATGTCGCCCGCCGCGCCGCCGAACTCCGGACCGAGATAACTCATGTCCGGGTCGACGGTCGCGCGTTCGACAACCTTCGGTTCGTCGTACTGCCGGAAGACGGTGAAATCGTCGTCGGAGTACTCGCCGTGTTTCGAGAGGTCGTAATCGCTCCGGTCGGAAATACCGGCGAGTTCTATCCAGTCGCCGCCGATTTCGCCCTCTGCGTCCCAGCAATCGCTCGCGTAGTGTGACCGCTCGCCCGCGAGGTGTTGACGGAACCGGAACCGGTTCATGTCGATGCCGATTCGCTCGTACCACTCTTGGGCGACGCCGACGTAGTAGGCGACCCAGTCACTTGCGATGATGCCTTCCTCGACTGCTTCGCCAATCGTGGTGTCGAGATAGTCGCCGTCGTCCGCGTTTTGTTCGGGTGCCGAGTACAGTCTCACTTCCACGTCTTCGACCAGATGGAGCGGCGGTTCGTCCGTCTCAGGGTCGATGAAATGTTCCAGTTCGGCCTGCGTGAACTCGCGGACGCGAACGATGGATTTTCGCGGACTGATTTCGTTTCGGTAGGCTTTGCCGATTTGCGTGATGCCGAACGGGAGCTGATTGCGCGCGTACTCTTTGAGTCGCGGGAACTCCACGAAGATACCCTGTGCCGTCTCCGGACGGAGGTAGCCGGGTTGTCCCGAACCGGGACCGATGTCGGTTTCGAACATGAGGTTGAAATCCTCGACCGGTTCGCCCGCGAGTTCGGTGTCGCAGTTCGGACAGCGCAGTTCGTGTTCGGCGATGAGGCCGCCGACTTCGTCCAGCGGGAAGCTTTCGGCGTCTTCGATGTCCGTGTTGTCCTCGATGAGGTGATCGGCGCGGTGGCTCTCGCCGCACTCCGGGCATTCGACCAGCATGTCGTCGAAGGTGTCGAGGTGGCCCGAGGCTTCGAAGACGGGTTCGGGCATGATAGTCGGTGCCTCGATTTCGCGGTGACCCTCCTGCACTTGGAAGCGGTCGCGCCACGAATCTTCGAGGTTGCGTTTCAGTGCCGCGCCCTGTGGACCGTAGACGTAGAACCCCGAGACGCCGCCGTACGGCTCTGCGGCTTGGAAGAAGAAGCCGCGTCGCTTGGCGAGTTCGACTAATTCCTCGCTCATTTGAGCGCCTCCAGCAAATTCACGTCCCGGACGATGCCAACGAGTTTGTCGCCGCTGACCAGCGGAATCTGCTCGATGTCGTTGGTGAGCATCATCTGTGCGACTTCGCGTGCGGTTTTGCGTTTCGTGACGTTGACCACGTCGTCTGTCATGAACTTACGAACTGGCTCGGATGGAATCTCGACGTTTCGCGTCGGGAAGTAGCTGTTGCCGACGGATTTGATTCCTTCCCACATCCAGTCGTCGTCCTCGTTGGCGATGCTTCCACCAGTGTCGTCTTCGCCTTCGACCACGCGCGCGACTTCGATGATATCAACCTCGGTGAGGATGCCGTTCATCTCACCCTCGTCGTCGAGGACGACCGCGTATGGAACGTTCGCGTAGAACAGTTCGCGCTCGGCAACCGTCAGCGGCGACTCGACGTAACAGGTGTTCACGTCCCTGTTTGCCAACGTTTCCACATGGGTGTCACCGTCGGCTTCGTCCTCGGCAATCGCTCGAACCACGTCGGTAACGGTGACGATTCCTTCGAGTTCGCCGTCCACGACGGGGACGCGGCGAGTGCCTTCGTCCAGCATCAGGGCCGCGACTTCTTCGACAGTCGCGTCCTGCGTCGTCGTCGGGACATCGCGCATGAGAAGCGCGAGTTGGTCTTCGTCTGGATTCTCGATGAGATCATCACGAGAGATGAGACCACGGTACTGCTCGCCGTCGTCGGTCTGTTTGACGACAGGAACCGAGGAAAACGAGCGTTTCTGGAGATATTCGAGCACGTCATCGCGCGTACCCGGAAGCTCGACAGTCACCACGTCAGAACGAGGTGTCATCGCTTCGGCAACGTTCATACCCGCGGGATACGGTTTCACCCTTCTTGTACCCTACGAAGCGTGCAGTCGTAGCCGCGGCAAGATACCGAAACTCTCCGGCGAAAACGGGACGAATAAAAGTCGAAACCGGCGGATGGGAACTACTCTCCGTCGTGATGGTCGCCGACGTTCGGTTCGACGACGTAGTTCTCGTACTTCTCCGGATTAGGGAAGAACTTCGTGTGATCCTCGTGCCGGAACGAACCGAGCACCGTGCCGTCGATGGTTTGGACGTGGCTGTACATCTCGTCCTCGCGCATCGCCGTCTTCACGAGTGCCGGAGCGTGCATCATCTCGTAGGTGCCAGCGATGAGAATCGCCGTTTCCGTGTCAGGGTCGAGATACTGGGTCAACATGAACACCCGCGACTGCATCTCCTGGCGGAAGACTTTGTACGATGGGAAGGTTCCGGCTTCGACCGCCTCGCTGAACTCGTCGGCGTAGTTGTCGGGAATAACGTAGACGAAGCCGAATCTGTCGGTGTCGCCCGCTTCCGGATTCTCGGGTGCGGTGTGGCTGGCCGGGATATCGATGACGTTCCACCCCTCTTCTTCGAGTTCTGCCGCCATCGCTTCCATGTCGTCGAGCGTCTTCTGCCACGCGCCTTTCTCGACTTCCGCGTTAGCCGCAATACGCTCGGCGTACTCTATCTCCTCGTCGCCGGTTTCTGGCATACAGCCATCTCAGGTGTCGAAGCGGTAAAAACTGTTGCTACGCGCCAACGCCGAACACCGTCTCCATCACGAACGACGTTGCGAGCACCACAAAGCTAGCGATAAACAGCTTCATCGCGGGAGACAGTCGTTCCTCCGGCGGAATCGAGTAGTGCGACAGAGGAGGGATTCGTTGCACCCGCGCCTGAAAGCTGGTTTCCCCGCGCGATCCGATGACTTGGCCTTTCGTTTCGTTGCGCACGATTTCGACCTCGCCGTTGGCTCTCTCGACCTGCCACGGCGGCGCGGGGAGCAGTTGCAGAGTCGCGTAGCCGAAGATGACAAAGCCGACAAAAAAGAGGAAGTACTTCACGCCGACGAGGCCGGAACCGAGCAAGAAGCTCACGAGTACACCCACGAGGAAGACGGCACCAGTAACTGCGACTGCGTAGACGAGCGCGTCGAGCGCCTGTCGAGCACGGCGCGGAGACTGGTTCGTCCCGACCATTACCGCATCGCGTAGGGAGTGAACTCGTCGGGCTCTTCGTACTCGTTTCGGTGCCGGTGACAGTGGCTAAAGCGACCGGTGTTGCTCACCACGTTATCGTCCGGATTCTCGGAGTCGCAGACGCTTCCGAACACGTCACGGAGGTAATCGCGGGCCTGCTGGTCGTCGTTGTTCTCGATGTAGCCCGCGGCCTCATCGACGTGTTTTTCCACTTCTCGGGGCACGTCGAACTCGGCGAACAGTTCCTGACGAATCTCGCCGATGTCCGAAAATCGGGTCTCCATGCCGAGAATCTCCTTCAGTTGGTCGGTCATCGACCGTTCGGCCCGAGAGCGCTCGCGGACGACTTCCCGGAAGACCTCAACGGCGACCCAGAGGTCGTCGTCTACGTCTTGGAACTCTTCGGGCCGAATCTTCATCGGACAGCGCG
>CAYNQM010000093.1:0-12523 GCA_964399275.1 uncultured Haladaptatus sp.
GGCGACGGCGGCCCTCGTCGGCGCGGTTTCGGACATCGACAACACGACCGACTACGCTGGACTGCTCGACATCGGCGACCAGTATCTCGCGCTGGCGACGGACGGCGTCGGAACGAAACTGCTCGTCGCGGAAGCGTTGGGCGACTACTCGACGGTCGGCATCGACTGCATCGCCATGAACGCCAACGACCTCGTGGCCAGCGGCGTCGAACCCGTCGCTTTCGTGGATTATCTCGCAGTGGACGAACCAAGCGAGGAGTTCTCCGAGCAGGTCGGCGAAGGACTCGCCGCAGGTGCGGAGGAAGCGAACATGGCGCTCGTGGGCGGGGAAACCGCGGTCATGCCCGACGTAATTTCCGGTCTCGACCTCGCGGGTGCCTGCGCCGGACTCGCGCCGAAAGACGCCATCTTTCCCGGCGAGGTCGAAGTCGGCGACGTGCTGGTCGGCTTCGAATCCAGCGGAATTCACTCGAACGGACTCACGCTCGCCCGGAAAGCCGTCACGAAAAATCACGAGTACACCGACGACTTCCCCCTCGGCGAGGGTACCGTCGGCGAACGACTGTTGGAACCGACGCGTCTCTACACCTACCTCCTGGCCGCCCTTCGCGAGCGCGACGTTCACGCCGCCGCGCACGTCACCGGTGGCGGATGGACGAACCTTCTGCGAATGGGCGAGGCGCGCTACGAGATTTCCGACCCCTTCCCAACACAGCCGATTTTCGAGTTCGTCCAGTCCGAGGGCAACGTCTCGGACGAGGAGATGCACCGAACCTTCAACATGGGTACCGGGTTCGTGGTCGCGCTCCCTGAGAAAGACGCCGAATCGCTGGTCGCGGAGACCGACGGACGGGTCATCGGTACCGTCGAAGACGGCGACAGCGTGAGAATCCGCGGCCTTGAATTGACATAACGTCCGCGACGGTCGCCGAAGGAATTGCTTTCTTATCCATTAAATATGATATTTGAATCAAAGTTCATTAGTGGAAAAAATTATAATGTTCTAACTCGTCCTATTGTCCATGTCCCTCCAAGAGATACACATTTCCCGGGGCAGATGCCCCGAAGCTGAAAATACGGAGGCAGGCCACGTGCTGCAAACGGGTTCGACGATCCGCGTCGAAGGGGAGCGCGCCCAGCAGATTATCTGGGCGAAATGCGAGTGCGGGTGGTACGACGTTCGTCGCGTGCAGTCCGAATCGGTCGATTATCTGGCGGACTGACGGGCGACGACGCCGACGACCGTCGCTCGTTCGAGGAAATCACGTCGTTTTTGACACGCTGTTCGAAACCACCGAGCGATGTCCCCACCCGACCACGACCCGCCGCCGACGCGGCGCGAGGTCGTCACCGAGACTCTTCACGGCATCGAGGTCTCCGACCCGTATCGCTGGTTGGAGGGCGACGGCGACAACGTGCAGAACTGGACCACCGCGCAAAACGAGTACGCGGACG
Source organism: uncultured Haladaptatus sp. (assembly GCA_964399275.1). Lineage (GTDB taxonomy): Archaea > Halobacteriota > Halobacteria > Halobacteriales > Haladaptataceae > Haladaptatus. Next base: position 1,456 of record CAYNQM010000093.1, read on the forward strand.
TCTACCTCGACACGCCGACGCGCGAGCGGTTGCGTCCGAAGATGGAGGAACTCGCCGAAGTCACCGACCACGGCCCCATCAAGGTCGCGAACGGACGCTACTTCCAGACGGTCGGCGAACCGGGCGACGAACACGCTCGGTTGTTCGTCCGAGAGTCGCCGGAGGACGAGGGAACCGTTCTGATTGACCCGAACGAATGGTCGGCCGACGCACCAACGCGCTCGATGAGTTGGTTTCTCCCCGCCCCCGACGGCGAGCACGTCGCCTACGGCGTCACGGAGGGTGGCGACGAGCAGGTCGATATTCACGTAGCGAGCGTGCCCGACGCAGAAACCGTGGCCGTGCTGGAAGAGTGTGGACGGGTGTATCTCGGCCTCATCAGCTTCGACGCCGCGAGTCCCGGCATGGTCGCGTGGGACGGAACCGGTGAGGGACTCTACTACGTCGCCACCGGCAGTGCGGAAGCGGGCGAACAACTGGAAAAGCGACTTCGCTACTGGCAGTTGGACGGACGCGAGGAAACACTGTTCGAACACGACGACGAACACGTCTGGCCGACGGTCAGAACCAACTCCGTGACGGGGACGCTGGCGGTCGGTCTCTCCGAAGTCGGCGGCGGTATCGACTGGCAGGTCAGGGCCGAGGGCGACCTTCGTTCGATTCTCGACCGCGACGCCGAGACGTTCGTCCTCTTTCAGGACGACACCGTCTTTCTCCAGACCGACCACGACGCACCGCAAAAGCGCGTGCTTTCCTGTTCGAGAGAGCACTTTCGGGAGGGCACCGTCTCGTTCGCCGACTGCGAGACGGTGCTTCCCGAGCGCGAGGCGATTCTCCAGTCCGTCGCCACGACGCCCGACCACGTCGTTGCCCACTACTTGGAAGACGCACACTCGCGGCTTGCCGTCTACGAACACGATGGCACACACGTCCGCGACCTCGCGCTCCCCGACTACGCGTCGGTGTCACACCTGCGAACGAACGACGATGCAGCGGAAGCGTTCTATCAAGTGGAGTCGTTCCACCGACCGCCGACGCTCGTCCGAACGAATCCCGCGACGGGCGACCGTCACGAACTCGCACGAATCGACCTCGAACCTCCCGAGGAGTTGGTCGCCCGGCAGGAGTTCGTCGAGTCGTCCGACGGCGCGACGGTTCCCGTGTTCGTCTGCCACCGGGAGGGAATCGAACGAGACGGCGACAATCCGACGTTGTTGTCCGGCTACGGTGGCTTTCGCTCCAGTCGCCCGCCCGAATTCGACCGCTTTCGCGTCCCGTTCCTCGCCGACGGCGGCGTGTACGCGCAGGTGTGTGCTCGCGGCGGACTGGAGTACGGCGAAACGTGGCACGAAGACGGCATGCTGAAGGAAAAACAGCACACCTTCGACGACTTCGTCACGGCAGGCGAACACCTCTGTAAGGCTGGCTACACGAACCCCGACAGGCTGGCGGTGGCGGGTTGCTCCAACGGCGGGCTGTCGGTCGGGGCGGTCGTCACTCAGCGTCCCGACCTCTGGGCGACGGCGCGGTGTTCGGTACCACTGCTGGACATGCTCCGATTCCATCGATTTCTGCTCAGCGAGTCGTGGACGACCGAGTACGGCCATCCCGAAGACCCCGAGGCGTTCGAGTACATCCGGGAGTATTCGCCGTACCACAACGTCGAAAGCGACGTCGAGTACCCGTCGGTGCTCTTCGTCACCGCGGTTGGGGACACGCGCGTCCATCCGAGCCACGCCCGGAAGATGGCCGCCCGGATGCAGAATGAAGCCGACGGCGGCCCGTTCCTCCTGCGAACCAGAACCGACACTGGCCACGGAAGCGGGAAATCTTCGTCCATGCTCGCAACGGAGCAGACCGAGGAGTGGACGTTTCTCTACGACCAACTCGGAATCGGCGAGTAGCGCCTCGGGTACTCACCTCGAACGAAGCGCAGACCGGTGTTCAGAACGCATCGTTTCGAAGACGGCGAGTGCGACGAACAGAGTCGTGAGGCTGGCGAGGGTGTAGAGTGCGGGAATCGTCACCGCCAGCGGAATCAGCAGGCTCGCGCCACCTGCCACGACAGCGCGCGGGACGCTGATTGTCCCGTGGTCGCGATACCGATAGGCGTTGTGTCCGCAGAGGTAGAGCGTGCCGCCCCCACAGAGCGCGACAGCGGAGACGAGACGAAGCGGGTCGTTCACGTGGGCGAGCGTCTGTTCGATTCCGAGTGCGACGAAGACGATACCGCCAATCAGCAGCAGATGGATGTAGCTGTAGGAATCGCGCGCCAAGACCGTTCGTTCGTGACCGTGCACCGAGGAGAGTCGCCGCTCCGCGATGAGCGTGATGTAGTCGAAATAGAGCCACCAGAACGTGGCAATGAGGACGAATCCGATGACGACGGTGAGGACGATTTCGGTGTCGAGGGGCAGTCCGGCCACGCCGACGCCAATCGCCACGATTGACTCTCCCAGCGCGATGATGACGATGAGTCGGTGGCGCTCGACGAAGTGACTCGCTCGGACGTAAAATCCCTCGACGCCGCGAATGCGTGCGATACCGAAGTCCGCGAGGACTGCACCGACCCAGAGCGCGCCCTGCAACGGCGTAGAGACGAATCCGGCGACGATGAGCAGGACGGGCGCACCGAGAAAGCCCGGAGCAAGCCGGAGAACCGCGTCTCGCGTTTCGGGCGGGGTGACGAGTCCGTAGAGGACGACGTGCAGGAACCGAACCACGAAGTAGGCGATTCCGAAGAGAACTGCGTCGTCGCTGAACGCGCTCGGAATGGCCAGCGCGACGACGAGCATCGACCCCATCGAGAACAGGATGACGACCCGCGCTAGCAGCACTTCCTCAGTGGGTACTGTGTTCGTCAACCACGAGTAGCTGACCCACGCCCACCACACGACCGTGAGCAGTGCCACGCCCCGCACGACGCCGAACCACGTCAGATTCCGGGTCATGAACCCCGTGATCTGGGTCATCGCGAAGACGAACACGAGGTCGAAAAACAGTTCCAGCGGCGTCACCGCCTGTTCCCGCTCGTTCGCATCCACGCGCTCTTCCGGGGGTGTCGAATCGCTCGCACTCATAATGCCTCTGAACATGCTGTATCTCGCGCGGTAGCGGCATCAATTGGGAGGTCGGAACCGTCGGCAGGTCGCTCCCCCGATTTCCGCAGGAAATCAGAAACCCCGGATTAGGACAGTCGCGCGGCGATGTCGGCTTCGGTGACGATGCCGACCGTCTCGCCCTCTTCGGTCACCATCACGCCTTTGTAATGTTCGAGAAGATTGCTGATTTCGTTCACCGTGGCGGACTTCGAGACGGTCGGGAAACTCTCGCTCATGAACTCGCGAACCGCTTCGTCGCGGGCCTCCTCGTCTACGTGAACCAGATCGCTTTCGCTGATAGAGCCGACGGGCACGCCCTCCTTGATGACTGCGAGTTGGGAGTAGCCTGCGTCCTGCATCTTCTTCACCGCCACGTTCACGGGGTCGCTCGGCGAAACGCTGACGACGTCCTCGTGCATGAGGTCGCTTGCACGGACGATGTCGCCCTCCGACTCTTCCAGTGCATTAACGATACGTCGGAGCGTCGAGAGTCGAGGGTCAACGTCGCCGCCTTCGATTCTGGCAATGAGCGGCTGGGAGACTCCTGCCTTGTTGGCCAGCTCGCTCTGCGTGAGACCCAAGTCCGTCCTGCGTTCCCTGAGGTCTTGGGGTGTCGGAAGTTCCATAGCAGAATTACCACCGGTTATGTCATAAATCGTTCGACCTTTCGGCGACGGCGTTACGCCTCTTCGCTGAAGTCGATGTCCTCCTCGTCTTCGAATTCGATGGTTTCGACAACCGAGAGCGGCACATCGCGGAGCGCACCGCCGATTTCGCTCTTGGCGATTCGCTGGGCGTGCTCTTCGCTGTCGGCGTTGAACACCTTCATTTCGAGAACGAGGCCGACGAGTGCGGTGTGGGCCGCGATGAATGCCGAGTCGAAGGGTTCGCCACAGGCCGGACACCCCGTCGCGCCGACTTCCACCTCGACGTAATCCATGTTCTTCTGATTCAGTCGCTTTCCTGCTTCGCTGACGGCGACGCCGATGGCGTCGTCGACATCGCCAACATCGCGCACCAACCATGCCGCCTCCATCGCAACGAGGTAATTGCTCATACTCAACTCGAGACGCCGGAGGGTTTCGTGTCTTTTGGTTTCGCGGTCGGAATTGGCACAGTCATAGCTTTTTCGTCATCTTCACGCACGCCAGTTCGACACCCCCCGTCGCCTCGTGCGGAACGGTTTCCTGCGGTTCGTACCCTGCCTGCTGGTAGAACAACTCGGCGTTCAGCGAGGCGTGGAGGGTGAGTGAATCGAGTTCCATCTCCCTCGCCCGCGTTTCGAGATGCGAGAGCAGGGCCGACCCGACTCCGTTTCGTGCGTGGTCGGGATGGACGTACACCGCCTCCACGACCTCGGCATCGCGGTCGAGGCGACCGAATCCCGCGATTTCGTCCGCGACTTCGGCGACGACGAGGAGTTCCGACTCGCTCCGCACCGCTTCGCGGTACGGCGCAGCACCGAGCGGGTTCGTCGCCCACGCTTCGACCTGTTCGTCCCGGTAGATGTCGGAGCCGAACGCCTCGATTGCCGCGCTGTGCAGGTCGTTCAACTCGCCGACGTCGGACTCCGTGGCTGGGTGAATGAGCGGCATGAACTGCGAGACGACGGCTACCGTTGTAATTTCTCCGGGCGAAACGATTACGTGACGACCGAGTAGGTGAATAGAAAGCCGAAGTACAGCAGGACGAGCAGGGCGAGCGCCTTGAGGCGAAAGAGTCTGAGCTCCTCGGTTTCCTCCTCGTAAGCGTCGTGGAACGCGGCGACTTCGTCCTCGCTCAGTTCGTCGCCGTGCTCCAGTCCGCGGTGGAGCACGAGATATTCCTCGCGGGCGAACGGTTGGCCGCAGTAACCACAATCGTAAGCCGGTTCGCCGGAGGGAACGTGAGTTTCGGGCGTCGTGATTTCGGGCGTCGATGTTCTGGAAGTCATAGGTACGGTGGCGTAATCATCGGTTGCGACACTATCCACATGCTCGTCATCGTGTACAGAATCATCACCCCGACGAGGGGGTACTGGCTCCGAACCGCCTGCAAACGACTCGGAAACAGGTCGTAAGCGATGGCGTGGGCCACCCAGACTGCGAGCAAGTGGCCGAGTAGGATGAAGGCCATGTTCAGTCCGCCGAACCACGATGGAAGGACGAGCATCATCGGCGACGGTGGATCCATGGGATTCGACAGCGAGCCGAACAGGGCGGGCGAGAGCGAGAGGAAGTAGCTCAGGTAGTGCGCGAGGTGGTAGCCCGCCGCGATCGGGAGCAGCGACGGCGCGAATCGCCGGGCGATTTCGCCCGCCGTCAGATACGTTTCGGCGGTGTCTCGGGTGAGTCGCGTCGCCACGCGATAGACACCGAAGAAAATCCCGTAGCCACCGATAAGCGCGAGGACGTAAACGACTCGCGCCGGAATGCCGACACCGACGACGACGCCCGCGATGTCGCCCCAGAGCGAGGTCGTCACAAATCCGTCGTAGGTCGTCACCCAGAGGATGGCGATGACGAACGCGACTTCGTCGCGCCCCGTAACCAGTTTCGTTTCGGTGAGGCGCGCGCCGGGCAGTTGCAACTCGAATCCCGACTCGGTTCGGCGAACCGGCGCGACGCGCCCGTAGTAGCGAAAGACACGTGCGACCGGGTCAACCGTCCCGAACCAGCGGTCGGAACCGAACCACAGGGCACCCGCCAGCGTCACGACCGAGTACACCAGAATCACGCCGACCAGTAGTTCCGCGTCGTCGGCGAGCGGACTAACTACTTCCAGCCAGACCAACGTGAGGAGACCGACGACGCTCGGCCACGCGCCGAGTCGCTCGGGGTAGTCGGCGTTCCCGGTCGGAAGCACCGCGGAAACGGCGTCGGCGATAGTTCGCCACGGGTTCACCGCGGGCCACGTGTTGCCGACGAGGTACACCGTCGCAGTGTACCCCGCCCACCAACCGACCCAGACGACGAGGATGGCGACGTTCTCCCGGGCGTCCGACGGGCCGAGCAGGCCGCCGACCACGATGAGGACGAGCGCGAGAACGCCGACGACGCGGGTGGTGGTGACGAGCGGGCTCGGTGCCAGCGCGCCGGAACGTCGTCGCCACTCGTGAATCTCCCGGATGAAGGTTCGGTCGGTGACGAAACTGGCGAGCAGAAACGACGCACTCACGGCACCGCCGCCGGTGAGCAAGAACAACCAGAGGGGTACCGAGAGCGACTCGGACGACCCCCGCAAACTGCCGCCGTGTGCCAGCGCGTGACCGGAAAACGTCGCAACGAGCCACAGCACGGCGACCAGACGAGAAACGCGGCGAGTCGCGGTTCGGCGGTTCATCAGTGGAGCTAGGGCTGTCCCCGGATAATACCTTTTGAAATCGGGCGACAAGCGCGAGAAAGAGTCGAAATAAAGCCGACGATTCTCCGGGAGAACCGTCAGTGGTTGGGCTGTTCGGCGGGTGCTTCCATCCCCGAAATCTTCAGGATGAGGATGTTTCGGGTGTCGTCTTTTCCGTCAACGACGCCTTCTACGACGAGTTTCGAGAGGGGCGTCGGCCCAACTGTGACCTCGTCGCCCTCGTGGAAATCTCGCACCGACCCTCGGATGTGAATCTCCGCGCGACAGAGTTCGGGGTGGTGAACGCTGTTGAGGTCGATCTCTTCGACGTTACCCTCTTCGACCACTTCGCCGTTCTGCCGAAGCGGCACTTGGGCGGCGCTATCCAACTGCTGGATATCGAGGGCTTCGAACGCCGTCGCGGTCGGCTTGTACCCGCCTTTCGGACCGGGAACACCTTCGACAAGCTGGAGGGCTTTGAGGCTCTGCATTTGATTTCGAATCGTTCCGGGGTTGCGGTCAACTTCTTCGGCGATGTCCTCGCCTTTGACCGCGTCTTCGGTCTCTCTGTGGAGGTTTACGAGTGCCGTCAGTATCGTCTCCTGACTTGGCGTCAACTCAATGCTCGACATTGGACGAATCTTGGTGATAGATTTCCTTAAACCCGACGAATGTGATGGGAGAATCGTCCTGCGTTGTGATTTTTGTTGGACAGGTTTAAATGAGTCGTCAAACGGCCGAACAGGAGTTTTGAAACCCCCTCGTCGTCTTTTCACACCTATGACCAAGCCTGTTCAGATAATCGGCGCACCAGTAGACTACGGCGCGAACCGGCGTGGCGTGGACATGGGTCCGTCCGCCATCCGATACGCCGGACTCGCGGACGAACTCGCGGCGGCCAAGGTGACGGCCATCGACGCTGGCGACCTGCACGTCCCGCGCGCGGAAGAGCGCGACCCGGAGACCGACGAACCTGCCGAAGGAAAAGCGAAGTTCCTCCGCGAAACCGCGGACGTGTGTACCCGCCTCGCCGACGAAGTAGCCGATACGATAGCGGACGACGCCTTCCCCCTCGTCCTCGGCGGCGACCACTCCATCGCCATGGGTTCCCTGCGCGGATCGGCCCGGGACGCAGAAATCGGTGCCATCTGGTTCGACGCGCACAGCGACTTCAACACCCCGAGGACCTCGCCGAGCGGGAACGTTCACGGAATGCCGCTCGCGGGCGCGCTCGGCATCGAGGACTTCGCCGACACCGAGTGGGCTAACGCGCCCGGTCTGTCGGAAGAGAACGTCGTCCTCGTCGGTCTGCGAAGTGTGGACGAAACCGAAACCGAGGCCATCCGCGGGAGCGACGTGACCACCTACACGATGTCCGACATCGACGAGCGCGGCATCACCGAAGTCGTGGACGAAGCACTCGACATCGCCACCGACGGCGTGGACGGCATCCACGTCAGTTTCGATCTCGACTGGCTCGACCCCAAGGAAGCCCCCGGCGTCGGGACGCCCGTCCGCGGCGGCGCGAGTTACCGCGAGGCGCACTCGGCGCTCGAAATCGTCGCCGAGCGCAACGACCGCGACGGCGTCCTGCGCTCGCTCGAACTCGTGGAAGTGAACCCGATTCTGGACGAGCACAACGAAACCGCCGAGTTGGCGACCGAACTCGCGGCAAGTGCGCTTGGGAAACGCATCCTCTAAACGCACCTTTTTCTGCGGTCGGGAGGCGGGACGAACGCCGCGCGGCGTTCGTCCCGCCCTGCTTCTCTGGAAAATCGGAGATTTTTCGGTGAACAGCTCGCCCTCGGCGGTTGTGTCGCAGGCTGGTCGCAGGCGGTTGTGTCGTTGACTGATTTCTGGCGGGTGCGCAGTTCGCTAACTTCCGGCGGTTGTGAAGATGCCCACAGTCCCGAAAAAATGAATTTGACGTTGCTATTTCTTCGAATCGAATGTAGAAATTTATTACTGAGGGGTGAAAATGAGATCCGTATGCGAGAACAGGTACAAACGCTCGTTGACGAACTACAGGACGAACTCGGCGACGGTCTTCACGGCGTCTTCTACGGCGACTTCGTCAACGCGAACTACACGGTTTCGTACCTGCACGAGGAGGTTCACGAGCAGTTTTCGTCGGCGGAAATTCGGACGATTCTCGACACCATCGTCGAAGAACAAATCGACCTCCACGACCACGACGCGCTTTCCCACCTCGTCGGCGACGTGGAAGTGACGATGCGACTGTTCGAGCACAGCGGCCACGTCCTCGCATGGAACCCACACGAAAGCGAAGGCGTCTTCGTCGGAATCGATCCAGACCCCGCTCTCCTCGGACCAACCGTCGAAGCGTTCCACCGAACCGTTCTCACCGTGTAACTTCGACTGATCCGAGGTCGCAAGAACGGCTGTTGTACTGGTGAATCACGAGCAGACGTAGCAGTCGAGACGAGAAATCCGTCGAAAATAGTCGAATACGGGGGTCGTCGAAGTCCTTACTCTTCGTCGTCCGCGTCGCTCGCGTCGATGTCTTCGGCGACGCGACTCGGAATCACGTCCACGCTGGCCACGGGATCGTCGTCAGCAACGTCCATCACGGTGACGCCCATCGTGTTGCGACCGACTTCCGAGATGTCTTCGGCGCGGATGCGCATGATTTGGCCGTGCTCGCTCATCAGGACGAGTTCGTCGTCCTCGGCGACGCTCTTGACCGACGTTACCGGCCCGTTTCGCTCGCCGGTCTTGATGTCGATGAGGCCCTTTCCGTTCCGCGATTGGCGGCGGTATTCGGAGAGCGGCGTTCGCTTGCCGTAGCCACGCCGAGTGACGGTCAGCAGGTCGTGGACTTCGCCGTCGGAGGCGACCATGCCGACGACCTCGTCGTCGCCTTCGAGGTTGATACCGCGGACGCCGCGCGTATTGCGGCCCATTTCGCGGGCCTCCGTCTCGTCGAATCGGATGGTCATGCCGTTTTTCGTCCCGACGAGAAGGTCTTTCGTTCCGTTCGTCACCGCCACGTCTACGAGTTCGTCGCCGTCTTCGAGTCGCGCCGCGATGATGCCGGTCGAGAGGATATTTTCGAAGTCGCTCGCGGCCGTTCGCTTGACGTACCCCTGCCGGGTAATCATGCTCAGACATTCGTCGTCGGAGAACTCGTCGGTGGTGACGACCGCCGTGATGTCCTCGCCTCTGTCCAAGTCGATGATGTTGATGGCGGATTTGCCGCGCGCTGTGCGCGACATCTCCGGAATCTCGTAGGTCTTCAGGCTGTAGACCTGCCCGTGATTCGTGAAACAGAGCAGGTAGTCGTGGGTGTTCGCGCGGAACACCTTCGAAATCCTGTCTCCCTCCTTCACGTCAGCGCCGATGATGCCCTTGCCGCCCCGCCCCTGTGCGTCGAAGTTGGCGACGGGCATGCGTTTGACGTAATCCTGCTCGGTGACGACGACGAACACGTCTTCCTCGGCGATGAGGTCTTCGCGGGTGACTTCCGAGGTGTCCTCTACGATTTTCGTGCGTCGGTCGTCGGCGTACTCTTCGCGCATCGAAAGCAGTTCGTCTTTGATGACGGCGAACAGTTCCGACTCGTCACCGAGGATGGTTTCGAGACGCTCGATTCGCGCGGTCACGTCTTCGTACTCGCTTTCGATTTCCTCGGATTCGAGCGAGGTGAGACTGCCGAGTTGCATCCGAACGATGTGTTCGGCCTGCTTTTCGGAGAAGTCGAACTCCTCTTGCAGTCCGGTTCGTGCCCCATCGCGGTCGTCCGATCCCCGGATGAGTTCGACCACGTCGTCGATGTGGTCGAGTGCACGCAGGCGACCTTCGAGGATGTGAGCGCGCTCTTCGGCCTCGCTCAGTTCGTACTCGCTCCGACGCCGAACCACGTCTTTGCGGTGGTTGACGTACTGTTGGAGCAGTTCCTTCAGCGTCAGCACTTTCGGCTGGCCATCGACCAGCGCGAGCGAAATGATGCTAAAGGTTCGTTCCAGATGATGGTCGAGAAGCTGATTTTCGACCACTTCCGGAATCGCGTTCTGCTTGAGTTCGACTACGACCCGAATTCCGTCGCGGTCGGATTCGTCGCGCAGGTCGCGGATTCCCTCGATGGTGCCGTCGTTGACGAGGTTGGCGATTCGCTCGATCAGTCGCGCCTTGTTCGTCTGGAAGGGCAGTTCCGTAATGACGATGCGGTCGTCTTGGACTTCGTACTCGGCGCGAACGCGGAGTCGCCCCCGACCGGTTTTGTATGCCTGGTGGATGGCGTTTCGACCGACGATGTTCGCGCCGGTCGGGAAATCCGGCCCTTTGACGTGCTCCATCAGGTCTTCGACCGTCGCGTCCGGGTTGTCGATGAGTTCGACCGTGGCGTCGATGACCTCACCGAGGTTGTGCGGCGGGATGTTCGTGGACATCCCGACTGCAATCCCCGACGAACCGTTGACCAGCAGGTTCGGCACTGCGGCGGGCAGAACCTCCGGTTCCTGCAACCGGTCGTCGTAGTTGGATTGGAACTCGACCGTGTCCATCTCGATGTCGGAAAGCAGTTCCTCGGCCATCGAATCCATTCGGGCCTCGGTGTACCGCATCGCCGCCGGCGGATCGCCGTCCACGCTCCAGCGCGCGCCGCCCTCGAAGAGCTACACGCACCG
>CAYNQM010000094.1:0-12522 GCA_964399275.1 uncultured Haladaptatus sp.
CCGACTTCACCATCATGGTCGAGGGGATGTCCGCGATGGCCATCGCCTCCCCGCGAATGGTGCAGATGGTGACGGGGGAGGACATCAGCATGCAAGATCTCGGCGGGGCGAAGATGCACGCCGAACACTCGGGCAGTGCCGACCTCGTCGCCCGTGACGAGGAACACGCCCGCGAACTCGTGTCCGACCTCATCACCTACCTGCCGAACAAGGCTCACGAGAAACCACCGCGAAGCGAACCGAAAGCGCCGAAGAAATCCCCCGACGGCATCGACGCGGTCATCCCGCAGAGTCCGAACCGTGCCTACGACATGACCGACGTGATAGAGCGCGTCGTGGACGCGGATTCGTACTTCGAACTCAGACCGGATTTCGGTGGCGAGATTATCACCGCCTTCGCGCGAATCGACGGTCGTCCGGTCGGCATCGTCGCCAACCAGCCAGCACAGCGCTCGGGCGCAATCTTCCCGGACGCCGCCGAGAAAGCCTCCGAGTTCATCTGGAAGTGTGACGCCTTCGAAATCCCACTGCTCTACCTCTGTGACACGCCGGGATTCATGGCCGGGTCGCAGGTCGAGAAGGACGCCATCCTCGAAAAGGGCAAGAAGATGATTTACGCCACGTCTTCCGCGACCGTCCCCAAACAGTCCGTCGTCGTCCGGAAAGCCTACGGTGCGGGCATCTACGCCATGTCCGGCCCGGCCTACGACCCACAGAGCATCATCGGACTCCCGTCCGGCGAAATCGGAATCATGGGGCCGGAAGCCGCCATCAACGCGGTCTACGCGAACAAACTGAACGCCATCGAGGACGAGGACGAACGCGCCAAGCGCGAACAGGAACTCCGCGAGGAGTACCGCGAGGACATCGACATCCACCGCATGGCCAGCGAGATGGTCATCGACGAAATCGTCCCGCCGAGCACCCTGCGCGAGGAACTGGTCAATCGCTTCGAGTTCTACGCGGACATGGAAAAAGACCTGCCCGACAAGAAACACGGAACGATTCTGTAAGCGAACCGTATTCTTTTTGCTCCACTGCTCGGAGCAGACGGTATGCCCGAATCAGTCCCTTCCCTCTCTCGCCGCGGTTTCCTAACGGCCACGACGCTCTCGCTCGCGGGATGCGCCTCGATGCTTCCGAAACGTGATTCCGGAGGCGATTTCGCTTCCCTCGGTGAGTGGCCCGCTTATGAGTACGACCAGCAGAACACGGGCTTTCGCCCGGGTAATTTCGACCCCCCGACGAATCTTCAAACGCTTCTGACTTTCGAGACGACGCTTGGCTCGCCGACCGGTTTCGCGGTCGGCGAGCGAACCGTCTTCCTCTCGTTCGGCGAAACACTGTACGCCGTCGCTATCGCGGACGGGTCGATTCGCTGGAAGCGAAGCGACTTTTCGCCGTTCGGCGACAAGCGTCCGATTCTTGCCGGGGGACGCGTCTTCGTCGGACGAGAACGGGGCGTCTCGGCCCTCGACGCCCGCGACGGAACGACGGTGTGGACGTACGACGAGGGAAGACACGGATTCGGGCACGAACGCGCGGTTCGTGACGGTGTACTCTACGTGGCGACGGACGCTGGCGACGTGCTCGCGCTCGCGGCCGATTCCGGGGAAAAACGGTGGTCGCGGTCGCTCCCGGTTCGGTATCTTCAACCGCTGACCGTCACGGACGAGCGCGTCTATGCGACGATGCCGGGCATCTATCCCGACAAAGAGAAATACCGCCGACAGTACGGCCTCTACGCACTGAACCGCGAGTCAGGGGGAATCGACTGGTCGTGGCGAACGCCGCGAACTCCGGTTTCGAAACCGGCGGTCGCCGACGGGGTGGCGTACGTCGCCGTCAAGGGACGGGGCGGTTCGGCTCTGGACGCCGAGAGCGGAAGCCCAAAGTGGAGGTTTTCGACCAAGGGGGCGTCTCTGTCTCCCGCCGTCGTCGCTTCGGAGGTGTACCTCCCGCGAACCAACGGTGGTCTCTCAATTCTCGACGCGACGACCGGCGATGCGACGGAGCAGGTCGAAGTCAACGGCAAACCAACCGCGCTGGCGGCGACCTACCGAACCCTCCACGGGAATCGGCGGCCTCACGGAATCTACGTCGGGACGAGTTCCGGGACGGTTCACCGAATCGGTCGCGCGGACGATTTGCTGCGGTCGGTGTCGCTCGGTGCGCCAGTTACGTCGCTCTCCGTTCGGGACAAGTTCGTGTTCGCCGGAACTGCGGATGGAAACCTGCACGTTCTCGGCGAGGTTGATCCCTAGTTTCGTGCCTGTTTATGCACTCCATTATCCGCAAATTCGCCCGATAAGGCGCTGTATAATAAAGCCCCTTTCCGTCCTCGGTTGGGGTGACGCGGGAACTCCCCCGCGGCACCACCCATGAATCACCAGCGGTTATCCGTTCGAATCCGACGCGTGACGCGCCCCAATTTCGGTGGCGTCGAGCGCGTCCTTTGGGTCGTCGTCCTCCTCGCACTGGTCGGCGACCTGCTGACAACCTACGCCGGGTTACGCGCGGGATTGACCGAGTCGAACCCAATCGCACGCGGTGCGCTCTCGCAGTTCGGGTTCGTCGCGCTCCTCGGATTGAAAGCGTTCTCGATCGCGGTCGGATTGGCGTGCCGAACGCTCGTTCCGCGGGAGTACGTCGCGCTCGTTCCGGCGGGCCTCGCGCTCCCGTGGACGATTGCGGTCGGCGTCAACAGCTATCTGCTGATGGCGTAGCACGCGCGAAAATCCGAACCGCGACCGTTACTCAGCGCTCACTTTCTTCAACGACAGAATCGTGCGCTCGAACTCACAGACCAGTTCGTCGTCCTGATTGAAGACTTCGACCTGCATCGTGACGACGCCGCGCTCGCCGTCGCTCGTCTCGCGCTTGTCGGTGACGGTCGATTGGGCGCGGATCGTGTCGCCGTGAAACACCGGTTTCGGGTGCGAAACGTCGTCGTAGGAGAGGTTGGCGACGATGGTTCCGTCGGTCGTGTCGGGAATCGAAATCCCGACCGCGAGGCTCATCGTGTACAGTCCGTTGACCAGTCGCTCGCCGAACTGCGTGTCACCCGCAAATTCGGCGTCCAGATGGAGCGGTTGCTGGTTCATCGTCATATCACAAAATTGTTGATTATCGCTCTCGCTTATCGTTCGGCGTTTTTCGTGTTCGATGGTTTGTCCGACCTCGAACTCCTCGTAGTAGAGACCCGTCATGGCAGTGTCTGCGCTACGTACCCGAAAAATCCTGTCGGTCTGGCACCAATCGTTTCGACCGTTTCGACTGTTGCATCGCCGATGAGGCGGTGTAACCGGTTCATAACAAAGTATATAGTATTCGAAGGGAGAGACAATCAGACCAAATTCAGGTCGGGAGAAAAACATGAAGGACGAAAACACGCGGTACTCGGCGGCGAATCGACGTAACTTCGATGCGATAGGATTCCCATCCGGTTCCGAAGACGGCCGTGAATCAACCATCGACGTGAACGCGACCGGCGAATTTCAGTTCGACCAAGTGGTGACTCGCGGGGATACCACGGTCTCCCGAAGCGTCGACTGGTCGTTCGAGCGTTCCGAGACGAGCGCGGACGAGTGCTCCGGGGAGGCGGCCACCGAAGATGCGAACGAGCCTCTCACGCAGTTCGTCTCGGGCGGCGGTTTCGACGCGCCGTCGAAGCGAGTCGCCCCCGACGGCGGTGTCGATGAGCGCAGTGGTGCACTCGATGCGGCCGAGGAACGAAGCGAATCGATCGAGACGACGCCGACGCCGATGAGCGGATACACCTCGGACGGCGATTCCGTCTACGCTCGCTGGTACGCACAGGTCGGTGGGCCGGTCGAAACCGCGCCGGTCGTCCGCAATGGGTCGGTGTACGTCGGCACCGAAAACGGGTTCGTCTGCAACATCGACCACCGGGACGGCGTGAGCAACTGGCTGTTTCAGGCACCGAACGCGGTCGGCACTCCCGGCGTCGGGGCGGAACTGACCTTCGTCGGCGACCGCAGCGGAAACCTGTTCGCACTCGATTCAGCGAGCGGCGCGCGCGATTGGCGGTTCGAAACCGACGCGGGACTCGAAGTGTCGCCGACGCTCTTCGGCAACCACCTCTACGTCGCGGCCCGAGACGGGCAGGTGTCCGCACTCGACGCCACGACTGGCGAGGAAGGGCTCTCCTTCCGCAGTCCAGCGCGAGCGCTCACTTCCATCCAAATCGCGCGGGGAACCCTGTACGCGACGGGGCTGGACGGTGGTCTCTTCGCGCACGACGTGAACGACGGAAGCGAGCAGTTCCGGTTCGCGCCCTCCCTCGCAATCGCTGGCGCGCCCGCCGTCGTCGGCGACACGGCCTACGTCGGAACCGTGGACGGCGACCGCGTGTACGCCCTCGACGCCGAGACCGGCGAAACGAAGTGGCGCTATCGGACGGACGCGGGAATCTGGTCGTCGCCGGTCGCCGTCGGCGACATCGTCTACGTCGGATGCGCGGACGGCAGTGTCTACGCATTGGACGCCCGCGAGGGCACGGTTCGCTGGCGCGTGCAGACCGGCGCTCGCGTGTGGGGAACGCCCGCCGTCACCGACCAGTTAGTGTACGTCAGCAACGACGACGGACTCGTGTTTGCACTCGACCGCGCCGACGGCCGCGTCCGCTGGCAGTTCCAAGCGCAGGATTCGGTCGTCGCGTCGCCAGCAGTCGGGCGGAACGGCGTCTACGTCGGTGACGTGGCCGGAACGGTGTACGCCCTTCCGCAATAATCGCAGTTTTTCTCCCGTCCAGTTGTGTGTCGTGGTATTTCATGGCGCTCCGGGTGCAGATGGCAAGGTCTTTCTCCGGTCAGGTAAGAATTGCCGGTCAGAACCCGTAGAGGACCGCATATCATGTCATCAACTGGGAAAACAAAGAAAGAGGAACCGGAGAGTGCGGCAGAGACGGCACGACGGCAACTCGAACGTGCCGCGGCGCACCTCGACGTTGACCGCGGCATCATCGAGCGACTGAAACATCCCGACCAAGTGCACCGCGTCTCGGTTCCGCTCAAGCGGGACGACGGCGACACCGAGATTTTCACCGGCTACCGCGCCCAGCACGACAGTGTTCGCGGCCCGTTCAAAGGCGGCATGCGCTATCACCCCGGCGTCACCGAGGAGGAGTGTACCGGCCTCTCGATGTGGATGACGTGGAAGTGCGCCGTCATGAACCTCCCGTTCGGCGGTGCGAAAGGCGGTATCGTCGTTAATCCGAAAGAACTGAGCAGTGAGGAGAAAGAGCGACTCACTCGCCGGTTCGCCGAGGAACTGCGCGACTTCATCGGCCCGATGCGCGACATTCCCGCCCCGGACATGGGAACCGACGCCCAGGCGATGGCGTGGTTCATGGACGCCTACTCGATGCAGGAAGGTGAGACCCAACCCGGCGTCGTTACCGGAAAGCCGCCGGTCATCGGCGGTTCCTACGGACGCGAGGAGTCCCCCGGACGCTCCGTCGCCATTATCGCCCGCGAGGCGTGTGACTACTACGGCTATCCGCTCGAAGACACGACGATTGCCATCCAAGGATTCGGGAGCGTCGGCGCGAACGCCGCGCTCTCCCTGCACGAGTGGGGCGCGAACGTCGTCGCCGTGTCGGACGTGAACGGCGCGATTTACAACCCGGACGGGTTGGACATCGACGACATTCCGACGCACGAAGAACAACCCGAAGCGGTGACGACCTACGACGCTCCGCAGCACGTCTCGAACGAGGAACTACTTGAACTGGACGTTGACGTGCTCATCCCCGCCGCAATCGGCAACGTGCTCACCGAAGCGAACGCACACGACGTGAAAGCCGACATCGTCGTTGAGGGAGCCAACGGCCCGACGACGACTACCGCCGACGAAATTATGGAAAAGCGCGGCATCCACGTGATTCCGGACATCCTCGCCAACGCAGGCGGTGTGACGGTCTCGTACTTCGAGTGGTTGCAGGACATCAACCGTCGCCAGTGGTCGCTCGAACGAGTGAACGAGGAACTCGAATCCGAAATGCTCGAAGCGTGGAACGACGTGCGCAAAGAAGTCGAAGCGCGCGACGTGACGTGGCGCGACGCCGCCTACATTGTCGGCCTCTCCCGCATCGCGGAAGCGCATCAGGCACGCGGTCTCTGGCCGTAGTTCCGTCTTCGGCGGTACCGCTGTTACGCGATAGATTATTTTCACGACCCGACGACTCCGGATATCCGCACGTCGTCCCCGAAAACTGCTCGATGGACGAACAGTTCCCGAGAGACTGGCGTCTGTTTCGAGTTCGACGCAAAAAACGGAGTGGTCGGTTCGTGCTCAGCAGACACAGCACCGACATCCGGGCGGACAGTCGTCGCAACCGGTGTCCGAGAAACAGCACGCCGTCGGGTCGACATCCGCCTCCTCGATGGACATCGTGACGCGCTCGCCTTGTTCGTTCAGCATCGAAACGCGCGACACGTCGTCGATGGTTGGCGTGTTGGTCGCACTTGCGGCGGTCGTCGCGCCGAAAGCGAGCATGCTGGCCGATGCGGCATTCTTGAGTAGGTCACGTCGATTCATGACTACGTAAATCCATACCAATCGATAATATATAAATAATTTCTAGCTTTATAGATTAATTAAAACAATTACTCGTGATGTAATAGATGTTTTCAGGATTACCGTTCCGACAGTCCAGTACCAATTGCGATACCGATTCCGATGCCCATTCCCACGCCGAGCGCGATATTGTCTATCGCGACGCCGAGTGCGGTACCGATTCCCACACCGATTGCGATGCCGAGCCCAATCATCTGTCCACTGGTTTCGTCGCTTTCACTGCTCTCGTCGGGATCTTCCGAGTTCGCCATACCGGTTTACTATCGGGAGACGATATAACCGTTCCCGGTGGGTTGAAATCTCGTCCCCTCGTCGCCTTGCGTATGCCACGACGAAGCGTCATGTTCACGCCGGGCGACCGCCCGGAGATGATGCGGAAAGCACCCGGAGCAGGGGCGGACGTAATCGTCTTCGATTTGGAAGACGCCGTCGCACCCGAGCGAAAAGACGAAGCGAGGGACGCGGTTTGCGACGTGCTGACCGACCCCGACTTCGACCCCGACTGCGAGGTGTGTGTTCGCGTCAACTCTGCGGGCGTCATCGCCGACGACGACCTGCAAGGAATCGCGGCGGGTGCAGACGCCGTCGATTCCGTCATGCTTCCGAAGACGGGGTCGGCCGACGACGTGGAGACGCTCTCCCGACTCCTCTCGGAACACGACTGCAACGTCCCCGTCCTCGCGCTGGTCGAAACCGCACGCGGCGTCCTGAACGCGGTCGAAATCGGTGCGGTGACGGCGACCGACGCCCTCGTATTCGGTGCCGAAGACCTCTCGGCCGACATCGGCGCGACGAGAACCGACGAGGGTACCGAAGTGCTCTACGCCCGCGAACACGTCGTGCTGGCCGCGAGCGCGACCGGCGTGGACGCCATCGACACCGTCCACACCGACTTCGGTGACGGCGAGGGGTTGAGCGAAGAAACCGAGTTCGCCATCCAACTCGGCTACGACGGCAAGATGGCGATTCATCCGTCGCAAGTGTCGCCAATTAACGACGCGTTCACTCCCGACCCGGAGCGCGTCGAATGGGCCGAAAACGTGCTGTCAGCGAAGGCGGAGGCCGACGCCGACGGTCGCGGCGTCTTCCGAGTCGATGGCGAGATGATAGACGCACCGCTCATCGCGCAGGCCGAACGGATTTTGGAGTACGCGAAAGCCGACGATGAGTGACCCCTTAGTTCGATTTAGGAATAATAGTTCGTTCTAATTCCGCCATGCTTAACAGGGGGTGGGTGGGATTGACAGACGATGTCCGAACAAGCGAATCCGTTCGAGAGTCTGCAGGAGCAAATCGATGATGCCGCGGAGTACATCGACGTGTCCCCGGACGTTCTCGAACGGCTCAAGCACCCCGAGCGCGTGCTCGAAACGAACCTCTCCGTCGAGATGGACGACGGTTCTATCGAGGTGTTCAAGGCGTTCCGCTCGCAGTTCAACGGCGACCGAGGTCCCTACAAAGGCGGAATTCGGTACCACCCCGGCGTCAGCCGTGACGAGGTGAAAGCACTCTCCGGGTGGATGGTGTACAAAACCGCCGTCGTAGACATCCCGTACGGTGGTGGCAAAGGTGGCATCGTCATCGACCCCGACGAGTACAGCGAGGCCGAACTGGAGCGAATCACGCGCTCCTTTGCGAAGGAACTCCGACCACTCATCGGCGAAGACCGGGACATCCCCGCGCCGGACGTGAACACCGGCCAGCGCGAGATGAACTGGATAAAAGACACCTACGAGACGCTCGAAAACACGACGGCACCGGGCGTCATCACGGGTAAGGCACTCGACTCCGGCGGCAGTGAAGGTCGCGTCGAAGCAACCGGTCGCTCGACCATGCTCACCGCCCGCGAGGCGTTCGACTACCTCGGCAAGGAGATGGAAGGCGCGACCGTCGCCGTGCAGGGCTACGGAAACGCCGGTTGGATTGCCGCGAAACTCTTGGAGAACCTCGGCGCGAGAATCGTCGCCGTCTCGGACTCCAGCGGTGCAATCTACAACGAGGACGGTCTCCACGCCATCGACGTGAAAGACCACAAGAACGAGACGGGAAGTGTCACGGGCTACGCGGGCGCAGAGGACGAACTCGGCAACGAAGACCTGCTCACGCTCGACGTTGACCTGCTCGTTCCCGCGGCACTGGAGAACGCCATCGACGGCGACCTCGCACGGGACGTGCAGGCCGACGTCATCGTGGAAGCCGCAAACGGCCCCCTCACGCCCGATGCCGACGACGTGCTCACCGATCGCGACGTTCACGTCTTCCCCGACATCCTCGCCAACGCGGGCGGCGTGACGGTCTCGTACTTCGAATGGGTGCAGAACCGCCAGCGCTTCTACTGGGACGAAGAGCGCGTCAACGACGAACTCGAAAGCATCGTCGTCTCCTCGTTCGACGACCTGACGGACGCCTACGAGGAACACGACCTGCCGAACTTCCGCACCGCGGCCTACGTCGTCGCCCTCCAGCGCGTCGTCGACGCCTACGAGGAATCCGGCAACTGGCCATAGACGCGGCTTCGCGGAGTTTTTGAGTTTTTGGCAATTATCGGACAGTAGTTCAAACTCCTAATTCCACACTACGAGATTCTATTTTCGTTTGATGTGGCTAGCTATTGCCGACTCCAATCATACCGCACCCGCCACCGCACCGCATCAGCCACGTCCTCCCCAACCGACTGCGTTCCTCACTGCGTTGCGGTACTCATCCCTCGCACGCTATCGGCACAGGCCTTCGGACGTGAAGTCCTCAGCCCTGTGCCAGCGCGCGCCACGTGGAACGTTCGAATCTCGTGAATTGTCACAACCCACCCCGGCGCGCGATGGCGAATCTTTGATTCGCCCGTGCGAGGTCTTCGTGAGCGACGCAGGAGCGAACGAATGGCCCGTCAGAGCCCGTCTCTGACGGCGGACGACTGAACGATGTTCTCGTGAGCGAATGCGAACGAGAACTCGGACGAGGTTCGCTCGTCCGAAGTGAGGGAGGAGGTTGGGGAGGGTGTGGGCGGTTTGCGGTATTTGGAGTCGGCAGTTGCAGTCACCTTCGAACCAACCATTCCCGTTTCAGCAGCCTCTCCAGAAGCAACTTTGTCAGTTCCAGCAAACTCCGCAGAATCAACTACTTCAGTGTCAACTGATTCCCCAGAATCAATCGCTTCAGTTCCAACGATTCGACGCACACCACATTCCCACTATCGTAGAACTTTCGAGAGACATATACGGAGGGCACTCCGACAGTCGATTATGAACCGTCGAGCGTTTCTGGCCGGAATCGTCGGCTCCGCGTCCGCCACCCTTGCTGGCTGTTCCGGATTCCTGAACACCGGTCAAAACACCCCGCAGGGTGACTTCGACGTGGGAATGGGGTCGAACGCCTTCCACCCCCGCGAACTCGAAATCACCGCCGGAACGACCGTCGTCTGGAAGAACACCGGCATGCGCCGACACACTGTCACGGCCTACGAAAACGGTGGCATTCCGAAGGGTGCCGACTACTTCGCCTCCGGGGGCTACGACTCCGAGGAAGCCGCGCGAAATGGATGGCAGGACGGATACGGCGGCTCCATCGACCAAGGGACGACCTACGAACACACCTTCGAGGTGCCGGGAAGCTACTCGTACTTCTGTATCCCCCACGAACCCAGCGGGATGGCGGGCAGTATTGTCGTGACCGAGAAGTAATTCCCTCAGAGACGTAACTCGGAGTGCGAGCGCGAAAAAACGAAACTGCGTGACCGATTAGACTTCGACGTCTTCTTCGTCCACGTCCACGGAGGTTGCCTCTTCCTCGGCGACCTCGTCGGGGTGGGCTTCCAGCGTTGCCTTCTGGATTTCGACCCGGCGGAGCGGGTAAATCGTCTTGGCTTCGCCGTAAATCGCGCTGGAGATGCGGCCTTCGACGACGCTGTCGATGACCTCTTTGAACGTGCGGTCGCTCGCGGCGTCCTGCACGAGGTCGATCATCGTGCGGCGGATGGCCTTCTCCTGGCTGTGGTCTGCCTTCTTGGTCGTGAACGCGACGGGCTGAATCTGGACGCGGTAGTCGTCCGAGGTCAGCACCGTGACGTACGCCTCGATTTTCGAGGCACCGCGGCGGCCGAGACTACGGAGGTAGTCGCGGGTGAGTTCGTGTCGAACGAACTCGGTGTACGCCGAGTCGCTCCCAACGTCGTTGATTTTGAAGGTCAGTTTCGTGTTGTTCTCGCTGGCGTCGTTCTTCAGTTCGCCGAGCGTTGTTTCGATGGTGCGACCGAGCACCTGGTCCGGTTCGTCTGCGGGTGTCTCACCGAGGACTTCCCGGTCGAACTGTTCGGGAGCCTGTACGGTGTACCACCGCTTCTGCTGTTTGCGCTTGGAGACGCTTCGTTCACTCATGGTTGGAATCTGTGTGTCGGTTGGTTAGCTGTGCTGCGACCCGGAGGTTGACGACGTAGTCGTCGACGGTCGAGTGCAACCCGCCCGTCGAGTCTCGCTCGACGGTGGTGACCACGGCGTCGTCGTCGACGCGGGTGGTCATCTCGTCGGTGTTGTCCGGCCGAAGTGCGGCCGCGACGCGCTCTGCGCGGGTCTGTGAGCCGTGCGTCGTGCGAATCTCGGCCCGTCTCATAGTGCCTCCCTGAACGCTTCGATGAGGTCCGCGGTCGGCACGTCGAATCTCGCTCTGGCACGGTTCGCGTGGCCCACCGACTCGCCGTCGACGGCGTCGGTGGCGGCCCGCATCACCGCGGCCACGTCCCGGCCGTCGGTGGCGCGTGCGGCGGCCTCGCCGTCCGTGACGACGAGCGTCACGGGTTCGGGCGCGCGGAAGTCCGCGACCAGTCGCGCGACGGTGCCGACGGGCATCTCGTCGCCGCGGGCGACGAACAGGCCGTCGTATCGGCCGGTCGTCGCGTCGTCGACGGCGTCGTGGGCCCGGCGAGCGTGGGTTCGCCACGCGGAGAGGGCGTCCTCGCGGACGCTGTCGTGGCCGAGCGCCAGTGCGATACCGGTGCCGGGGCGTTCCCGGGCGACGGCGTCTAGCACGTCGGCGTAGCCACCGACCGTCTCGAAGGGACCGCCCACGTGGGGGTGGAGCGCGCGCCGTACCGCGTCGGCGGCCCGAGGCGGTGCGCTGTCCACGCCAGTGACCGACAGGGCGACCAGCGACGCGACGCGCCGGTGGTCGTCTGCGGTCAGGTCGGCGGGCAGGTCCAGTTCCGCGAGCGTGGCCCGTGCCCGCTCTTCGTCCCCCGAGACGGGGGCCGAAAGCAGCGTCGAGTGGGCCAGTCCGTCGGCGAGGTCCGCGACCGGTACCGCGAGTCCGGGACGACGGTCGAGGCCTGCCTGTTCGGCGGCGGTCTCGACCGCCCCGTCCACCTCGCCGCCGGCGATAGTGCCGGCGAGCGCGAGGGTCGGACTGGTCGCGGTGCCGAGTTCGCGCGCCACCGCGAAGGCGGCCGCGGCCGGCGTATCGGCCAGCGCGTGGTCGGCGGTCGGGAGCGAGCGACCGAAGGCGACTGTCGCGTCGGCCTCCGTCGTCCGGTCGGGGTCGGCGAAGGGGGCGACGACGCTCGCCTGGAACGGCGTCCCGGCGGCGTCGAGTGCCCGTGCCAGCACGCCCGTCGCGGCCAGCGAGTCGCCGGTCGCGTCGCTGACGAGCCGAACGAACTCGGCCTCGTCGAGCGATGCGGCGACGTCACTGGCGGCGGGGGCTGGCGTCTGTTCCCGACCGGTGGTCGACATTAGTCGTCGTAGAGCAGCGCGACGGCCTTGTCGTAGCTGTAGGTGAAGTCCTCGTCGATCTCGTCACCGCGGTAGTAGTCGACGAGTCGGCGAATCTTCGACTGCGTGTTCTGGAGTGCACGCTTGTTCTGGTGGTCGCCGGGGTTCTCGTCCATGTGGTCGCGCAGGCGCAGGGCTCGCTCCATCAGGTTGCGGAGGTCCTCGG
>CAYNQM010000095.1:0-12303 GCA_964399275.1 uncultured Haladaptatus sp.
GCGGGGTGGACTATGCTTCCCTGTCCCTCCACGAAGAGGTAGTCGTAGTCGTCGCCGCGCTCTAGAATCATCTCCTAGTCTGCGCCAGCGGTGAAATCGCTCACCACGCGGTCGATGGGGTTCCCCCACCCGTCAATCATGATCCCGGTCTGCCCCGTCGGAATGAATCCGGCGTCTACGCCGCGCTCTCGGGCCGCTTCGAGCAGTTCGAGCGTCGTAGTCATCTTGCCGACCGAGCAGTCGGTACCGACCGTGAGCACGATTTCGGCGTCCACGTCCTTCGCCGTGCCAGAACTCACCGTGAGGTCGTCGTGGGGTTTTCGAACGTCCCAGAGTTCGCAGTCGTTTTCCGCGGCGAGTCGGGCGAACTCCTCGTCCTCTTCGAGGAAGTAGTGCAGTCCGGAAATCACGTCGCAACCGCGTTCGAGCGCGGTGCGAACGTCGGCGCGCCACGATTCGTCGAAGCCGCCGCCGATGGGTGCGATGCCGATAATCAGCGCGTCCACGTCCGGTACGTCGTCCATCCCGGCGACGATGGGTGCGTCCTGCACGTCCGGCAGATAGTCGCCGACGCGCCCGCCGGGTCGGTCGCGGTCGAGAATCGCCTCGACCTCGTAGTCGGAGTAGCGAAGGATTCCGACCGCAGTCTTGGCGCGACCGGGGAACTTCTCGTGTGCGAGTATGGCCACCTGCATGATTGGCCGGTAGTGGCACGGTGTCTTAAAGCCCCCCTTCGCGGTAATGTGACTGTCGCCACTCGCTTTCCGAACTCGATTTGCCGCGATGGTGAATTTGGCGGGAAGCGATAGTCAGCAGAAACGACTCCATCGTGTGAGTCCGTGACTTACGCCAAACAGTTGCAAATTGTCTGACTCCTCGAAAGTCAACTTCGTTTACCCAACTCCTCGGAAACCACTTTCACTCGAAAATCAAAAAGACCAGAAACGCAATTTCGCTCGATAAAACCGCGAATCAGTGGGTTAGTAGACCGAGTCCCTGATGTCTTCGTCCAAGTCGTCGAAGGTGTCGAGGTGTACCTGTCGTTCGGTACGCAGGCTCTCCAGTTCCGTCTCGTAGTCGGTGACGTTGTCAGCGACGGCGAACTCCTCGATATCGATTCCGGGTACCGAACTCGGTACGGTGAGTCCCGTTGCCTCGTCCGTCGTCCACTCGACCGTGCCGCGAGCGATTTCGCGGAGGAGCGTCACGGATTCGGTGACGCCGATATCTTTGCCACCGAGGTGGCCCGTGTTGAGGACGAAACAGTCCACGCCGAGGTCGTCGATGAGGTCGCGGAAGCGGTTGCCCTCCTCGCCTTTCGATCCGACGATGAAGGGGTTGGTGCCGACGACGCGGATGGACTCGCCAGCCTTCGAGGGGTCGCCAGCGCTGGTCTGGATGGATTCGCCGAGCATGAACGCCACCGCGGCTTCCTCGGGCGTGAGTTTGGCCACCGGTGGCATGACGGGGTTGCGGGTGATGAAGAACACTTGGTCGACGCCGTCGAGGTCAATGTCCTCGCCCGCCGAGGAGAGATTGTCGCGGAGGATGATGGCGCGTCCGTTGGAGGTGTATCGGTCGCTGTCGAAGTCCACGGTTCCGTCGTCGGCAACGTCCACGTTTTCGAGCACTGCCGAATCGTGGGTGACGGCGTCGTACATCGCGGGCTGTTCCTCTGCGTCCAACCCGATGGTCTTGACGTACAGGCCGTTGCCCTCACTGCCCGCGATGGAACCGTCGGGAAGCAGGGCGCACACGTCGTCCTGAAGCATCGTCGCCGACTCCCCGTTCTCCTCGTCCAGCCAGAGGCCGTGGGCGGTCAGCGTCGATTTGCCGGTCGCCGAGAGTCCGAGGAACGCCTGTCCGACGTTTCGAAGGTCGTCACCGTCGTTGCGGAGCGTGACACGCTTGCTTCCGGCGTGGAGGCCGAGACCACCCTTTCGCTTGGCGTGGAACATGAACAAGCGGAGGAACGACTTCTTCGCTTCGCCGGTGTAGTCGCTTCCGAGCACTGCGGTGAGACCTTCCTCGGGAAGGATGCGAACCGCGATTTCGTCCCAGTCGGGCACCTGCACCGTGACGAAGTCTGGTTCGCCCTCTCCCTCGACCGGTTCGAACAGCTTTGCCCACGCGAGGGCGATACGACCGTACTCTTTCGGGACGTACAACCGGCATCGGTAGGAGTGCTCCGCGTGGCGGCCCATCTGGCGGTCGATACAGAGTATTTCGTTCTCCTGTGCGTAGTCGAGAGCGTCCTCGACGTGTCCGTAATCCGCAGGCCCGAACTCGTCGTCTATCGCGTTCTTCGTCTTGTCCGCGTTCCGCGAGCGTTCTCTGCTCACGTAGGACGGGGAACCGAACTCCGCCGTGGTTTCGAGCTCGCGCGAGAACTCGCGTAGCTCTTCGAGTGACGGATTGTAGATGACATTGTCTGCCTCTGTCGGATTGGGGAGCGTCTCTTTCAGGGGTCGGACTGCCTGCCCACTGTCTGACATCGTACTCTGTAGAGGAACGTAGACGCCTATAATTATGCACGGTTTACACGCCCTTAGTGGTGTCATAACACGGGTTTCGGCAGAATTGGGATTTCAGAAACGAGTAAAAATATCGGGGTTTCGAATTGCGAACGAATTCGTATCGACGCCGTCGGTGACGGCTTATACGCGGGAAGGCCCGGCTTGATTCGACTCCGAAACCGACCGGTCGTTTCTTTCCACACAGATTTTCGTTCGTCGAGTTCCTGCCGCAGTCGGCGCGCCATCAGCCAGCGCGTACTCGGTTTGAAGACGGGAAACATGAACGCAGAAATCGCCAGTCAGCGTCGTTATCGATGGTTTTCGTAACGAGCGTTACGCGCTCCGTCACTTCCAACTCCAATCATCCGTCGAAGGCAAACGGCCCTTCCGGTATCGTGGTGCCCACGACGTTGGGCGTGCCGTACTCCGTCACCAATACCGACGCCGTCGCCCGACACGTAGGTCGTGTCGTCGACTTTTGGAACTCTGCGCGGGAAACGGTGTGCTCGCCAGTTCTCCTACTGTCTCGAATCGTACTCCTGATAGATGACGTGTCCACACGCCTTACAGTGGGACGCATCTGGGTCGTGGTAGGAAAGCCCGCACTGCGGGCAGGTGACGTTGACTTTTTCCCTGTGTGTCCACTCTCGAACTATCTTCCCCGCCTGCCACGGGATGAGGATGATGGCGGTGAGAACGCCCGCAACCGTCACCCATCGCCCCATCTGCGTTACCGGTATGATATCACCAAACCCGACGGTTGTGAGAGTGACGATCGTGTAGTAGAATGCATCGCCGAAGTTGTTGACTCCGGGATTCGACCGAAACTCGACGCTGTAGAACAGTCCCGCGGAAACGAAGAAGATGACCAGCACCGTCAACAGGAGTCTCATCGCCCGAAGCGTGCTGATCGAGACGGTGCCGAAAAAGAATTCTTCGTCCTGCGTGAATCGGTAAAACCGCAGGACGCGGACGACGCGAACGACTCGCAGGAAACCGATGTTGACGATGACCACCGAGGCGGGCAGGAAAATGATCGCTACCGTCGGGAGCACCGACAGCAAATCGACCATCGTGTAGGGATTGGTGAACTCAGCCAGTCGG
Source organism: uncultured Haladaptatus sp. (assembly GCA_964399275.1). Taxonomy (GTDB): domain Archaea; phylum Halobacteriota; class Halobacteria; order Halobacteriales; family Haladaptataceae; genus Haladaptatus. The sequence continues at coordinate 3,621 of CAYNQM010000095.1, forward strand.
TTCCGCGCACCGTACAGGCGGAGCACGTACTCCACCACGAACACGAGCGCGATACCGACCTCGACGCGCCACAACCACGCCTCCGTCGTCGCCGACAGGGAGTAGGTCTGCGCGACGAAGACGCCGACGAACACCAGATTCAACACCAACAACCAGATGTCGATTGCCTTCCCGAGCGGCGTCTCGTGGTCTAAGAGATAGAACTCCACCCGCTCGCGAAAGCCGCGTGGAACCTGCGATGGGTGACTGCCCATACGTCGTATTGCAGTGCGATTGGTAAAATATTCCGCTGACTGTCACCATTGGTTCTCCGAAGCCGCCGCTTTCGGGGGAAGTAGTCCAGTAAAAAGCGAAATGATTCTCTGTCGCCTCGTGGCGACGTTTGAGATGTTAGTTACGAACGACGTTCGTCGCGCGTGGCCCCTTGGGAGCCTGTTCGATATCGAATTCGATTTCCGTTCCTTCGGTCAGATCCTCGCCGCCAACGTCTTCCATGTGGAAGAAAACGTCCTCGTCAGCATCCTCAGTCGAAATGAAACCGTAGCCGCCTGTGTCGTTGAAGAAATCAACTTTACCGTTTGCCATTACGACTAAACAAAAACCGAGTAGATGGATAAGTGTTCCGCATTCGTTTTCAAAACGAGTTGATTTCTATACGAATGTGTGCTTATAGTGCATTGTGATGGTCATTTAACTACGTGGCGTCGATTCTGTGTCGATACGATGCTAGATTCGTCGGAACGAGCGAGGGCTTCTGTGGTATCCACACATTTCAGTCGGATGATGCTCCGTGGTCTCACTTCCCACTGTTCGCCAATCGCCTCGGCACTCGCAATACGCTTGGGGGTATTTTAAGTAAATGTCCTCAGTTGGACGAAGCAGGCGTCACGACGCCGATTCGGGAGAGCAACAGCGATGTTTCTATCGAGCATTGAGTGGATGATGAGTCCATTTTCGCCGACACGGGCGGATGGCAGTGGCGATATAGAAACAGGGTACGTTACTGTCGATAACACTCGTTTGTACTATCGAACTGTTGGTGACGGCTTTCCACAATAGAAGCACATTCCGTGTACACTAAGCAACTCTATCGACTTCCGATTGAGAACCATCCGACCGAGACGGCCCCACAACCTGTTCACTTATCAGAATCACCTATCAGACTGCGATGTAGAATCGAGTGTGTCAGCCCGACGCCTGTATCGACGGTAGAGTCTATCGGCCCATGCACGGGCGTCGGGGTTATCCGTGATAGCGACGGCGGCTAGCGTTCCGCGGTCGCTGTCGAATCCCGTGAGCACGAGCGTGTCGTCGTAGAGGGAGAAGTCGACCACCGCGTCCTTGACAACGTGCACAGTGGTATTCTGATGGGCTCGAATCGTTGTGTGCAAGTCGCCGTGCTGACTTTCGAGGCGATCGAGTACCGCTCGTGGGAGGCCCCACTCGAACTCGACGCCAGCCTCGACTCGCTCGACCGTTCGGGTGAGGGTTATCGGTGAGCCGAAACTCGTCGAGATGCCGTAGATGCGCTCGCTGGCGTTGGCGATAATGGATTCTAGGTGCTGTTCGATGGCGTAGGGTGCCTCGGAGTCAGCCTCGACGACCGTCGCGTCCGCGAACAGATGAGCGTTTTCGCGCAACACCGGGACGTTGATATGGTCTATCACCGGCCGGAGCCGTCTGGCTCCATCGAGTGCCGCCCGGAACTGTTCGATACGATCGAGCGCCGTCGTCCCGAAGCCAGTGAGGCGATAGCCGTCGCCGACTTTACCGAGTAGGCCCTCTTCCGTGAGTTCAGTCGTCGCCCGGTACGCCGTTGTCCGCGAACAGTCCGCCCGCTCTGCGATGGTCGAGCGACTCACAGGACCATTACGACAGGCAGCCAGCATCGGAGCCCGTCGCAACAACTGAATGTCGTCATCGAGTGCCGATTGATCCATACGTCCACACTTACGCTGTCAAACATAACGTTTCAGGAAATACCTGCCGCTTCAGTCGTGAAACATTGTTCTATCGGTGACTATAACCGAGAACATCAACCACCCGACACCATGAGTAATCTGGCACTAAACAGGACACCATCCGCTTCCACTGTGGCTACGGCGGCAATATGGAGAGAGGAACGATGACCACCGACTACGACGTAATCGTGGGCGGATCCGGCATCGCCGGATCGACGACGGCGACGATCCTCGCCGACGCCGGGTTGGACGTGCTGCTGATCGAAGCGGGCGCACATCCACGCTTCGTCATCGGTGAAGGACTGTTGCCACAGAGTTCGATGTGGATGTGGATCGTCGGCGAGTACTTCGACATTCCGGAGATCCGGTATCTAAGCGATGCGGACGAGGTCGTGAACAACATCACATCGTCGTGCGGAATCAAACACTCGATCGCGTTCAGCTATCACCGGGAGGGGGAGTCGTTCGACGGCGACGACGCTCACCAACTCATCCCGCCGCAGTTGCCGTTCTACAGTGAAAGCCACTTCCTGCGCGCCGATATCGACCACTACCTCGTCGAGACTGCCGAGGCATACGGCGTCGATTACGTCGACACGACGCCCATTGTCGATGTCGATATCGACACCGACGAGGTCACCGTCACCACTGACGACGGAGAGACGACAGCCGCATTCTACATCGACGCAACCGGTAGTAACTCGGTGCTCGCCGAGGAGCGCGGCTTCCGCGAGGACACGCCAGCGTTCGCCACCGACTCTCGGGCCATCTTCGCACACGTTGAGGGGCTGGAGCCGTTCGATGACGTGATCGCCGAAGCCGACCGCCACGGACAGTCGAACCGTTTCCACGACGGCACACTCCACCACGTCTTCGACGGCGGTTGGATGTGGGTCATTCCGTTCGACAACTTCGAGCGCTCGGACGCGACGAAGGCGAGCGTCGGGTTGGTGCTCGACCGCGACGCCTACCCGGTCGACGAGTCCGTGACTGCCGAGGAGGAGTTCTTCGGCATCGTCGAGCAGTTCCCCGGTATCGCGCGTCACCTCGATGGTGTCGAGCCGACGATGCCGTGGATTCGGACGCGACGCCTTCAACGCAGCGCCGCTCGCTCGTCCGGCCATCGTCACTTCCTGACGGGGAGCACGTACGGCTTCGTTGACCCGCTGTACTCCCTCGGCCTAGTGCACACCTTCGAGTCGGTGTTCGTCTCGACAAACCTCCTATTGGACGCGTTCGAGGCCGACGACTTCTCGGCCGAGCGCTTCGAGCGGCTTGACGAGCTCCACCGCGAGCAGATCGAGACGGTTGATGCCACTGCCAGCAACGCATACAAGGCGCTTGGTGACTTCGCCGTCTGGAGCGCGTGGACACAGTTCGCGCTCGCACAGATGTTGTTCGAGGATCTCTACATCCAGCGCCACTGTTTCGAATACTTCGAGTCGGGCGAACGGGCGGTGTTCGACAGCCTGCTCACCGAGCGTCGGCCGGGCGTCGAAGCGCCGTTCGCCCCTGACGCGAATGCGCTGTTCGAGGCCGTGTCGGACGCGCTCGGCGACTACGCTGCCGGAGAAGTGTCGGCCGAAGCGGCCGCCGGGGTCATCCTCGGCGAACTGCGCGACGCCGAGTGGCTGCCGAAGCACGTCTACGATTGGGGAAGCGAGGACGCCCGTCACGTCGATTTCAGCGACCCGGAACTCGTCGAGGCGTTCATCACGTGGGGAAAGACCGAGTCGCCGGATCATCTCCGCGAACAGCTCTTCGACTTCCAGCTTCCCGAGATAGAGTAAGCCGCGTTCTCTCGTATTAGTAAAAACCGGATATCGGTTCGGTTGCCGTTCGTTCGAGTTCCGCTTCTAGAGCGACCGGATTTCCGTCTCGAGATCGTCCGGAACGTCGATGGGATTCACGTTGTCCGGGTTGCCGTCGAAGAGAATTCGGTCCTGACCGCTACCGACGTATCCGTGGGCAATCGCAGTACCGTGACTTGTCACTTCGAGACGGTCTCGGTCGAGTAGCTCTTGGTCCTTGTATACCGCACCCGAATCCGGAACTTCGATATCGAATTGTCCGCTGCCGTTGCCCGGTGCCGTCACGATGAGTTCGTTTTCCTTTGCGGCGGCGGCCGTTCCAGTCGCCGCTATACCACCGACGACCAACGACGCGGCGGCCTTTTTCACAAACGATCTTCTGCCTTCTGTATTTTCATCCGACATGCATTAGATAAAATATAGTATATAAATATAAATCTTTTCTAGCTTAAATTATGGAAATAATGTGTCCCCGAGAATAGATACCCTCGTTGTGCGATCCGTGTCGATGACGAACCAATCGTCGACACGAGACGAGTAAACGCGGTGGCCTCGGCACTCATAGGGTTCGTCACAACCAGCCGCCAGACTAGTTCAGAACGCGGTCTCTCGTCATCGGCCATCCGAACCTACACACTCCGGAACAAAAAGACCTGCACTCTCACCCACAGCACGCGAAGACATTTCCTCCCGGCCATCGTTCTCCTATCTATGTCGAACCCACTCCCCGACGAAGCCGAAACGCTCCTGGCGGAAGAATCGGTTATGGCCCACCTCGCAACCAGTGCCGACGACCACCCGCACGTCGCGCCGGTCTGGTATCACTACGACGATGGAGTACTCTCAGTTCTCACGAGCGGGCGAAAACTAGCGAACATCCGCGAAAATCCCCGGGTCGCCGTCTCAATCCAACAGGATACCGACGGCAACGCGGAGTGGATGGTGGCGGTGCAGGGAACAGCAACGATAATCGAAGACGAAGCGGCAACGCGAAAAGCCTCCACCAAAATCAACCCTCGTTACGGAGCGAGCGAAACCGCGTACACCGACAACACGCTCGTCGAAATCGAGGTCGGGTCGGGGACGTTCACCAGATACTAATTCGTTCCACGCACTGACTCACTCGATTCGCTCGCGCGCCGCCGCGACGACGAGCGGGAGCGTAATCGTCGCGTCGGCGTAGACGGAGACGTTCCGGGCCGCCTTCTCCAGTTTGCCCCACGAGCGCGCTTCGTCCAGCGTGGCACCGGAGAGGCCGCCGGTCTCTGGCGGGTCCATCGTCAACTGGACGCCGTAGTCGTAGGCGGAGGGCGAGACGAGCATCGTCTGGAGGACGTAGTTTTTCGGGACACCGCCGCCGACGACCATCGCGCCGGATTTGTCGGCTTCGAACGCGAGATCGGTGAGGTGGGTCATATCGCGCAGGGCGTCCAAGGTGAAGTCGCTGGTCTGGGAGTACATCCACGCCTGTAGACCGAGCACCGAGTCCTGCACCGCAGGACAGTAGATTGGAACGTCGTTTTCGTAGGCCGCCGCCGCGATTCCTGCGTCCTCTTCGATCCCCTCGCGCTCGTTTACCTCGCTGTTGGCGCGACCCAGTTCTTCGGTCATGCGCTGGATGCTGACCGTCTCCTCGATGTTCGGGAACACTTCCGAGCGCAGGTGGGATTCGAACAACGCGAAGTGCTCCTGTGGGAGATAAACGTTGTAAATTCGGTCTACCTCCTCGTCGCGGAGTTGCTCGTCGTGCTCGCGCATCGACTTACCGTCCTGCTCGTCGCGGCCATGATGGTGTTTTCCGCCGATGCCCTCGATGGCGTCGTGGGTGAGGTTCGCGCCGGTCGTCACCAGCGCGTCGATGTGGCCGTCCCGGATGAGGTCGGCGACGATTTGTCGCATGCCGGTCGGCACCATCGCGCCCGCGAGACCGAAGAAGTTGGTCACGTCGTCGTCCAGCATCTCGGCGTAGATGTCCACTGCTTTGTGGAGGTTCGCCGCGCCGACGCCTGCGGAACCGTACTCGTCGGCCAGTTCGCCGACGGTCATGCCCGCCCGGACTTCGGCGTGGGCGATAGGGTCGTGGTGGAACTCATCGCGGTGGACGTGATGGTCGTCGTGGTGTTCTGAGTCGTCCTCGTCGTGGCTCATATCTGCCCTGTGTGAGCCATCGGCTTGAACGCCGCGATTACTCCACGACGACGGTTCCGTCTCGTCGGATGGCAACCTCGTGACCGAGGTAGGAGAAGACGATTCGCTCCGGACGCGGGCGCTCCGTCATCAGTGTGTTGAGCGCGTCGGGATTGAGCACGTCGTACAGACGCGGTTCGAGGTTCGTAACGGAGACGTTCTCGACTTCGGCAATTGCTTCGACGACTACTTCCGACGGTCGTCGGTTGGACTCGAATTCGGTGACGAACGTTTCCGCTCGTCCGGCGCTCCTTCCGTTCACACGTGTATGTGTGGTCGCAGCGTGTGGAATTGTTCGGGTTGAGACGTTCGAGTATTTATATCCACCCAGGTAAAATCCACGTCAGATAATATATGTCATTAATCCGTTTCGTACAACGTGTTACTGAGAAGTGAGTTCAGTCCGCGTCTGTATCGCGTCGAAAGCGCCTGCGGTGAAATGTCGAGGTCGTCCGCTATTTCCGCCAACGTCGCCTTTCGCGGCGTTTCGAAGAATCCCGCTTGGTGGATGGTGGCAAGTGCCTTGTGCTGTTCGTTCGTGAGGTCGTACTGCCGTCCAGGCATCTTTTGCACCGAGTAGACTTTGACGACTTCGAACGGAACGTCGTCTTCCGAGAGGTTTTCTCGCAGGCGGTGGGCGGCGGTTCGGTCGGTAAATCGGAGTTGGAACTGCCAGCCGTCTGCCGACCCCCTCGCTTCGAGAAGCGCCGCGCGCTCGTTGACGAGGATGTCCTGCAGTCCCGACTCGTCGTCGTTCCAGATCATTCGACACAACAGCGCCTCGCCGGTATCGTCGAGCACGGTAACGGAATGAAAAGCGTCTTTCACTTCGCCGGTTTCGGCGACTACGTCCGTTGCCACGTTCCGCACCCAGAAGAAAGGGAGCACCCCGTTGTCTGCCGGGACGAGTTGTTCGAGTTCGACAGTCGCCTCCGGCCGTCGCTCGATGAGTTCACCCAGTGGAAACGCTTCAACTGGAACCTCGATTTCGACGATGACGCTCATTTACGTATCTTGTCGATACCGCGTGTTACCACTTATGTTGGAGTGCTATTATTTCGGTACCGGAAAACTGTGTTGCCGACTGCCACCGAGGGCGCGCGTGACGCGGAGTCAATCGCCAGAGACGCTTCGATTAGCCGCAACCCGAAGGGTTCGGCTATCGAGGCCGGTCGGCGGCGGCCCGTATCCAGCGAGACCGAGACGTGACTCCGATGGTCTCGGCGGCCCTCTCGGGCCGTTGAAACCCGCAGGACACGTCCGATTCTTGTTGCCCTCCCTTTTAATACCTCCTGTTTCTGTGAAATCGTATGACGAATCCGGAAAAATCAGTGACGAAGAGAGTGTAGTTCACTGCGATTGCGGCGGATTACAGCCCGGTCGGCGCGTCGATAAACCTCGTTTCGACGCCCCACTCCTCGGCGAGCGACTGGAGCGACTGTACGCCGAACGTCTCGGTCGCGTAGTGTCCCGCGAGAAAGACGTTGAGTCCTGCTTCGCGCGCCTCGTGGTACACCTTCTGTTTACCTTCGCCGGTAATCAGCGCGTCCGCGCCGACGTCCACTGCCTCGTCCAGCCAGTCCGAACCGCTTCCGGTGACGATAGCGACGTCCTCGACCGTTTCCGGGCCGAAGTCGAACACCTGTACGCCCTGTCCACCCGTGTCCAGTGCTTCGGCCAGCAGGTCGTGGACTTCTTCGACCGCGAACTCGCCGCGTCCTCGCTGGCCGATGCACTCCGGCCCCATCTGTCCGAACGGCTCTCGGGAATCGAGTCCGAGCACGTCCGCCACGCCAGCCGCGTTGCCGAGTTCGGGATGGGAATCGAGAGGCAGATGCGAAACGTACAGCGCCACGTCGTTCTCGACGAGCGGCGCGATTCTTCGGAAATTTCGGCCCGTCACGCGCTCGATTCCCCCCCACGACAGTCCGTGGTGGACGACCAGCGCGTCAGCATCCCAGTCCGCGGCGTCCTCGATGGTCTGCTCTGCGGCGTCCACGGCGAAGGCGACGCGCTCGATTTCCTTCTCGTCGGGGCCGACTTGGAGGCCGTTCGCGCTGGCGTCCACGTCGGCGAAATCGCTCGTCCGGAGTCGCTCGTCGTATCGTTCGGCGAGGTCGGCGAGATTCATACCCTATCGTCGTGGTGCTGTCGGCTTGTATCTCCCGACTTCTCCCGTCCGCCATCACGGTTAAATTCCCTCATCGCCTTTGCTCACTCCCCGTACAGGGGACAACCGAGGTGTCCACTAATGGGCAAATTCCGCAAAGCAATGTTCGCGTGGCGACGCCTTCCACGACGGTTTCGGCGACGTATCGTGAGCAAAGTGCGGCGCGTGTTCAACAGGGGTTGACCCTGCACTCGGTTTTCTTGGGCTACTTGACACCACTCGATGCGATTTTTGGAAACGACGAAGGTGGACACCCGAGAGTGGCGAGATTGCGGTTCGAATCGTTTCGTGAGTCTACGCTAACTCCGTGGCGCGCGCTGGCACAGGGCTGAGGTGTTTACCACCGAAGTCTTGTGCTGATAGCGTGCGAGGGACGACTGAGCGAACGAAGTGAGTGAAGGAGTCGGTTGGGGAGGATGTGGCTGTCGCGGTGCGGTGGCGGTCTGCGGTATTTGGAGTCGGGAATAGCTAACGTCGTCTATACAACGGCGGGTATAAATTGCGTTGGGGTTTTGTGAAGTAGCTAGCAGTTTGCGGCTACCACATTCGCCAAC
>CAYNQM010000096.1:0-273 GCA_964399275.1 uncultured Haladaptatus sp.
GTCACCGAACAGACGTTCGCGCCCGAGGAGTTCGACATGGACGCGGTCGAAGTTGACCGCGGCAAAATCGTGGACGAGGACGAAATCGAGGCGTGGACGGACGAGCAAGACCGCTTCCAGCCTCACTTCCCGACCGCGGACGGCGTCAGCCCGCGCGCGTTCCCCGGAACGACTGGCGGTGCCCACATGTCCACCGGTCTCGAACACAACTCGCTCGGTCGCCGAACCGAGGACACCGAGACCCGCGTCGAGCAGGTGGACAAGCGAAACCGC
>CAYNQM010000096.1:288-12215 GCA_964399275.1 uncultured Haladaptatus sp.
GACTGGAGTCCGCGCGAGTTCGGCGATGCGGATTCGGACACGCTCGTCATCTCGTGGGGGTCGAACGAAGGGCCGATGCGCGAAGCGCTCGACTTCCTCGAAGACGACGGCGTCAGCGTTCGGTTCCTCTCGGTTCCGTACATCTTCCCGCGTCCAGACCTGACCGAAGACATCGAGTCGGCGGACGAGGTCATCGTGGTCGAGTGTAACGAGACGGGGCAGTTCGCCAACGTCATCGAGCACGACACCCTTACCCGTGTCGAGCGAATTAACAAGTACAACGGAATCCGGTTCAAGGCAGACGAACTGGCTGACGAAATCAAAGCGAAACTCGGAGAGGAGATAGAAGCATGAGCTCGGACGTTCGATTCACCGACTTCAAGTCGGACAAGCAACCCACGTGGTGCCCAGGCTGTGGGGACTTCGGGACGATGAACGGCATGATGAAGGCACTCGCCGAAACCGGCAACTCCCCGGACGATACGTTCGTGGTTGCCGGTATCGGCTGTTCCGGTAAAATCGGGACGTTCATGCACTCCTACGCCATCCACGGCGTTCACGGACGTGCACTTCCCGTCGGAACGGGCGTCAAACTCGCCAACCCCAACCTCGAAGTGATGGTCGCGGGCGGCGACGGCGACGGCTACTCCATCGGTGCCGGCCACTTCATCCACGCGGTTCGCCGGAACGTGGACATGTCCTACGTCGTCATGGACAACCGCATCTACGGCCTGACGAAGGGACAGGCCTCGCCGACCAGCCGTGAGGACTTCGAGACGAGCACGACGCCGGAAGGCCCCAAACAACCGCCGGTCAACCCGCTCGCACTCGCGCTCTCGGCGGGTGGTACGTTCATCGCCCAGTCGTTCTCGACCGACGCACAGCGTCACGCGGAAATCGTTCAGAAGGCCATCGAGCACGACGGCTTCGGCTTCGTGAACGTCTTCTCGCCGTGTGTCACGTTCAACGACGTGGACACCTACGACTACTTCCGCGACTCCATCGTTGACCTCGCGGACGAAGACCACGACCCGACCGACTACGACGCGGCCAAAGGGAAGATTCTCGACGCCAACAAGGAGTATCAGGGCATCATCTACCAGGACGAGGACAGCGTTCCGTACAGCGAACTTCACGGCATCGAGGGCAACATGTCCGAGATTCCGGATGGTGCGCCGGAGAACGCGATGGATCTCGTCCGCGAGTTCTACTGAACCGACTCGGTCTTTTTCTTATTTCGAGCGTCCCTGGCCTGCAGTGACGACTCCAGCTACCCCCAATTTCTGACCTGTGCAACCCAACGTATTTCCTCGTTCTCGCGGCGTTTGCGTCTGTTTTTTATGAGATGGCCAGTAACAACGTGTAAAGATGATTGCGGAAACATGCGACAGCGCCGTCGGTGGCGTAGGATATCGACCTATCTCGACGGCGACGCTCGTCACATTCTTCGACGCTGACCGAGTTCGGGGAACCGAGAAGAAAACGACATCTCTCTCTGTCACTAAGGAGACCGTATGACTGCCACGTTCGACGTAATCGTCGCCGGTGCTGGTCCTGCCGGGGCGCAGTGTGCGCGAGACTTGGCCCAACGAGGACACGACGTGGTCGTTCTCGAAGCAGAGGGTGAAGAGGAGTTCCCGCGCCAGAGCAACAAATCCACGGCGGGTACCTTCTCCTCGATGATGGCGGCGTTCGGAATCCCGGACGACGTGGTGATGAACTACACCGACAACGTCGTCCTCGAATCGCCGAACGAGCACTTCGTTCAGTCCCAACCCGGTGCCGTCCTCGAATTCGCCGACTTCAAGCGGTTTCTGGTCAAGGATGGCCGGGAGGAAGGTGCCGAATACTGGTTCGACTCGCGCGTTTCGAAACCCATCATGGAGGGTAACGAAATCGTCGGGGTTCGCTACGGCGGCAATCGAGAGGTGTACGCGGACATCATCATCGACGCGACGGGACCGAGCGCGCCGCTCGCGAAGAGCCTCGGCGTGACGAACCTGAAACGCGAGAATCAGGCCATCGGCGTCGAGTTCGAGATGGAAGGCATCGACATCGACGCGGACGGGTACGCGGATCTCACCGACGCGATGATGCTCCGGTTAGACCACGACCTTGCGCCGGGCGGCTATTCGTGGATTTTCCACACCGGCGAGGACACTGCCAAAGTCGGCCTCTGCTACATCCAGAACGACAGCCACCACGACTACGCGAAAGAGGGGATGGGCATCGACGACTACCTCCAGTACTGGCTCGACAGAGACCCGCGATTCGAGAACGCCGAGAAAATCGTTGGGAAACAGCACCGCGGTTCCGCTCACATCCAGATGCCCGGCAGTCTGAGTACGGACAACTTCATGGCAATCGGCGACACCGTCCCGACCATCGACCCCCTCTGGGGCGAGGGCATCCACACCGGCATGAAGTCCGGTCGCGCCGCCGCGATAACCGCCGACCGCTGTTTCATGACCAGCGAGTCCGACACCTCCGCCGAGAAGATGTCCATCTACAATAAGCTCTGGCACGGCGACGTCGCGCCGAAGATGCGGACGCGATTGCTGATGACTCAACTGCTCTACCTCGCCGAGAACGAGCGCTACGACACCTTGGTTCGTGACTTGAAGCGACTGGGCGGCGACATGCGGAGTAGCGCGAACGCCGGAAAACTTCGCGGTATCGCCCAACTCCTGCACTGGGAGGATATTCCGCTCCTGAAGCGATTCGTCAAAGAACAACTTCCGGTCTGAGGGACACTCGTTTTTCAGTCGTTTTCACGACCACCGCACCGGCATCTACTTTTAAAACAAAGCGCACTCGAAAACGCCGTTATATTTTTCGAATAGCGTTTTCAGCGTCCTCGAGCGCCTGTTCGCGGTCGAAATCGTCAACGACCGATTCGAGTTCCTCGCGGGATGCGTCGGCGAGGTTGCGCGCGTGGTCGGTCATGTTCGGCACCGCGCGGATGATGTTGTCGATAATCGGAATTGCGGCGGTTCGCGGCGAACGCGAAAGTGGATTGAGGTCGATGACGAGTTCGGTCTTCCCCATCTCGGCGAGTGCCTCGGCGCGGTCACCGTCCTCCAGCGGTACCAGCACCACGTCGGCGTCGTAGATTCCGTCTGCGTCCACCTTGCCGCGCTCGTGCTCTAAGCCGGGGATTCTGGCGTCGGCGGTGAGTCCCTTCACATCCTCGGCACCGTGCTCGCGCAGGTGGTCGGCGATGGCTTGCATGCGCTCGTCGGTTCGATTGAACAGGTTTACCTCGATGTCCGCGCCGGTGGCTTCGGCGAGTTCCACGATTTCGCCCGGCACGAGCGCCGCGACGTTTCCGTTGACGGAGAGAACGGCGTGTTCCGCGAGAAGCAACTGCGCCGCCGCGGCGCGCTCGGCCTCGTCAGCACTCGGAAGCGTCTCCTCACCGAGCAGGTAGTCGAACGATTCGCCGCGACCTTCCGCGATGAGGCCCTGTTTGCTCGTGATTCCTTTCTCGACGCCCGCCTCGATGCGGTGGCGCGTGAGAAGCGACTGGTAGCGGGGGTGGTCTTCCGGAATCTCCACCTCGTCGGTCATGGATGTTCCTGCGAAGCGGACAGCAAAAATAGACGTGATTCTACTCTCGCGCTGTTGGTGAGGAGGTTGCTACTTGGATCCGTGATTCACTCGGAGCGTCTCTTTCATCAGGTTGCTAGCTACTGCCAACTCCTATCAAAATCGCCCAGTGACGTTCTATTTTCTGCTCGTGTAGCTAGCACCCTCTCGGACACACTATCTACTTCGATGACGCTAGCTGATGTTGGGTCTAATACTGATACCGTCACAATCACATCTCCCCCAACTCATTCCTTCGCCCTTTCAGTCCAACAGTGTCGCGCCTGCGTGGTGAGTTTCACAGACTTCGGCGTCGTACCCCGCGTCGCTGAGGCCGCTGTCGAGGGCGAACACGGTTTCACCGAGCATCGCCATCGAGGCCTCTCCGCCCGCGTCCTGCACGTCCTCGAGTATCTCGCTGACCTCGTCGGTGAGCAGGCCGGTTTCCTCCGCGAAGGCTCGCGACTCGCGCATGAACGTCTCCAAGGTCGGCTCGTTCACCAGCGCAACGAGCGCTTCGACGCCCGCTCGCGAAAGTCGGTTAGTGCTCCCCGAGAGCACCTCGGCGGTCGAGAGTTCGCCGAGCGAGCAGTACTCGATTCGCGTCCGCGTCGGAATTCCGTCGAGTCGGTTGTACTCCGGCGCGCCGGGTTCGAGTCGAACCGGAATCCCGCCTCGCGCCTGCGCGACCACATCCCCGAGTCCGGTTCCGGCCGTGACTTCCGCACTGTGCGCGATGGTGACGAGTTCGTTCTCCGACCGTCCTCGGTCGAACATTTCGTTCGCGGCGAACGCCGTTCCGAGCGCGAGCGCACCCGAGACGCCGAATCCTGCGCCGAGTGGGAGGTCGGTTTCGGCCGACACGCGCGCCGTCACGTCCAACTCGTCGAGGACGCGCCGCCCCGCTTCGACCGACGCGAACTCGCCGTTCAACTCGATGCTCGCTTCGTCGGCGGGTTCGACGCTAACGGTGATGCCTTCGGAAAGCGTTACCCCTGCCCCACGCGACCCGGCCTCTTTCGGGTCGTCCGCCTGATGGATACTGAAAAACCCCGTGATGTGCCCGGGAACGAACGCGCGACCGACCTCGTCGCTCATACTCTCGGTTTCGAGCGACGGGGTATAATAGTTAAAATTCGTCCTCGCCAATTCGGCCGTCGTACTCGCTTGCCAGAATTGGAAGAGGGTCGTTTCTCTCTTGCTCCCACTCGACGACTACGGAGAGAGCCGTTGTCGGTCTCGCGGGAACAACACTGCTTCGCGGATGTTGTCCAATCCGAGCATCGTCATGATGAGACGCTCGCCGCCGAGACCCCATCCGGCGTGCGGCGGCATGCCGTATTTGAACATCTTCGTGTAGTAGTCGAACGCTTCGGGGTCGAGTCCCTGCTGTTCGAACCCTTCCACGAGGCGGTCGAAGCGGTGTTCACGCTGGCCGCCCGAGACGAGTTCCATTCGCGGGTGCATCATGTCGAACCCGGTCGAAAGCTCCTCGTCGTCGTCGTGGTCTTTGATGTAGAACGGCTTGATTTCGCTGGGCCAGTCGGTGATGAAGTAGTGCGTTCCAACGTCTTCGCCGAGTGCTTTCTCGCCCTCGGTCGGTAGGTCGTCGCCCCAGACGAGCATCTCGTCCAGTTCGCCCGTGGCGTTGATGCGTTCGATTGCCTCCTCGTAGGTGAGACGCGGGAAGTCACCTTCCGGCACCTCGAACTCCACGTCGAGCGCATCGAGTTCGTCCTGACAGTTCTCGGCGACGGCTTCGTAAGCCGCTTTGACGACCGATTCGCAGGCGTCCATCGCTTCGGTGTGGTCGTAGAACGCGCTCTCGAAGTCGATGCTGGTCGCCTCGTTCAGGTGCCGCGGCGTGTTGTGCTCTTCCGCGCGGAAAATCGGTCCGATTTCGAAGACGCGCTCCAGTCCACTGCCGACCATCAACTGCTTGAACAACTGGGGCGACTGGTTCATGAACGCCTCTTCGCCGAAGTAGGTGATGGGGAACAGTTCGGTTCCGCCCTCGGTTCCCGTCGCCACGATTTTCGGCGTGTTGATTTCACTGCATCCGAGTTCGCGGAACTGCTCGCGCACGGCGCGAAGTACTTCGCCACGGATCTTGAAGACGGCTTCTACGTCCTCTTTTCGGGCGTCGAGCGTTCGGTTGTCGAGTCGCGTCGAGAGGTCTGCATCGACCTTGCCGCTGGGGTCGAGGGGCAGTTCGGGTTCCGCGGAGGCGATGACTTCCACGTCAGTCGGGACGATTTCCACGTCCGTCGGGGCGCGGGGTTCCTCTTTCACGTCGCCCGAAATCTGCACGACGCTCTCGCGGTTGACGCCGAGTCCCGTCTCCACGAGGTCGTCGTCCATGTCGTCTTTCTCGAATTTGACCTGAATCTTGCCCGTCGTGTCGCGGACGATGACAAACGCAATACCACCGAGGTCGCGGATTTCGTGAACCCAACCGGCCACCGTGACGGTGTCACCGGGTTCGGCATCCGCGGTGTAGGTTCTGTCCTGCATAGAGTAGCATCCTTCCGGGGCGGCCTTAAACACGTTCGTTTCGCTCCGCCAGTCGCGTCAGTCCGTTCGGGTCAATCCAATGGCGATGGTATCGATGAGCATGTCGCGGATGGCGGGGTAGTTCTCCTCGCCCAACTGCGAGCGAAAGGTCGGGAGGAACTTGACCGCGCCCATCGTGCCCACGATGGCGATGGGGTCGCCGTCGCGTATTTTCCCTTCCGCTTGCCACTGCTCGACGTAGGGAAGGACGTGGGCGAACGAGTCCGCACGCCGCGCTTCCATCTCCGTTTGCGGAATGTCATTAACCGTCCGCATCATCCGCTCCCACTCGTCGCCCGACAACAACTGTCTGAACAACCGATTTTCCTCGATCGTTTCGACCAATTCGCTGAGAAACAGCCGAATCGCACGCTCGGGGTCGTCCTCGGCCGCGAGCGAGTTCGCTATCAACTCCTCGGCGACCTCGTGCCCTTCGGTCTGCACGACCTCGAAGTACAGTTTCTCCTTCGAATCGAAGAACTGGTAAAACGTTCCGTTGGCGATGCCGACTTCGTCGGTGATGTCGGAGATGGTCGTCTTCTGAAGACCGTACTGCGCGAACAGGTCTCGACCGGTCGCTATCAGTTCGTCGCGGATTCGCTCGCGTTCTCTGTCGTCGAATCCTCTCATCGTGCATCCTCCGTCGTCTGTTGCTTGCTTTTTCGTTCTCTCATGCGATGTCCTTTCGTTGGAAGAGCGCTCGACTCACGAGCACGAGCGCGGCAGTTCCGGCGAGCAGGACGGCCGCACCCCACCAATCGTACTCCCCGGAGACGAGAATCGCCGTGGGGTCGTAGTAGTGCATCGGACTCAGCGAACTGAGCCAACCGATGTTCGCCGACTCGGCGACCGAGTTGAGCAGGAACAACCCGAACACTGCACCGAGTCCGCCGCGCTGTGCGATGTCGGCCCGGTCGAACACCACCGACAGCAGGAGACCGATGGCGGCACAGGTGAGCAAGTACGGAATCGACAGCAGGTGGGCCATCGCTATGTCGGCGAGCGATGCCGGTTCGCCGATTGCCACACTGCTCCCGTATACGACTGTTCCGACGAACACGTTGAGGACGATTATCGTCGGAAGTATCGAGACGAACTTTTCGAGTACTACCTTCGAGCGCGAGATGGGCGTCGCGAGCAGGATGTCCATTCGGTCGCGTTCCACGTCGCCCGCGATGAGACCGCCAGCCACGTAGGCGACGTAGATGCCGAGCAGGAGAAGCCAGAAGAACTGGTAAATTTCGACCGCGAGGAATCCCTCTATCGTCGTCAGCGAGAATCCGCCGCCCGACGCGCCGAACGCCGCCCTCATCGCGGGCGGGAGGCTGTCCCAGTAGGCGTCGATGTCCGCGCCGGACGATTCGATGGACGGGAACAGTGCGACCATCAGCGCCGACATCGCGCCGAGCAGTATCGACAGCACGAGCGCGCCCTTCATCCGGCGAGAGGACTCGTAGCGACTGATTTCAAGCATGGGCCTCGCCTCCGTAGAACCGCATGAACACTTCGTCCAGCGGTGCCTCCTCTACCTCTAAATCGACCACATGAAACGTCGAGAGATGGTCGATGAGGTCGTCGTACTCGCCGGTGAACGTGAACCGCACTTCGCCGTCCAACGAGAGGTCGTGTACCCCGGTGATGTCGAAATCGCTCGGTTCCACCGACTCACCAACGTGAATGCGTACTCGTTTTCCGCTTCGGTCGAGCAACGCCTTTACGTTCTCTGTCGTGACGAGTCGCCCGTCGCGGATGATGCCGACGCGGTCGCACACCTTTCGCACCTCGCTCAGGATGTGACTGGAGAAGAAAATAGTCTTCCCTCGCTCCTGTTCCGATTCGACGAATTCGTAGAACCGGTCTTGCATCAGCGGGTCGAGTCCCGAAGTCGGTTCGTCCATGATAATGAGGTCGGGGTCGTGCATGAACGCCTGAACGATGGCGAGTTTCTGTTTGTTACCTCGGGAGAACGCACCGATTTTCCGGTCGATGGGTGCGTCGAACAGGTCGAGCAGTTCGTCGCGTCGCGTGTCTCCTTTCAGCGATGCTTGATAGTCGAGAAATTCCTTTCCAGTGGTGTCCTCGTCGAATCCAGGATCACTCGGTAGGTACCCGATGTGACGTTTCGCTTCGATGAGTTCGTGCTCGTTGGACACGTCGCGCCCGAGCACCGTTGCCGACCCCTCTGTGGGCTCGATGAACCCGAGGAGGGTTCGAATCGTCGTCGTCTTCCCGGCCCCGTTTGGGCCGAGATAGCCGAACACCTCCCCCTCCGGTACGGAAAGGTCGAGGGCTTCGATACCTCGCGTCTCGCCGTAATATTTCGTGAGACCGCTCGTTTCGAGTACAGACATGTGAATCTACGAATGGATATCGGCGCCATGAATACATGAAGATTCCGTTCATGCTTTTATGAATGTCATATTCATGTATTCACAGCCGTCGAATATCCTGCAATAGCGGTCGCTAGCCACCGATTTCTGGCTGGCTCGAACGTCACCGCAGTCGCTCGGCTGTACGTGATGGCAAACCAAACGACGAGAGAATGAGGTTTCGGGACGAGAAACGACGGTCGGGTCGATTACACCGATTCGGCGTGTGCCTTCTTCGCGTCTTTCGCGGCTTCGACGGTCTCGCGGACGGCGTCAGCCCCCTCGTCGTGAACGAGATCGCCGACGATGATGGTGTCGGCGTGTTCCGCCATCGTGTGCGCCGACTCGTAGTCGTTGATGCCGCCGCCGTAGAACAGCGTCGCGTCGTCCAGTCGCTCCTGTGCCGCCGCGACCACGTCCGGGTCGCCGTACATGCCGGAGTACTCGATGTAGACGATTTCTTGGCCGTACATCTGTTCTGCGAGTTCAGCGTATGCCGCAATGTCCTCCGCCGACTGGTTACAATCGGCATCGGTGAGTTCGGCGACGCTCGCTTCCGGATTCATGACGATGTACGCTTCTGTGCTCGTCCGTTCCCAGTCCACGTCGCTCATCTTCACCCATTCTTTGTGAAACCCGGTCATCCACGCGATGTCGCCTGCGTTGAGCACGATTGGCACGAGATAGCCATCCAGCGCGTCGTCGTCCACGACGACTGCCGGATTGCTCGGTTCCTGATAGAGTGCTACGTCGTACTTCGCGCACGCTGGGGCACACTCCTGAATGAGCGATTGCATCTTTTCGGCAGTCACGTCGAGAGTGCCACCGATTTCGATGGCGTCCGTTCCGGTCTCGCAAACGTCCTCGAAGGTATCGCCGTCCGCGAGGGTCTTGTCCGGGTCGAGTTTGATGATGTGGTTCCAGTCGGCCCAAGGCGTAGTCATTAGGGTTCCTTTCAGAATTGTCGGCTAAAACTGCTTCGGAACGACCTTTTTCTGCAGTCGGGAGTCGGACGCGAACGTGATTCGCGCTCGCGTCCGACCTTCCTCCCTTGAAAAAGCTCGACCGAAAGCACTCCTCACCCCGCTCAGTCACGTCGGACGACTCACTTCGTTCGTCGTCCTCGTTTCTTCGGGGGATTCGTCGGCCCGAAAAATCGGAGATTTTCCGGTATCTCAAAATCGCACGGGGATTTTGACGGCTCGAAAGACCGGAGGTCTTTCGGTGAGTGGGGCTAGCCTTTGGCGGTTGTGTCGATTGCTGATTCTCGGCGGTTGCGTCACTGGGTTCCATCCAGTTGAGCCTCTCGCCGCACGTTCCGTCATTTCTGCACGCCGCTCATTTCGGGCGATAGCTTTGCCGGATTTCGAAGTGGCGCAGGTTGCCGGTCGATTCCGGGTTCATCATCTCGAAAAAGCGTACACACGACGGCATCTCGTCAACCTTCTAGGCGGCCCTTTCCGTCCCTTCGCGCGTTTGCCAGTGGAGCAGGTCGATCCACGTCCGACCCGGTCCCTCTAGCAACTCTCGCGAGACGAACCCGGAAAGCGATTCGAGATCACTCTCCATCTCGTCTGCGGCGCGGAGAAACTCGTCTTCGTCTACTTCCTTCCCGATTTCGAACTCCGCAATTTCGACGGTGGTTGCCGTCTCCGTGTTTTCCATCACTTTCATTTTGACGGGATACGCAGTATCGATTCCGATCGAAAAAAGTGCTCCATCGTCCTTCCGACTCCAACATTATCGTCCGATAGACGACGCGGCGACCGACTGAGCCAGCCTGTTAGTCCGCTTTCGCCTGCCAGCCACGCAGTCGGTCTTCGCTCACGCCGCTAACCTCATCGGCCACGGACTCGACTTCGGCGCTCTTCAAGTCCTCGATGTTCTCGATGCCGACCTCTGCGAGCTTCTCGGCGGTCTTCGAGCCGATGCCGTCGATGACTTCGAGGCCGCTCTTCGCTTCGCGCTGTTTGAACTCCTCGTAGTTGCAGATGGGACAGCCGAGTTCCCACGGTTCGTCGTCGTCGTTGTGAACCAGGAGTTCCGGCAGGTCGTGCTCGTCGCACTTCTCGTCCGTCACTTCGATATCGCCCCGTCGCGGGAGCGGCAGCGAGTAGTCGCAGTCGGGGTAGCGCGTACAGCCGACGAGTCGGGAACCGGTCTGGAGTTGCTTGATGGCCAACTCGCCACCGTGTTCGTTGCCGCACTCCGGACACTCCCCGATAACGCGGTCTTCGGTCTTTTCAGCCGCCTCCGCCTTGCACAGCGGACAGCCGTGGACGAAGGTGCCTCGTCCGGCGAGAATCTTCACCTCTCGGAGGTCGTGTTCGTCGCACGTCTCGTCCAGCAGGAGGGGTTTGCCCTTGTTCGGCAGTGGAAGCGTGTACTCGCAGTCGGGGTAGCCGTCACAGCCGACAAAGTGCGACCCCCTACGACTCTGGCGCACGAGGAGGTTTTCGCCGCAGTCCGGACACGGACCGAGGGTTTTGTCGGCTTTCAGCGACTGTTGGAGTTGCTTGCCGATTTCCTCGCGCGACTCCTCCAAGTCGTCGAATACGCGAGCGAGGATTTCACGGGACGAGTCGGCCACCTCGTCTAACTCCGCCTCGCCCTCGGCGATGGCGGTCATGTCCTCTTCGAGTTCCCGGGTCATCGTCTCGCTCACCACGAGGTCGGCGTAATCCTCGGCGGCCTCCACGACCGCCTGCGCGAGGCGGGTCGGTCGCGGCGGGTCGTTTTCGAGGTAGCCCCTGTCGTAGAGTTTCTGGATGGTGTTGTGGCGGGTCGATTTGGTTCCGATGCCCATCTTCTCCATGGTCTCGATGAGCCTCGACTGGCCGTATCTCCGGGGCGGTTGGGTTTCTTTCTCCTCGATTCGCGTGTCGGTGACGGCAAGCATCTCTCCCTCTTCGACGTTCGGCACGTAGTTCTCGCTGGTGTTGAAGTAGGGATAGACCGCGTGGTAGCCTTCTTCGAGCAGGCGTTTTCCGTTGGCCTTGAGCGACAGGTCGGAGACGCCAGCGACCACCTTGAGGTGTTCCCACTTCGCGTCCTCCGCGACCGTGGCGAAGAAGCGTCGAACGACGAGTTCGTAGACGTCCCACTCGTCGTCGCTCAGTTCCCCCTTCGTCGGAATGTCCTCGGTCGGATGAATCGGCGGGTGGTCGGTCGTCTCTTCGTCGCCCTCGGTCGGCCGGATGTCGTCTCCTTCCAGCAGGCTCTCGGCGTCGTCGCCGAAGTGGTAGTCGCCGACGAACTCGTCGAGCAGTTCCTCGGGGTCTAAGTCGTCCGGATACACCGTGTTGTCGGTTCGCGGGTAGGTCATGTATCCGGCGGTGTAGAGGTCTTCCGCGATGCTCATCGCGCGTTGGGCGGAGTAGCCAAGACTGCCCGCCGCCCGGATGAACTGCGTGGTGT
>CAYNQM010000097.1:0-12115 GCA_964399275.1 uncultured Haladaptatus sp.
CGAGTACGAGGTCGACGTGGAGAGCGAAGTCGGCGTCGGCTCCACGTTCTCCATCGACCTGGGTCCCCCCGCTTCGTGGCGGGGAGGGCCCGAAGGCGAAGAAGAGAACGAGGAGGAGAACGAGCACGACCACACGTCACCGCACACCTTCCACTGCATTCCGGACGGCGAGATTCTCGTCTCGATGCTCGGGAACGAGGACGGCGACTTGCCGGGTGGCTTCCTCGAACTCAACGACGACTTCGAAATCGAAGGTCGGTGGGATCCGCCGGGGGAAATCGGGATGAACTACGACTTCTGGTATCAGCCTCGGCACAACGTGATGGTCTCGTCGGAGTGGGCCGCACCGAGAACCTACTATCCCGGCTTCGACATGGAGGACGTGGAGAAGGGCAACTACGGACACAAACTCAATTTCTGGGACTGGACGAACCGAACCGTCGAGCAAACCATCGACTTGGGCGAAGAAGGCATGATTCCGCTGGAAGTCCGATTCCTGCACAGTCCGGAAGCAGTGCACGGCTACGTCGGTGCGGCGCTGTCCTCGAATGTCTTCCACTTCTACGAGCGCGAAAAGGAGTGGTTCGCGGAGAAGGCCATCGACGTGGAACCCCGCGAACACGAGGATTGGGACATGCCGGTACCGGGCCTCATCACCGACCTCCTCGTCTCGATGGACGACCGCTACCTGTTCTTCTCGAACTGGCTCCACGGCGACGTGCGGATGTACGACGTGAGCGACCCGGCGAATCCGCGTCTCGCTGACCAAGTGTGGGCAGGCGGACTGTTCGGCCCGCGCCACCCGACTGGCGAGGACGACCGGGAAGTCGTCGCCGGGCCGCAGATGCTCCAGTTGTCCATCGACGGCGAGCGACTCTACTGGACGACTTCGCTGTTCTCGACGTGGGACAACCAGTTCTACCCGGAAGAGGCAGAACAAGGCTCCGTGATGCTCAAAGCCGACGTGAATCCACGAACGGGGACGATGACGCTGGACGAGGAGTTCCTCGTTGACTTCGGCGAAATGCCCAACGGACCGGCCCGAGCGCACGAAATTCGGTGGCCCGACGGGGACTGCACGAGCGACGTGTGGCAGTGAGCCGCCACCGAATCGAACTCAGTTGGCGCGACGGACGAACCGAAATCGTCCGTGGAGACGAGGACGAATCGGTACTCGACGCCGCGGAACGGGCCGAGATCGGCCTTCCGTTCGGTTGTCGAATCGGCGCGTGTGCGACCTGCACCGGCCGACTGCTGGATGGAGAAATCGAGCACGAGCGACCGCCGCGAGCGTTGAAACGCGACTCTCGTGACGCGGGATACGTTTTGCTCTGCATCGCACGTCCGAAAGCGGACTGCCGAATCGAAGTCGGAAGCGACGTGCAGACCGACCTCGTGACGAATCCGTGGAAGTAGAGCCTCGGGTCGTTCGGGTGCGATAGATTATTTATATCTTCTTGCTAACAGCTCGATGCATGGATACGGATATGACGCGGCGGGCGCTCGTCGGGGCGATTCTCGGGGGATGCGCCGTCGGGGGTTCCCTCTCGCCGGTTCGGAGCTATCTCCGGCGGTTCGCCCCTTTGAGCGGGACGGCGTGGGGCAGTGCGACCGACCGCTCCGACCACCGCGTCGAGAGCCCCTACGGTTCCGCGACACTGCGGTACGACGAGGACGGCATCCCGAATATCACGGCTGACGACGAACGGGCGCTCTACTTCGCGGTCGGCTACGCCCAAGCGCGGGACAGACTGTTTCAACTCGACCTTCAGCGCCGACTGATGCGGGGCGAAGTTTCCGCGGTAGTCGGCGAGGCCACGCTCTCCTCGGACGAGTTCCACGTGCAGATGGATTTCGCGGGCGCGGCCGAAACGACGTGGAACCACGTCGCCGACACCGAAACCGGGGTACTCGTCGAATCCTTCTCGGAGGGCGTCAACAGCTACATCGAGAACGAACCGCTTCCGCTCGAATTTTCGCTGTTGGAGTACGAACCCGACCCGTGGAACCCCGCCGACACGTTACTGATGGAAAAACAGATTTCGTGGAATCTGACGGGGAGTTTCCTGACCTTGCGGCGCGCGAAAGTCGCCAAAATGCTCGGACGAGAGGCCGCGGAAGACCTCTATCCGACCCGACTCGACCACGATTCGCCCATCATCCGGAATGGAGACGGAAATCAATCGGCGAAACAGGTCGGTTTGCCCGACGACGCGACCGCCGAGGTGCCGCCCGCAGAATCGGTCGGGGCGCCGCTTCTCGATTGGCTCGGCGAGTTCGAACGCGACCACGGAATCGGCTCGAACAGTTGGGTCGTCTCCGGCAAGCACACGAAAAACGGGAAGCCAATCGTGGCGAACGACCCGCACCTCAGCCTGATGGCTCCACCGGTTTGGTACGAGATGAACCTCGGCGTCGGCGACACGCACGTTCGCGGCGTCACCTTCCCCGGGGTTCCCTTCGTCGTCATCGGCGAAAACCACGCCGGGGCGTGGGGGTTCACCAACACCGGGGCGGACGTCATCGACTTCTATCGCTACGAAACCGACGGCGACCGCTATCGCTACCGCGGCGAGTGGCGCGAGTTCGACACCGAACAGCAGGAAATCGAAGTTGCTGATGGGGAAAATCGGCGAGTGACGGTTCGGAAGACGGTTCACGGGCCAGTGCTGGAGCGCGAAGGCTACCGCGTCGGCGTCGCGTGGACTGGCCACACCGCGACCGAGACGACGCTGGCGATCCACAAATTCAGCAAAAGCGAGGGAATAGACGACGTACTCGCCGCGACTCGCCAGTTCGACTTGCCGACCCAGAACCTCGTCTACGCCGACGAGTCGGGGAACACGCTCTACTACGTCACCGGCCGGATTCCACGCCGGATGGTGAACGGGAAGGAAGTTCGAGGAAACCGCATCTTCGACGGATCCACCGGAGAAGGTGAGTGGAAGGGTTTCGAACCGTTCGGCGTCTCGTCGTGGGAGGGATTCGTCCCCTTCGAGGAGAAACCGCACGTCGTCAACCCCGACCTGCTGGCGACGGCGAACCAGCGCGTCACCGACGACCCGTACCTCTCGGAGGGTTACTCCAGCCCCTACCGGGGAAAGCGAATTTACGAACTGCTGGACGAGGAGGCCAAATCCGGCGACATCGACGTGGCGACGATGAAGAAGATTCAGGACGACGCGCTGGATTTGCGCGCCCGAAATCTCGTGCCGGAACTGCTCGATGCGGCGCGAGGGAAGAAGGGACTCCAATCGGCGGTCGAAACCCTGTCGAACTGGAACTACCGAATGGAACGCGACTCTCGGGGTGCCCTGCTGTTCGTCCACTGGTTCGACGCATTTCAGGAGGAAACGTTCGCCGAGGAGTTCGAACGAGCAGGGTTGGACGACAGTTACTACCCCCGCGATTGGGTGCTGGCACATCTCCAAGGCGGTCGCTGGTTCGGTGGCGACGGGCGCAAGACGGTGATGGTTCGCGCACTCCGAAACGCCCTGAAAACGATAGACGAGAAGGGGTACGAGACGTTCGGTGACTACAACACGACCCGAGCAATCACCCACCCATTCGACCAGTCGTTTTTGAACTACCCCGAACTGCCCACTGACGGATCGAGTCACACCGTGAACAACTACCGCGTCGATTCCGCGGTCGGCAGTAGTTGGCGAATGATTTGCCCGATGGGTGGCGACTCCGAAGCTATCCTTCCGGGTGGCAATTCGGGCGATTACTTCTCAGACCACTACCGCGACCAACTCCGAGCGTGGGCGAACACCGAATACAAATCCATGACCCACGATATTCGCGGCGACGTGACGGTCGAGTTCGACGGAGGCAAGCGATGAACGTCGAGGAGTTCCGAGAGAACGACCGTCGGCGCTTGCTCGCGGTCGGCGTCGCCGTCGTCGTCGGACTCGCGCTCGCGTGGGGTCACTGGCTTGGCCTGCTGGTCGGCGGCGCGCTGGTCAGCCTTCCGACGAAAAACTGGAAGCGCGGCATCCTCGCCGGACTGGGATTCGGCGTCCTCGTCGTCGTCGCGTTCGGTGGTCTGCTCGCGTTCTACGGTTCGTTCGTCCCCGTTCTCGAAATGGGCCAGATTACGCTCCTCGCGGTGGCGATTCCGCTGGTCGCGGGCGGAATCGGCGGCCTCGCGCGAGCACTGTTCTGACCCGCAACTTTTCCGCGACGAGACCCAATCTTCGACTATGAGCAACTACCACGCTGTCCTCGTCTTCGACGGCGACTGCCCGTTTTGCTCGGCCGCCGCGTCCGCGCTCCGCCGACTGGAGGGTGTCGGGGGCATTCCGTGGGGCGACGACGCCGCCCAGTCGTTCCTCGACGCGCAGTTCGGTGAGACGCCGTTCGCGCTGGTGTTCGCCGACCGCGAGGACGGACGAGTGTACGTGGGCCGCGAAGCGGCGCGCGAACTCTGCGAGCGGGCCGGACTGCCGACGCTCGTCGGGGACATCGTCGGCGACAACTACGAATCAATCGCGGACGCGATTCGAACCGTGACTGGACTGGAGAACGACCCAGAACCCTACCACTGCGTCCACCCGATGGCCGACGATGCCCGGGAGGAGTTCGGTTCTCTGTCGGCAAATGCCGGGTCGATGCCGCTGGTGATGGAGTCGTAATCGAGTTGAGGCGTTGGCCTACCGTTCGTCGTCGGACTGTGCTTCCCAGAGTCGAACCATTCGATCGAAGAAAACGAACATAGAGACGAGCGAAATCGCGGTTCCGAGAACGGTTCTGACGGGTTGGCGTTTGGCCGCCGCTCGGAGCGCGAACAGGTGGACGGGCGCAGAGAACGCCACGAAAAGGAGGTCTCCCGGCGACGACAGCAGACCCCGTTCGAGCCAGATTCGCTCGCCGAGCACGACGCGCGTCGTCCACGACTCCTCGTCGTCCGGCGGCGAGAACAAGAGCGGATTCAGCGAAACGAAACAGAGCGTTGCGAGAGCGAGCGGGCGACGACGCCGGTAGATGGCCAGAATCAACGTCGGATACGCCACGACCAGCGTCCAGACGCTCCACGGATTGGCGTGCCGTGACCAGAAGTACCGTTCCGCGAAACCGTCGCCGTCGGCAAACTTCGTCATCGTAACCAGTCCCGTTCGGCGACGACAAAAGCGTTCGCCTCGCAATCGGTCTGCCGGAGCGAACTCTGCCACGAAACGTGGCTTGTTTCATCGGCTCCGCGCTCTCCCGTCGATTGCATCCTTCCAGAATATTATTACGCTGGTTTGCGTAGCTCTCCATGTGTTCCCCGACATCGCGTATCTCGATTGGATTTTCGGACGGGTCGAAGCCGCCACGTACGACCTCGGTTCGAGCGATCTGCACCGACCGGTCGGCGGGCCCGACGGCGTCGTGCCGCCGGAGCTCGCCGCCCTTCCGGCACCGCCGGAGAACATCAGTCTCGAAGACATTATCGCCGACGGTTACGACGTTGACACCGAAAACGTCCTCGTCACGGCGGGGGCGACGCACGCGAACTTCCTCGCCGTGGCCGCCGCAATCGACGAACCCGCGACCGCGGACGAGGAGGGAACCGCCGACTACGACCCTCGCGTGTTGGTGGAAAAACCGGGCTACGAACCGCTCGTCGCCACGCCGGAGGGGTTGGGTGCCACGGTCGATAGATTCCGGCGACTGGAAGAGGACGACTACGCGCTCGACCCCAGTCGAATTGCGGGGGCGACGACGGACGATACGCAGTGTATCGTCGTCACGAACCGACACAATCCGAGTGGAAACCGAACCGAGCGGAACACCGTGGCGGAAGCGAGTCGCATCGCCGCCGACGAGAGAGCCACCTTGCTCGTGGACGAAGTGTACGCTCCGTTTTGCGACGGACGCGACCCTTCCGTCTTCGGCGGTCCGACCGCGGTTTCGCTCTCGAACACGGTCATCACCAACTCGTTGACGAAGTTCCACGGGTTCGGGTCGGTTCGCGTCGGCTGGCTCGTCGCCGACGCCGAGTTCGTCTCCCGCGCCGAGACGGTTATGCATCACATTCCGGCGGTTTCCGGGCCGAGCGTGGCGCTGGCCCGGCGCGCGCTCTACAGCGAGACGGAACTGGCCGAACAATCGCGCGAGCGAATCATCGAAAACCGGGAACTGCTGTCGGATTTCGTCGCGAGACGCGACGACCTTGCGGGTGCCGTCACCGGTGGCTGTACCTACGGCTTCTTCGAACACGAGTCGGCGGATGGCGATGAGGTGGCTAACGCCGCGTGGGAGGAAGGAGTGCTGGTCGTTCCGGGTCGGTTCTTCGACGACGGCGACCGCTTCCGCCTCAGCCTCGGCCACGGGAGCGAGACGGTCGAAGAAGGGCTGGAAGTCTTCGGTTCCGTGCTGGACGAGTTGTAACGCGATTGGTCGTCGGATTGGTCATGGAACGTCTACCAAGAGTTAAGACCCGCGCATACAATCTTCGTGCATATGGACGGAACCCCTGAGGAAATTACGACGCTTGTCGGGCGGGAGGTGTACTCCAACAACGGCGTGTTCGTCGGCGAAGTAGACGACGTGCGCCTCAATCTGGACGAAACCGCCGTTACTGGTCTCGCACTCGGAGGAATCAACGACGAACTGTTCGGCGACCGAATCGAACCGGGGCGTGGCGTCATCGTTCCCTATCGGTGGGTGCGCGCGGTCGGCGACGTAATCCTCGTCAACGACGTGGTCGAGCGGATGAAAGGTACCGAAGAAGAAGAAGAGGAAGCGGCGGTTTAGTTTCCGTTCGTCTCGCCATCGACGCCCATCGCGTCGAACAGTTTCTTTTTCACTGCCTCCTCGGTCAACGAGAGCAGCGTATCGCGGTTGTTCTCGTTCGATTCGATGCCCGTGAAGATGCCCAGAGGAATCTCAGCACTCGCCTGCGTGGAGTGCCCCGCTGCCTCGCCGATCTCCTCGAAGGCGTCTTGCAGGACGTTGCCGATGTTCATCCGGATGTCTTTCGAGCGCGCGGCGAGGTAGATGGTGTCGTCTGCGATGCCGAAGACCGCAGTCGTCGTGATGCCTTCCAGATTGAGCAAATGTTGTGCGGCCTGCGTCAGCGCATCTCGGTCGCGGATGAACCCGGCGTTGGTGACGAGGTGGCTACCCTGCACGTCTCGACTGGTGATTGCCTCTGCGAGCACGTCCAGCGTCTCGGGCGACATCGACGGCGACTCGACCTGTTCGAGCGTGTCGTGGTTGGCGAAGGGGTAGAGGTAGGCCGCCGCCGTGAGGTCGGCGGGCGTCGTATCGCGTTTGAAGTCGAGGGTTTCGGCACGAATTCCGTACAGGAGCGCAGTGGCGACCTCCTCGCTCAGATTGATGTCGAACTCCTGTACGTACTTCGTCATGATGGTCGATGTCGAACTGACGTTCGGTCGCACGTCGGAGAACTCGGCTTCGTACTCGCCGTCCGGTTCGTAGTGGTCGATGAGGATGTCGATGGGATGGTCGAGTTCGGGTTCGGTCGCTTGCATGTGGTCAACGAGCGCGAAGGTGTCGTACTCGTCGATGTCCACCTCGTCGCGCTGGAGCAGTTCGATGCCGAGGAGGTTGACGAACGCCCGGTTTTCCTGATGACCGATTTCGCCGAGATAGAGGATGTCGGATTCGACGCCTAGACCCTCCGTTATCGCTTGCAGGGCGGCGGCGCTGGCGATGGAGTCCGGGTCGGGGTTGTCGTGGGTGAGAATGGCAAGTTTGTTCGGCGTGTCCTCGATGACCGTGGACAGTTGCCGCGCTTTGTACTCCAACTCGCCCGCTTCGAGCGACCGAAGCGCCGAATTGGCGATGACGGTCGAGGGGTTGATGACCACGTCCGCACCCATCTCGGTGAGTTCGTCCGCCGAAACGGGGTCGCTCGCCCGGACGACGATGAACCGCTCGCCACTGCGGGATTGCAGGTTCGACACGGCTTCCTTGTTCGCCGCCACGTCGGACGAGAGGATGAGCACTACGTCGCGGCTGTCTACGGCTTCCGTGACGGACTGCTCGCGGATGTCTCCACTTTGGGCGTTCAGGTCTTGGTCACGGAGCGCCTCGACGCGGTCGTTGTCCCGGTCTACGATGAGAACTTCCTTCCCCTGTTCGACGAGTTCCTCGGCGACGGCGTAGCCAACGCTCCCGCACCCGAGAATGGCATACGTAGACATCGAAGAGATAGTAATCCCGGCGCTCATTACTATTTGGCCGTTGCTCGGGCCGGTACTTAATCCTCCCGGAGCGCCTGCGAAACCAGCCCGATACCGCATTTTGCTCATTATTTGAATTCAGAATTTATCATTGGAAAATGTTGATTAGATGCTAGAAAAAGGAGAACGACGCCCGAAAGCGTAGCAGTTTCCCACCTCAAGATTGTCGGTCGTATCGATTCGATTCGCCGACGCGAAGCGCCTCGAAACTGGCCGACCGCAGTTCGAAAGGAAACGTATTTACGTCACACCACGCTTTTTCCGAATGCATTGGGCCGGTAGCTCAGTTAGGCAGAGCGTCTGACTCTTAATCAGACGGTCGCGTGTTCAAATCGCGCCCGGCCCGTTTTCCGACGAATGAATATGAGGAGTGAAACAGCCACCGAGATTTGAACGCAAGGAAGTCGCGCGCAACAAAGTTTTCAACTTGGTTCAGTATCGCGTTCTGGCTCTGTTGAGCTGTTCAACCTGTAACCGGCTTCGGCGAAGGTGCTGAATAGAGGGCGCGTATCCGGCAAATAGTCAATGTTCGCCCCCGATCTGGTAGTGACGTAACGGCCGGTCAGAGTGTACTTCTCTTACCGTAAGCCGGAACGAAAGAAGGTGAGAACAACAACCGACCACAGACTCAGTCCTAATCCATAGAAAATCAGAACCACACGAGTACCAAAGTCCCCCGGAGACGGACGCAATTGCATATTCTCGGCCATCGCCCCGCTCATCGCTGCTTCGTCTGCGCCCTCAACAATGGATCCACTCACCGTACCGCCCGCTGCGCCTCCGAGTATTGCTAACAGCAAACCTACAACAGTGGTAACTACCGTGAATAATCCCGAGTGAGTCAGGAAATATACGCAACCGACCGTGAGTGCACCCGCAATGACAGTATAGAACGCCAGTCCTCGTGCGATAGGTCGAATGTCCATACACCGATTTATTTTTCAATCCCTATTGCTCTTGTGTTGATGTTAACGTGAGTTTCCAGAGATTTGCTATCCAACCCCGAATAAGGCGTGCTAAATCTATCCTCACTATTCACACGCCGTTTGTGACAGTAGCTCGGTAACTAGATGAGCCGCTACAATATACGAGGCGCGTATCTATCACCCATTTCGGACTCGGTGGGGCGAATTGAGCCGGAGTCGACAGCGAGAAAGTTCCTCAGAGGACAAGGTCGAAATCTTCGCTACCACAGTTGCACGACCCGTTTGTTCCTATTGGACGGTAACTCCCGTTCGTCGTCTCTTGCGCCGGATAGATATTCCCGCAATCGGTACATTTTGCAACCACGGACGGTTCACCCCCGTTTTCTGGACGTTTTTTAGTCATTTGTTCGTAGGCCGACAGTGTGCCGACTCCTGTTATTCATATAGTCACATCAAAAGAAGTAGGTTTTTTAATATATGTCTGATAGTCAAAATCCTCGTCAGAAAGAACTTCGTGCTCCACCATTTGAGGAGATCCAGAGAACTTCTATTTGAGAGGTTCTAACCTATGTCTGCACCGTTTTCCCCAACTGGCAGACTTACTCGCCGAGAAACGTCTCTCAGCATCACAGAAGTCTAGGAGTTGTGTGTTGTGCATATCCACTGCATTCAGCACCCAATTCCTGTCTGTTGTTGAGGATTTCAACAAAAACATACCATCCTAATTCATCAAAACCTAATTCGTCAAAATACCAGCATCGGCCCCTCTTCGTTTTTGTTCGTTGACTATAGTGCTTCTTCAGAAGTTCATGTTCGTGTGACAGAGTTACGTCCACCTCTTAACATACGAATTTATTATGAGCCAAAATAATTCTGTTAGTTGAAAATTGTTCTATCTCGAAATTTTGGGAGAATACACTCTACTGTGAGAATTTTCGCAAATCCTTACTGCTTCTGTCCCGTTGTCTCTTCCGTGACCGATTCCACGTTCCTGTTCTTTCTCGCCTCCTCCCTCGCGCTCATCGTCACGCCCGGTCCGGACACAATGTACGTCCTGACTCGTGGGATGAAACGAGGCAGTCGCGCGGGCGTCCGGGCCGCTTCCGGCGTCAGCACAGGGATTTTGGTTCACACGCTCGGCGCAGTGGTGGGACTGTCCGTACTCCTGCGCACCTCCGCGGTGGCGTATTCGGCAGTGAAGTACGTCGGCGCGGCATACCTCGTTTATCTCGGCGTGCAAGCGCTCAGGAGCGACGGTGCGGTGTCCATCGATGACGACAGTTCGGGCGATAGCTTCCGGCAAGGAGTGGCCGTGAACGTCCTCAATCCGAAAGTCGCGCTCTTCTTCCTCGCCTTTCTCCCGCAGTTCGCCGGATCGAGTTCCACCGCCGACGTTCGAATGGCGACGCTCGGACTAATCTACGCAGTGTTGACGCTCGCGTATCTCTCGCTGGTCGCGCTCACCGCTCACCGGGTCAGCGAGGTCGTCAGGGACGACCCCCGCGTGAATCGCGGTTTGCAGTGGCTCTCCGGAACCGTCTTCGTCGGCTTCGGGCTCAAGTTAGCGATTCCCGAGCGCGTGATTTAGTCCGTCTTCCGAAAGACCAGACAGTAGTTGTGGCCGTCGCCGGTACGTTCCGTTTTTCTCCATCGGTTCGACTGTTTCCCACGCGACGACGATTTCGCCCTCGAAGAGAAAGATGGACGAGAGCACGTCGGCTACGTCCTACATCAGCGTCGTCACGTTTCCCTCGTTTTTCAGGTTCGAGACGTCGAGGGGGACGGGCAAATCGGTCGCCATGAGCGATTCGAGTCGGGAAAACGTCTCCTCGACGTTTGCCAGACACTCGTCGTATTAACTTGACCTACGATGATTCGACCGTACTGTTAAGCTTGTAATAGGTGGTGCTTTATACACATACTATCCCATAGAGAGTAGTGATGCCACGCTCACGGCGAGACGTTGTGAAATCTCTCCCACTGCTTGGACTTACTGGAGTTAGTGGATGTGCTTCCAAAGCATCTGATAACGGGGTCAGATTGACAAAGATTCAGTTGGTGAATTTCAAAGAATTCGAAGACGTAACCGTAGGAGTCACGGTGAAATATAACGAGAATGAATTTCTAAAAGAGGTCTACACTGTAAAACATAAAGATGGCGTGAAGGCCAGGCCAACGACCATCACTGACCTTCCAAAAAACCCTGGCAAATATATTTTAAAAATACGCTATAAGGACGCAAATACGAAAAGCTCGCTAGAGATCACGAAACAGAAGTATTTTAAATGTACATATGTTGATATATTTATCCACGAGGACGGTCACATAGGGATGTACGTGAACAGATGCGGTAAGTGAGATTCCCTGAACCTTCCAAAAACCTGCGTGACAACCATACACGGATAATTCAGTGTCCGCCAATATATTTTCGCTTGACCGAGATACTTTCTATCACGGTACACGTCGCTAACAACGGTCACTCATTCGGAACGATTTCGCCAGCATCGCTTACAAAACGCGTTCTGGTCGCCGATGCTCGCTCGCCGCAACCCTATTCGCCGGGGCTGTAGTTCGGCGCTTCGTCGGTAATCATCACGTCGTGGGCGTGGCCTTCGGTCTGGCCCGCGCTGGAGACCCGGACGAACTCGGACTGCTCTTTGAACGCCGGAATCGTCTCCGCACCGACGTAGCCCATTCCGGACTGCATCCCGCCGACGAGTTGGTGGAGTTCGCTTTCGAGACTTCCTTTGTACGGTTTCGCGGCCTCGACGCCCTCGGGGACGTACTCCTCTTCGTCCTCGGGTTCGTCTTTCAGGTAGCGGTCGCCGTCACCGCTCTTCATCGCGCCGACGCTTCCCATGCCGCGGTACTGTTTGTACTTCTTGCCTTCGATGGTGATAACGCGACCCGGTGCCTCGTCGGTGCCCGCGAAGTACGACCCGAGCATGACGGCGTCGGCACCGGCCGCAAACGATTTGATAGCGTCGCCGGAGT
>CAYNQM010000098.1:0-2764 GCA_964399275.1 uncultured Haladaptatus sp.
CGAGAAGATGGACATTGTCACGTTCCGCGAGAACACCGAGGACGTGTACGCCGGCATCGAGTGGGAAGACGGAACTGACGAAGTCCAAGAGGTCAAGGCCTTCGTCGAAGACGAGATGGGTGCAGACGGCGTCATTCACGACGGCCCGGTCGGCATCGGCATCAAGCCCATCACGGAATTCGGAACGAAGCGCCTCGTTCGCGAGGCAATCGAGTACGCCCTCGAAAACGACCGCGATTCGGTGACGCTCGTCCACAAGGGCAACATCATGAAGTTCACCGAAGGCGCGTTCCGCGACTGGGGCTACGAACTCGCAGCGGAGGAGTTCGGCGACGTCACCATCACGGAAGACGAACTGTGGGAGGAGTACGACGGCGACAAACCCGACGACAAACTCGTCGTCAAAGACCGCATCGCCGACAACATGCTCCAGCAGATTCTCACCCGCACCGACCAGTACGACGTCATCGCCACGATGAACCTGAACGGCGACTACATGTCCGACGCTGCAGGTGCGCAAATCGGTGGCCTCGGCATCGCACCCGGTGCGAACTTCGGCGACCACCGCTGTCTCGCAGAACCGGTTCACGGTTCCGCCCCGAAGTACGCAGGTGAGGACAAGGTCAACCCGACTGCGATGATTCTCTCCGGTCGCCTCATGCTCGAATACATGGGCTGGAAGGACGCCGGAAAAATCGTCCGCGACGCCGTTGAGGAGACGATTTCCTCCGGCAAAGTCACCTACGACCTCGAACGCCAAATCGAGGGCGGCGAGAAACTCGCAACCAGCGAGTACGCCGACGCGATTGTCAAAAACATCGAAAAGCTCTCGTAAGTCGATTTCACCCGCTCTGAGCGTTCTTTTTCGCTATAACCGTTCGGTTCGGACGCCTGCGATTACTACGATACTCGTTTATGAGAATGCGCGAAAGGACGAAAGCATGGAACAGTCGCGGAATCCGACGGGTGTCGAAGGAGTTCGAACGCCCCCCGAGCAAGTGGACGAACTCTGAAATCACTCGCTCCACGGCACGTCCAATCGCGGCGGACTGAACACGTCGATACCGCGAACTGGTCTATCGGTTCTGTTCTCGGCGGCGTGCGGTTCATCACTCGGAATCGCGTAGGAGTCTTGCTCTTCGATGATCCACTCTTCGCCGTCCACGACGAACGTCAACGCGCCGCTGTAGACGAATCCAGTCTGTTCGTGTTCGTGGCTGTGTTCCGGCACGGTCGCACCGGGTTCGATGTGAAAGTGCTGGATGCTCATCCGGTCTCCGCTCGCCAACTGCGCGAGATAGACGCCATTGGCTACTTCCGCCGCGTCGTGCTCGGAGAGGGCAATCGAGTCCATGCAACACACTCGCTCGCAGAGATGGTAAATCTCCGGGCGAGCATTTAAATACCAGAACGAGACCAGTTTGCGGAGATGGCATCGATTGCGGGAAAGACGGCAGTAATCGCGTTCGTGACGGTCGTTGAGGTGATTGCGACACTGCTTCGTGCGCGATTCTGCGTGGGTGACAAACCGACGGCCGCGGTGGCATCCCGTAGTTTCGCACGCCTGTCGAGTTCGACGCTTCCGACGGTCAGGACACCTGCACCATCGAAACCGCCGCCCGAACGCAGGGTTAAACAGGACGGCAATCGGAGGTGTTCGCATGTACAGCGTCGTCGGCTGTAGCGCGTGTAGCAACCTGTGGATAGTCGATGGACGCCCCGAGACGACGCAATGTTCGCGCTGTGGAAAGCGACGCAAATTTCGAAAGCTGAAGAAGTTCGTCGAAACCGACGACGAAGACCACGCGCGCGAGGTTCGCGCCTCGATGCTCGCCAATCGACAGGGTCACGGCGACGCCTTCGCCGAACTCGACTCGTTCGCCGAGATGGATTCACAGGTCGAAGACGCCGGAATGGACGACGAGGAGTTCTTAGACCGCTCCGGAATCGACACGGAGGAAGTCTCCGCAGTCGGCGACCGCTCCCGGCGAAGCGCCAGCAAGAGCAAAAAACAGGTCGTCTTGGACGCGCTCACGAATCTCGACAGCCCTGATGAGAGTGACATCGTCGCCTACGCCGACGAACGAGGTGTTTCTCGCGAATACGTCGAAACCGCGCTCGAAAAGCTCGCTCGACGGGGCGAAATCAGCGAGAATAGCGGTCGCTACCGCCGGGTTTGAAAGCCGGGTGTCGGTTCCCGGCTTACAGGAGCGCACCGTTCAGTCCCTTCCACACGGCGACGACCAACGTGACGACTGTGAGCAACAGCTTCAGGAACTGTAGGACGTGATACGCCCGTGATTCGGTAATCGGTGTGTCCTCGTCGGAGGGAGATGTTGCCATCGGAGGTCACCATCGGGCGGCACGAGCGAGAGATTTCACCCGTCGCACGTGCCGACTAAATTATTCTCTGGCAAGCATAATAAATTTCTAGCAAAGTTAAACGAAATATTCCCGTCCGAACTGCTCACCGACCGAGTTCCTCGTGGGCGCTCGAAAGATGACGCGACGCGAGCGCGGCGAGCAGGGAGAGTTCGCCTGCGAGTGCGCCGACTGCGATGATTTCAGCGAGCGCGTTGGCGTTGCTTCCGGCGGGGTCGCCACCGCCGGAGAGTCCGAGCAGGTCGAGGGCTTCGGACTGGGTGGCAAGTTTGGTGCCACCACCGACGGTTCCCACTTCAAGACTGGCGATGCTGACGCTGGCGTACAGTTCGTCTTCGCGCGCTTCGACGGTCGTAATCGCGTTGCTCCCTTCGACCACCTG
>CAYNQM010000098.1:2774-12028 GCA_964399275.1 uncultured Haladaptatus sp.
GTGCGGCGTCCTGCCCGGGGGCGAGGAACGCGGCGGCGACGACGTTTGCGGCGTGGGCGTTGAAACCGAGACTACCCGCCTTCGCGCTTCCGACGAGGTTCTTGCGGGTGTTCGCCTCTTCGATGGCTTCCGGCGTGGTGTGAAGTCGGTCTTCGACCGTTTCACGCGAGATTCGAACGTCCGCCGTGACGCTCCGCCCGCGCCCTTCGACGGCGTTGATAGCGGCGGGTTTCTTGTCCGTACAGAGGTTGCCCGAGAGCGCGACGAGACTTGCGGGGGTTTCTTCTTCGACCAGCGACGCGGCTTCCCGGGTTGCGATGGTCGCCATGTTCATCCCCATCGCGTCCTTGGTGTCGTAGACGAATCGCAGGAAGACGGAGTCGCCGACGACGTAGGACGTCACGTCTTCGAGTTCGCCATGGTTGGTCGTGGATTCGGCCGTCTCGGCGAGTCGATCGCGGTTGTCTCTGACCCAATTTACGACTTCCTCGGCTTCGGCGATGCCCTGCACGCGGAAGACCGGCGCGCGCGTCATCCCGGTCTTCGTGACGCGGGCGTCAGCACCCCCGGCACCGCTGATGACCGAACAGCCACGGTTGACGCTCGCGAGCAGAGCACCTTCGGTTGTGGCGAGCGGGAGGTAGTAATCGCCCTCTGCAGAGCCGCCGCTGACGGCGACCGGTCCCGCGACGCCCATCGGAATCTGGGCCGCACCGACCATGTTCTCGATGCTGTTCTCGGCCAGTTTCGCGTCGAAAGCGTACTCGCCGATGCTGTCGAGGGAAACGTCGGTTTCCGATTCGAGGAGCTTTCGACGGGCCTCGGTTGCGGTGTCGTGGTCGGTGTGGTCTTCGAGTTCGTGCAAGCGCAGGTCGCCCGCCCGAACCTGTTCCGCGAGTTCGTCTGCGTCGGTCATAATTCGGGATTTCTCCCACACCCCCTAACAGTTGCCCATTCGAGTGAGCCATCAACGATTTGCCAACCCTACAAGAATACTACCCATGGAAACGAGACGCGCGACGACGACCGACGTTCCGGAGATTCGTCGCATCTCACGCGAGGCGTTGGACGCGGCGTACGATTTTCTCTCGAAAAAAGAACGCGACGCGACCGTGCGGGAGCGATTCAGCGACCAGCGTCTCGAATCCGCGCTGGCAGACGACGACGAGGTTCTCATCGCCGTCGAGGACGACGGTGAACTCGTCGGCTATGCACACGTCGAAACGGTTAGTCACGTTGACGCCGTCGGCGAGGCGGCGCTACGCGGCATCTACGTCGCGCCGAACCGCTGGCGGGAAGGCATCGGAACCGCTCTTCTCGATGCTGTCGAGAAGGTGATTCGAGAGCGCGGATTCACACAGCTGTCTGTCGCCGTCCTCATCGACAACGAGCAAGGAAAGCGGTTCTTCGAGTCCAAAGGCTTCGAAAACGTGGAAGAGCAGATCGAAGACCTGTTTACGGGCGGAACTGCGTACCAGCAGGTCTACTACCACGAATTCGCGTGAAATCCATCCTCATCGATTCGTGACGTTCTCCCGGTGGACGACTTCACCGTCGTGGACGACCGTGAAGGTGAATCGGTTGTTGGGGCCGCCTTCCGGCACGTCGATAGTCGCGGTGTAGTTCGCCAGCGCGGTGCAGTTCGCTTTCGGTTTCTTCGTCGCTCGATGGCTGGACACCCGGAGGCTGTAGTTTCCGAACTCGGTTTCCACCAGTTTCGGCTGGCCGAGCGTGTACGAGGCGTCGGGAACGCTCACGTTTCCGGCGACGACGAGGGAGCGTTCTCCGCCGTCACTTCGCGTTGCGACTTCGACCGCGTTTTCGGGCGAATCGACGCACCCGCCGCCGGACAGCACCGCATCCACCAGCTTCGGTTCTTCGGGCTTTTTCTCGGTGACGACATCCTCCCCGAGAAACGAACCGCCGGAACACCCGGCGAGGAGGACGAACACGGCGAGGACGACGAAGGCGTACTTCGAGGGCATCACTACTGTACTCAGAGTGAACTGTCAAAGCCTTTCTGCCGAACCCCGAACAGTTATCGCCGTCGAAAGACACCACGAAACCATGACAGCGCCAGCGAACCTGATTCTCACGAACGCCGAAGTACACACGCTTACAGATCCCGACGAGACCGCGGAGGCGGTGGCAGTCCGCGACGGGGAAATCGTGCGAGTGGACAACGCGTACGAAGTTGACTTTCTGGACGGCGTCGAAACCGAAGTCATCGACCTCGCTGGTCGCGTCCTCCTGCCGGGATTCATCGACGCTCACACGCACATGATGATGGTCGGGAGCTATCTCGTTAACGCCGACCTCTCGACTGCCGATTCGCCCGCAGACTGCGTGGAACTGCTTGCGGAACTGGACGACGACCGCGAGTGGATTCTGGGCTACGGATTCGACGAGAGCACGTGGGAGGAATCGCGCTATCTGACCCGCAACGACCTCGATTCGGTCAGCGAAACTCGGCCAGTCGTCGCCTTCCGCGAGGACATGCACACGGCCTCGGTCAACGGCGAAGCCCTCGACAGACTCCGGGACGAGATGCCGGACGAAGACGTGGAAACCGAAGGCGGCGAACCCACCGGCGTCGTCGTGGAAGACGCCGTCGATGCCATCTACGAGGCCATCGAACCCGACGCCGAGACGATGCTCGAACTCCTCCTTTCGGCACAGCGAGACGCCCACGAGAAAGGAATCACGGGCGTTCACGACATGGTTCGTCGGTCGCGCGCACCCGAAGTCTACCGCAGTCTCGATCTCGACGGCGACCTCGACCTCCGAGTTCGCCTCAACTACTGGAGCGACCACATCGACGCCGTCGAAGAGGTCGGCCTCCAGACGAACCACGGAAGCGAGTTCGTCCGGATGGGCGGCATCAAGACGTTCACCGACGGCAGCCTCGGTGGGCGAACCGCGAAACTCTCCGAATCCTACGCCGACGGCGACGGAACCGGCCAGTGGGTCGTCTCGCCCGAGGAACTGGACGAACTCGTCTCGCGTGCGGACGACGCCGGATTGCAGGTCACGGCCCACGCCATCGGCGACGAGGCAATCGACGCCGCACTCGACGCCTTCGAAGGAACCGGTGACGCCGGTGCGATGCGCCACCGCGTCGAACACGTCGAACTCGTTACCGACGAACAGGTCGAACGCTTCGCTGACTCCGGCGTCGTCGCTTCCGTCCAGCCGAATTTCCTGAAATGGGCCCAGGAGGGCGGCCTGTACGACGCCCGACTCGGCGAGGAACGTCGGAAGCAGACGAACCGATTCCGCACCTTGCTCGATGCCGGTGCGAATCTCGCGTTCGGAAGCGATTGCATGCCTCTCGACCCACTGCTCGGAATTCATCAGACCGTCAACGCGCCGGTCGAGGCACAGCAACTGTCGGTCACCGAAGCACTCCGCGCGTACACGCACGGGGCGGCCTACGCCGGATTCGACGAAACTCGGCTCGGAACCGTCGA
Source organism: uncultured Haladaptatus sp. (assembly GCA_964399275.1). Taxonomy (GTDB): domain Archaea; phylum Halobacteriota; class Halobacteria; order Halobacteriales; family Haladaptataceae; genus Haladaptatus. The sequence continues at coordinate 6,245 of CAYNQM010000098.1, forward strand.
GAAGGGTAAGAAGGCGGACTTCGTCGTCCTCGACAGTTCGCCGTGGGAGGATGCGGACGACATCGAGGACATCGACGTTGCGATGACCGTCGTTGACGGCGAAGTCGTCTTCGACGGACGGAACGATTAAGCACCGCCCGAATAGATTTTCTGTCATGTCCCCGCCCCTCCTCACTGCCGAGTTCGGCGGCATCATCGTGTTGTTTCTCCTGTTCGCCATCGGTGCCCCGCTTGTCCTCTGGGCGCTCATCGATTCGGAAAGCGACCGAGAGCAGACGGAACACCACGACTGGGACAGCGCCGAGCGCGCCGCGCGCCGCGACACCGACGACGACCGGTACTGACGAGCGGCTTACTTCGGAGGTGCAGGTATGCGAAAGCTCGGCCAGGACGTTCAGGTGTACTACGACGTTGGCCGGGCGAGTCTCGCGGGCAGTAACCTCTACTCAGCGTCGCCGCCCGCGCATCCGGCCTACGGCTACGTCTATCCGCCGATGGCGAATTCGTCGCAGTCGTCTCGCTTCCGGCAGGCGTGCGAGATTCACTGCTGGCGGTCGAAACCCGATTTAACGTTCGGAACGCCGCTTTGCTACGGTTGTTTGCTCATACTCGCTGATTGCATCCGACATAGTAGTGAGTAGTAAGCCGCGGTGATTTTTGTTCACACGAAGGTGTTGTCAGCAGCTTACTCTGTAGATCGGAACCCATCGATAGAATGAATGCGGAGACTAACTTTGAAGAGAAAATATTTTCAATACTGTGTGTTGTCGGCTAGTGCAACCACAGGTGGTACGACATGCCAAAAATGGAAACGGCAACCCTCGAAACAGAACTCAGTCTCTTCAAGTACGACAATTTAGAACAGCTTCCCACGGAATACCGGGAATTGACTGAAGAAGAGCGAACGGAGCGAATCGAACGCGCGCGTTCGGAACTGGGTGACGACGTGGTCGTCCTCGGCCACAACTACCAGCGACGGGAAATCGTCGAGCACGCGGACTTCGTCGGCGACTCCTACCAGTTGAGCGTCGAGGCGGCGAACGCGGACGCCGAATACGTCGTCTTCTGCGGCGTCACCTTCATGGCGGAGTCGGCAGACATCATCACCGACGCCGACCAGACCGTCATCCTTCCCTCGATGGAAGCGTCCTGTCCGATGGCCGGGATGGCCGAAGCCCTACAAGTCGATTCGGCGTGGGCGAAACTCCAGTCGGCGACCTCCGATGCCGACGTGATCCCAATCACATACATGAACTCCTACGCCGATCTGAAGGCGTTCTGCGCCGAACAGGGCGGTGCAGTGTGTACCTCTTCGAACGCCCACCGCGTCTTCGAGTGGGCGCTGGAACGAGGTGACAAAGTTCTCTTCCTGCCCGACAAACACCTCGGCGAGAACACTGCCCACCGCCTCGGACTGGAAGACAGCGTCACGACGTGGAATCCGTGGAATCCCGACGAACAAGACTCTGCTGCGGTCGCGGAGAGCGATATCGTCCTCTGGAACGGCTACTGCCAAGTTCACGAGCGATTCACGACCGACCACGTCGAAGCGGTTCGCACCGACCACCCCGACGCGCAGGTCGTGGTGCATCCCGAATGCCGCCGAGAAGTGGTCGAGGCGGCGGATGTGGTCGGAAGCACGGCGACGATTTGCGACGCCGTCGCCGACGCCGTCCCCGGCGAGACGTGGGCCGTCGGCACCGAAATCCACCTCGTTCGGCACCTTCAGCGCTGGCATCCGGAGGTGACGGTGGTTCCGCTCTGTGGCGACGCCTGCATGGACTGCAACGCGATGCGACAGACCGACCCGAACTACCTGACGTGGGTGCTGGAAGAACTGGTTTCCGGCAACGAGCGAAACGTCGTTGAGGTCGCACCGCAGGAGAAAGAACTCGCAATGCTCGCGCTCGACAGGATGCTGGAACTATGAGGGGAAATCAGACCGAGAAAGCGGATGTGCTGGTCGTCGGAAGCGGAATCGCGGGCTGTAGCTCAGCACTCGCCGCCGCCAGCGAGGGAGCGAACGTCCTCCTCGTCACGAAGGCGAGTCGCCCCGAAAACGCCGCGACCCACTGGGCACAGGGGGGTATCGCGGTCACGCGAGACGCGCCGGATTCGCTCCGCGAGGACGTGCTAACCGCGAGCGCCGACACCGCGAACCCCGAGGCAATCGACGTGTTAGTCGAAAACGCGGGCGAGGCGGTGCAGGACGTACTCATCGACACCCTCGGTGTCTCCTTCGATACGGACGGCGACGAGTTCGATTACGGCAGGGAGGCGGCCCACTCGGAACCGCGAATCCTCCACGTGGACGCCAGCACCGGCCGACACGTGCTCGGGCCGTTTCTGTCGCATCTCGACTCACACCCCCGAGTGACGATTCACGAGGACACCGCCGCGCTCTCGCTTCTCACCCACGAGGGGCGCGTCCACGGCGCACTGCTGGAACGGGACGGCGAGACGTGGCCCGCCTTCGCCGGAGCGACGATACTCGCAACTGGCGGCATCGGCGCGCTCTACGGACAGACGACGAATCCCGATTCGGCGACCGGCGACGGCATCGCCATGGCCGCACTCGCGGGGACCGAGACGGAGGACATGGCCTACGTCCAGTTCCATCCGACCGCGTATTCGGGGGCGAACTCGTTCCTCGTCAGCGAGGCAGTCAGGGGCGAAGGAGGAGTGCTTCGGAACGACGACGGCGAGCGCTTCATGCCGGAGTACCATCCGGACGCCGAGTTAGCGCCGCGAGACATCGTCGCTCGCGCAGTTCAGCGCGAGCGCGACCGAACCGGCGAAGTCGTCCTCGACACGACGCCGCTCGACTTCGCCGGAGAGTTTCCCGACCTCACCGAAAAGTGCGACGAGCGCGGGATTCCGCAGGATTCGATTCCGGTGGCTCCGAGCGAACACTTCCTCTGTGGCGGCGTCGCGGTGGACGACCGCGGACGGACGACGCTCGACCGCCTGTTCGCCGTCGGCGAGTGCGCGCGAACCGGCGTTCACGGGGCGAATCGCCTCGCTTCGACTAGCCTCCTCGAAGGGTTAGTCTGGGGATTGCGCGCCGGGAAGTCAGCAGTTGGCTTCGACGCCGAACCAATCGATGCGCTGAATCTGCTGAACAGCGACCCGGAACTGCCGCCCGAATTCGCCCGGAACAAGTTCCGCCGCCTCCAGCAGGTGATGGACGAGCACGTCGGAATTCGCCGAAATCCGGACGACCTCCGCCGGGCAACCGCCGCTTTGCGCCGACTGAAGGGCGAAGTCGATGCCTACGTCAGAACGCGAACCAGCAGAGAACTGTACGAACTCCGGAACGCGAGCGTCGTCGCTCTACTCGTCGCACGCGCTGGATTGGAAGCCGAACCGGTCGGCTGTCACCACGTGGAGGAAGTTCATGCTGACTGACAGCGACGTCGAGCGATGGCTCCGCGAGGACGTGGGCCACCACGACGTGACGAACCACGTTCCGGGCGAGACGACCGGGCGACTCGTCGCGCGAGAGTCGGGCGTTTCGGCTGGTTTGGACGCCGCAGTCGCGGTGTTCGACTATCTCGGCTGTGACGTGACGACGACGCTGGAAACGGGCGACCGATTCGAATCGGGTGACATCGTCCTCGAAGTCGAGGGGCAAGCAATCGACGTTCTGCGGGGTGAGCGAGTCGCGGTCAACGTCGTTGGGCATGCGACTGGCATCGCCACGAAGACGGCGGAGGCGGTTGCGGCGGCCCGCACCGTCAGCGACGAGGTGGCGATTGCTGGAACCAGAAAGACGACGCCCGGCCTGCGCGGAATCGAGAAACGCGCGATTGCGGCGGGCGGTGGCGACACCCACCGACTCACGCTCTCGGACATGGTGATGGTCAAGGACAACCACGTCGCCGAGATGGGGTTGGTCGATGCGGTCGAACACTTCCGAGACATCGCGTCGTTCGCCACGAAAATCGAGGTCGAGGTCGAGCGTCCGGTTGACGGGGAGCGCACCGCCGAGGTCGGTGCGGACATCGTGCTGTTCGACAACTGCTCGCCCGCCGAAATCGAGCGCGGCGTGGAACTGCTCCCCGACGGCGTCCTCGCGGAGGCGAGCGGCGGCATCGAAATCGAGGACGTGCCCGACTACGCCGGAACCGGCGTGGACGTAATTTCGATGGGATTGCTGACCCATTCGGCTCGGAGTCTGGACTTCTCGTTCCGGACTGGTTGAGCAAACCGAGACAAATTTCAAAGCGGGGTGAATGCTACGCGTATGGACTCGTTCGAAGAATCCGCAGTGCGAGCGTGCCGAGTCGCAGGCGAGTACCTCGCTGAGGAGTTCGAAGCCGAATCGCTCGACGCCGACCATGGGCCGGACGACGTGAAGGCGGTCGCAGACCGGGGTGCAGAACGCCGGATTCTCGACGTGCTGACCGACGACTTCCCAGACCACGCGCTTTTCGCGGAGGAATCGGGCAAGCAGGCTGGTGCGAGCGACTATCAGTGGATCATCGACCCGCTCGACGGGACGAACAACTTCTGCTCGGGTATCCCCTACTTCGGCATCGCGGTTGCGCTCCTTCACGACGACGACCCCGTGCTGTCGGTCATCCACGATCCACTGCACGACGACACCTACGTCGCCCGCAGTGGCGAGGGGGCGACGTTGAACGGCGACCCGATTCGCGCCGAAAGCACGGTAGCGAGCGAGCACGCGACGGTCTCGTTCGTCGTCGGTATCGACGTGCTCCGGGACGACGAGCTATCGGCGCGCGCCGACGAACTCGATTCGGCGCTCACCGGGCACTGCAAGCGCGTCTGGAAGAGTTGGGCACCAGTCCTCGACTGGGGACTGCTCGCGCGAGGGAAACTCGACGCGGTCGTCTGTTTCCATCCGGACGAGGTCGAACAGTACGCCGGCTGGTTGCTCGCCGAGGAGAGCGGGGCGAGACTGGCGAACGAGGGCGACCTGTTCGTCGCGGCGGCGAGCGACGAGGTGTTCGCGGAACTCACGTCGTTGTTCGACATTCGGTAGCGCGATACGACGGGGGTAGATTCCGACCTGACGGACGAACCGTCCGCGGCCTGCCGTTCTAACTACTTCCGTTTTCGAGTCTGCATTTCGGTCGGTCACATCGCGCGATTCATTCGACACGTCTAAACAATCGTTACAATTATTTGGTGGTATGACATAGCTTACCACATGGCGTCTAAACAGAGCCGTTCTCCGTTCGATAGACTCAGGCAACATTACGAAGATACGGAGCGACGATGCGTGAAGTGCGGTTTCGTAGACGATGAAGGTGAATGGCGGGTCACTGCGCGCGGTGGCGAGGTGCACTTCCAACACGTCTGCCCGCGCTGTGACGCAATCGACACGCGAGTGCTTCGGTACTAGCGACTACTGAAGGAGCGATTCGCCGGTCATCACCTTTGGTTGTTCGACGCCGATGACCGACAGGAGCGACGGCGCGAGGTCACAGAGCGACCCTCCCTCTCGGATCTTCTTCCCACCGTCGTCTCCGTCGGGAGAGAGATAGATGAGCGGAACGAGGTTGTAGGTGTGCGCCGTGTGCGGCTCATCGAGCGTCCCCATGTCGTCGGCGTTACCGTGGTCTGCCGTGATGAAGACGTGTGCTCCGTGCGTTTGGAGCGTTTCCACGAGTCGACCGAGTTGCTCGTCCACTGCTTCGACTGCTTCCACTGCGGCGTCGAAGTCCCCGGTGTGGCCGACCATGTCCGGGTTCGCGTAGTTCAGGACGAGGACGTCGGGGTCGTCCGAGCCGATAATCGAGATGGCGGTGTCGGTGA
>CAYNQM010000099.1:0-12000 GCA_964399275.1 uncultured Haladaptatus sp.
GATTTCGACGTGCTGGTCGGTATCAACCTGCTCCGCGAAGGACTCGACATCCCCGAGGTGTCGCTGGTCGCCATTCTCGACGCCGACCAGCAGGGTTTCCTGCGTTCGGAGACTTCGCTGGTGCAGACGATGGGTCGCGCGGCCCGGAACGTCAACGGCGAGGTCGTCCTGTACGCGGACGAAGTGACGGACGCGATGGACGACGCGATAGACGAAACACAGCGCAGGCGTGCGATTCAACGGGAGTTCAACGAGGAACACGGCTTCGAACCGCAGACCATCGACAAGGAAGTCTCGGAGGCGAACCTACCGGGGAGCAAGACCGACACCAGCAGTGTCACCGGAACTGCGCCCGAGACGGACGAGGAGGCCGTCGAGTACATCGAAGAATTGGAAAACAGGATGCAGGAGGCCGCGAGCAATCTGGAGTTCGAACTGGCCGCCGACATCCGCGACCGAATCCAAGACGTTCGCGCCGAGTTCGAGGTAGACATGGGAATCGAACCCGAGGGCGGTGTGGAACCCGGACTGGACGAGTTCTGACCGAGCAACGCCTTCCGCCCCCCATTTCTCACCATCGTTCCTCGTATTCGTATCGAGTGTCAAATTTTTTCAGTGGTGTTCCGGTTACACCGGACACCGATGTACTCGAAATCACCCCGAGCGGACGCGCTGAATCGACCAGCGAGCCAATCACGGCACCCGTCACTGCCGAACGAGGGAGTCATCTGAGATGTCGCTTCCACTCGGCTTTTCGCCTCTCGGTCTCGCCGCGTTCGTTCTTCTGACGTTCGTCATCTGTACGACCGTAAACACATTCGCCATGGAAGCGGCGGTGCTGTTTACGCCCGCGTTTTTGTTCGTCTATCCGAAACTGGTTCCGGCGTTCCCGGGGAGCGAACCGTCCAGATGATGATGGTCGCCTACTCGCTCGTGGGTGTTCTCACGCTGTTTCGCGTCTTCGTTCTCGGGTGAACTACTCCGGCGGGCGTTCGACCGACTTTGACTCCACACTGCCGTCGATTTCGGAGATATCCTCTACGTCGTTATCGAGTTCCGCCAGCATCTCGTCGATGTCGTCCAGACCCAGCATTTTCTCCGTCTCGGCGTCGAACTCGTTGCTCTCCAGCATCGCGCCGTTTCCTCGAACGTCGCTTCCCGAGAGGTGTTTGCCGTACCGACCGACCAGCGAGCTGAGTTCCTGCGGGAGGACGAACGTGGACGATTTGCTCTCGCCGATTCGCTTGAGCGAGTCCATGCCGCGGTCGATGATAGCGCGCTCGCCCATCGACTCGGCGGATTTCGCGCGAAGGACGATGGAAACCGCATCACCTTGCGCTTCGAGAACCTGGCTCTGTTTTTCACCCTGTGCGCGAATGATGTTCGACGTTTTCTCTCCTTCTGCCTTCTCGACGGCACTGCGACGTTCGCCCTGCGCTTCGAGAATCATCGCCCTGCGGCGACGTTCGGCGCTGGTCTGTTGCTCCATCGCATCGACGACGGCGTTACTCGGCATGACTTCGCGGACTTCGACGCTCTCGACGCGAATCCCCCAGTCGTCGGTCGGCGGGTCGATTTCCTCGCGGATTCGCTTGTTGATAACGTCTCGCCGACTGAGCGTCTCGTCCAGTTGCATATCCCCGAGCACGGCCCGGAGCGTCGTCTGTCCGAGGTTGGCGACCGCTTTCTCGTAATCGTCCACGCCCAAAAACGCGCGTTCCGGATCCATCACCCGAACGTAGAGGACGGCGTCCGCGACGACCGGCGAGTTGTCCTCCGTGATGGCCTCCTGCTTCGGCACGTCAAACACTCGCGTCCGCATGTCGAATCGATGCGTCGCGCTGACGAATGGCGGGATGAAGTGGATGCCGGGGTCGAGGAGTTTCCGATACTCGCCGAAGACGGTCAGCGCGCGCTTCTCGTATGGCCCGACGATTTCCACGGCACTGTTCACCGTTATCACGGCGAGACCGAGGAGGAGAATGCCTGCAATCGCCATCGTGTCGAGATACGGCAGTGCGAGAAGAAAGAAAGCCACGAAACTGATTACGAGGAGAGCCGACCCTGCGCTCACCCTCGCCGTCGTCTTGCCGAGAGTGTAGAGGGGGTGGTTCATACGTGTGAATTGTGCCACCAATCGCTTAACAGTTACGTGCTATCGAATGTCAGTCGTGGTGGTGAGTATCGTTTCTTGAACTGCGCATTCACGCTAGCTTGCCGACTCGAATGAAACAAAATGTCCATCTCTCACCTTGCAGTGGACTGCTAGCGCAAACGAAACAACTCAACCACTTCCCGCGTCGCGGTGGCTGTCTGCGGGACGAGAGAAATCGAAAATGGTAAATTGTCGCCATCAACTTCGGTATCAGAGTCGTTCCCGAAGTGCAGAGACCGTCTTCCCGCCGACCCCCTCGACCTCTCGCAGTTCGCCGTCCGACGCCGACCGAATCCCCTCCAGACTGCCGAACCGGCGGAACAGTTTCCGTCGCGTCTGCGGGCCGACGCCGCGAACGCCGTCCAGTTCGGTCGAAACGTCGTCCCGGAGGGTCTGGTGGTACTGCACCGCGAATCGGTGGGCCTCGTCGCGGACGCGCTGGAGGACGTGGAGTTGCGAGGCGTCGCTCGGCCAGTCGAAGGTTCGCGTCGGCGTGACAACGATTTCCTCGGCTTTGGCCAGACCGACGGCGGGTACGTCCCAGCCGACTTCGTCCAGTGCTTCACGCGCCGCGTCGAGTTGCCCTCTCCCGCCGTCGATGAGCAACAAATCCGGGTCGGGACGTTCATCGCGGCCCTCCATCGCTCGCTTCGCGCGCCACCGAATCAGGGCGCGCATGTTGTCGTAATCGTCGTTCTTCTCGTCCAACTTCTTTCGGCGGTAGTCCGACTTCTCGGGCGACCCGGCGACGAAGACGACGTTACTGCCGACGACCGACGTCCCCTGCGCGTGGCTCACGTCGAATCCTTCGATTCGTTCGATTGCGGAAAGCGAGAGTTCGTCCGCCAGTGCCCGAAGTTCGTCGGGCGCGTTCGATCCGCGTCGGGCGTTTTTCAGCGCCAAATCGACGAGCGTCGCTTCTCGACCCGCGCCCGGAACGCGCACCGCAACGCCTTCGGCCTCCAACCAGTCGAGCACGTCAACGTCGTCCGGACGCTCCGAGAGCAGGAGCGCGTCGGGCAGCTCGCGCTCGGCGTAGAACTGTGGGATAAACCCGCCGAGCACTGCGGCCACGTCGTCGCCGTCCGGCACGGAAAGCGTGTGTCGGTCGCGGTCAACGAGTTGGCCCCGCTCGCTGTGCAGTCGGGCGACGGTGGCGCGTTCGCCCTCGACGGAGGCTCCGAGCACGTCCACGGTGCGCTCGTCGGTTTGGGACGCGATTGCTTCGGCGTCTCCGCCGTGGAACGATTCGACTGCTTCGAGTCGGTCGCGGAGGTTGGCCGCGCGCTCGAACTCCTTTCCTTGGGCGGCCTCCTCCATCTCCCGGCGAAGGGGAGTCGCCAGCACGTCAGTCTCGCCACCCAGAAATCGCTCGACGCTCTCTACGTCCGCGAGGTACGCCTCGCGCCCGATTTCGTTCGTGCAGGGTGCGGTACAGAGGCCGATGTCGTAGTCCAGACAGGGGCGGTCGCGGTTGGCGAACTTGTAGTCCGAACAGCCCCGGATGCCGTAGGTTTCCCGGAGCGCCTTGACGACGGTTTCGACGTGCGACTTGTTCGTGAACGGGCCGAAGACGGTCGCACCCTCGCGGTCGGGGTCGCGGGTAATCTCGATTTGCGGAAATTCGTGGCCCGTCACCTGCACGAGCGGATACGATTTGTCGTCTTTCAAGCGAACGTTGTACCGCGGTTGGTAGCGCTTGATGAGATTCGCTTCCAACAGAAGTGCTTGGGTTTCCGTATCCGTCACCGCGAAATCGAGCGCGTCGGCGCGTTCGACCATTCGTCCGATGCGGTTGCTCCGCGGGTCTGCGTACGACCGAACGCGCGAACGCAGGTCTACCGCCTTCCCGACGTACCGGACGGTGTCGCCCTCCAAAAACTGATACACGCCGGGGTCGCGGGGCAGTTCGCCCGCCCGCTCTCTCACTGTCGCCGCATCCATCGCTCCCGGCTAGTCGTCGCGCGACTTTGAACTTGTCCCTACAACGTTTTGACTGGAAGACGGTTTTCGCATTGAGAATCTATTTTACTCTGGTCCGACCATAGTAGTGTATGGCTGGTCATCCCGCCCTCCAACTCTCATCTACTGAGCGGAATCGGACAGCGACGGCGAATAGCCACGAACCGGCGACCTTCCTTCGAGAGCGATACCGATGATTTCGGTATCGAAATCTCGTCTTCGAGCGCTGTTTGCCGCCCTCATCGCGCTCTCGGTAGTGACGGTCGGCTACGGCGTCGCATCGTCGTGGACGGAGACGACGTTCGAATCCCACATCGACGGTAACGACGTGAGCCGCGATGCGAAGGTCGCTCCCGAGTCGGACGGCATCACGGTCGTCGCAACCGACTCGAACTCGTGGCGAGGACAAGCGAGCGAAGGGCCGCGGGCAAGAGCGGAACTCGTCGCAATCAATCCCAACGGCACGGTGCGGTACTACAACGATACCCACACTCGCTACTGGGACGTTGACCCCGTCGAGGGAACGACCGCGACGGTCGAGTACTCCTACGCAGACCACCGAAGCGGTAGCGACTGTCCGAGCGCCGACGAGTGGAATGCGAGCGAGTACGGTGTCAGTCAGAAAATGTGGGATACCTACTACGAAACCCACGGCGACGTGAACGCCTGCACCTACAACGGCGTCGAGCGCGTTAATCTCACGACCGGCACCGTCGAGCAGGTCTGGGGTCAGCTAACGCCGGGAAAGGAGGCGACCCGGTACCACGACGTTGACCGCATCAACGAGACGCATCTGGTCGTCGCCGACATCTTCCTCGATGGGGTGTTCGTCGTGAACACCGAATCCGACGATATCGAGTGGCGATGGAACGCCTCCGACGACTTCGACCCCAAGAAAACCGGCGGGGAGTTCCCCAAAGACTGGTCGCACATCAACGACGTGGAAGTCCTTGACGACGGCCGCATCACGGTGAGCGCCCGCAACCTCGATCGCGTGGTGTTCCTGTCGGCGGACGACCACACCGCGATCAAGAGCCAAACTCTCGGTGAGGAGGACAACTACGACATCCTCTACGAACAGCACAATCCGGACTACATCAACGAATCCAACGGCGGCCCGGCCGACATCGTCGCCGACAGCGAGAACAACCGGGTCATCGAGTATCAGCAGACGAAGGACGGAAACTGGAAGCAGACGTGGATGTGGCGGGATGGGCGAATGCAGTGGCCGCGCGACGCCGACCGCCTGCCGAACGACCACACGCTCATCGCAGATTCGAACGGCAATCGGGTCTTCGAAGTTAATAAACAGGGTAACGTCGTCTGGCAACTCAACATCGCGTTCCCCTACGAAGTGGAGCGCCTCGGAACCGGTGACGAATCCACGAACGGCGCAAGCGCGCAGTCGGCGAACATCGCCTCCCGTTCCGGCAATGTCGGCGATAAGTTCTGGATTGCCGTGAAAGGCGTCATTCCGGGCAAGTATCTGAACGGACTGATGTACATCACGCCGGTCTGGATGGGCGTCCCCGAGGTGTTCTCCGTCGCGTTCGGCCTCGTCGTCGCGCTCCTCTGGGGTGGTATCGAGGTCGGATGGTTCGTCAGCCGACGCCGAGCGATGGCGGACGACGCTTCCGACGAACAGTCGGCCGGCTGAATACCCTTAGAAGGGACGAATTTCGACGGATCACACCGTTACGACTCGGTTGTCGCGCTCTCTTCGCGACCTACCGCGGAACGAACTCGGCGAGCCGCCTCCTCCGCCTCTTCTCCGTTTACTACGGGAACGTAAATCGGGTCGCGGCCAGCGCGCTCGATGACCAACTCCTCCGAGCGAGTCGCGAGATACAGGCCGCCGAACAGCACTGCGGCGAACAACAGCACGCCGCCGACCAACAGCAGTGCGTCGATGAGTACGGCGAGCATCGTCGCCATCGACGCAACCATCTGGCCGACGCTGCCGATGATTTGGCCGTCGGGCGAGTTCGTCTCTCCGAGTTCCGTGAGAACACCGCTACTGTTCAGCATGTAGCTACCGCCCAACAGAATGAGTCCGTAGACGACGCTCCGCACGCTCCACGAGAGATAGCCGTTCTTGCCAGCAGGCTGAACGCTTGCGTCGAGGACGTTGGGACGGTCGGCGTGGTCGAATCGCCGCCCCCCACCGTCGGGCATGAACGCCAGCACGCGATGGCTCGTTACCGCGACTCGCGCGCCCTCCAGTTCGATTTCTTCCTCGATTTCTTCGCCCGCGAACAGCATGTCTAGTAGCCGGTCGTCGGACGCCTGTGACAGCGGGGACTGTCGCATCGTTTATCGGGACTATCACTGAGTTAAATAAGGTTGCGGCTATACCATCCCTCGCCAGATACAAAGTCACGACGAGCAAACTGTTGGCCATGACCGACGTGCGCGTCTGGCTCGTCGAGCGAACGTACAGCGACCGCGACCTCCTGACGCTGGTCTACGCGACCCCTGACGGCGAGCGATATCTCCAAAAGGAACTGGCAGGACGACTCGGCGGCGAGACGACCGCCGCAATCGAAGTCGAGGACGACCGACTGTCTCCGGTGGACGACGACGGTCGCCGGGAACGATACGCCGACGAAGTTGAGCGAATGGCAAACAAACACGAACCGGGCGACACAGTGTAGCATAGAACAGTAACGTTTTATGTCCGTTGCCGAAATCCGGAACTATGACCGCCATTCGACTCGACGGCGTGACCAAGCGGTACGATAGCGTCACCGCCGTCAACGACCTCTCGCTCGACGTGAAAGAGTAGAGGTGTTCGGTTTTCTCGGGCCGAACGGCGCGGGAAAATCGACGACCATCAATCTTCTTCTGGACTTTATCCGCCCGACGGAGGGTACCGTCGAAGTCCTCGGACACGACGCACAGCAAGAGAGCGTCGCCGTCCGCCAGCGAACCGGCGTTCTTCCCGAAGGCTTCTCCGTCTACGACCGACTGACCGGCCGACAGCACGTCGAGTTCGCCATCGAATCGAAGGAGACCACCGACGACCCCGACGAACTGCTGAGCCGAGTCGGCCTCTCACGCGAGGACGCCGACCGAAAGGCGGGTGGCTACTCGAAGGGAATGGCCCAGCGACTCGCCTTCGCCATGGCACTCGTCGGCGACCCCGACCTGCTCATTCTGGACGAACCATCGACCGGACTCGACCCGAACGGTGCGCGCGAGATGCGCGAAATCGTCCGAACGGAGAAAGACCGCGGCGCGACGATATTCTTCTCCAGCCATATCCTCGGGCAGGTCGAAGCCGTCTGTGACCGCGTGGGCATCCTGCACGACGGCGAACTCGTCGCGGAGGACTCCATCGAAGGCCTCCGCGAGAACGTCGGCGGCGACACCACGCTCAAAATCCGGACGACCTCGCTCTCGTCGAACGCGGTCGAGGATGTTCGTGCAATTGACGGCGTCACCGGCGTAAACCGGGACGGCGACACCCTGCACGTCACCTGCGAGGCGGACGTCAAGACGACCGTCATCGCCACGCTGGAGAACGCGGGCGCGGACATCGACGACTTCGAAACCGAGGAGGCGTCGCTGGAGGACCTCTTCATCACCTACACGGAACAGGAGGTGAAAGCATGACGTGGCAGGCGGTCGCCCGGAAGGACTTCCGCGACTCGCTTCGGTCGCGGTGGCTGTGGGTGCTGTCGGCGATTTTCGTCGGTCTCTTCGTCGGAAGCGCGTACTTCGTCGGGTCGGGACTCGGAAATTCGGACGAGCAGGTCAGCACCGACGCCTTCATCGGTCTGCTCGGTAGTCGAGTCGTCGCACTTCTCGTGCCGCTCATCGCGCTCGTCGTCGCCTACAGCGCCATCGTCGGCGAACGGGAGTCGGGTACTATCAAACTCATGCTGTCGCTTCCCCACTCCCGGCAGGACATCGTCGTCGGAAAACTGCTCGGGCGGAGCGGCGTCGTCGCCGTTCCGATTTTCCTCGGCATGGTAGCCTCCGCAATCGTGCTCGTGTTCTACGGCATCAACCTCAAAATCGTGAGCTACCTGCTGTTCACGATGCTGACGATTGCGCTCGGAATCGTCTTCGTTAGCCTCGCAATCGGTATCTCCGCCGCCGCGTCCACGAATCGCCGCGGCATGGTCGCGTCCGTCGCGCTGTACGTCCTGTTCACGCAGTTCTGGCAGTACGTTCGCCGGTCTCTGCTCGTCCTCGACGACAAACTCTCGCTCGGGTGGGAGTTGGCGCAGTTTGCCAAGTACGGATTGTTCATCAAATACTTCAACCCCATCAGAGCGTACGAAACGCTCGTCGCCAGCCTCTACATGGGCGGGACACTCGACGCGCGACTGTACCAGATAAGAGGGCTTCAGCTTCGTGCCTACAAGCAAGCCCTCGGCGAGACACCGTTCTACCTCTCGAATCCGGTCGTGATAGCGCAGTTCCTACTCTGGTTGCTCATTCCGGTTGCGGTCGGCTATCTGCTGTTCGACCGTGCAGACCTCTGAACTGCGAGTCGCACTATTTTTTCCGACCGGGAGACGAAACACTGACGGTGAATTCCGGTAATCCTCCGAGCAACGATGGCGCTCCTCCACGAAATCGGATTTTCCCTCGGCGGTGTCCTCCTCACACTACTGTCGTTTCGGCTGTACTACGACGGATTGGAGCGACTTTCGAACTTGGAAGCAGGGCTGTGGGCTGTTGCGATGCTGATTGCGGGCTTTTCGGCGTTCGTCTTCGACTCGCTTCTGCTAGCTGGCAGTGCACTAGCGATACTGTGTCTGTACGCTCTCCGCAGTCGCCGATTCGCCGACGGGTAACCCGAACTACTCCTCGCGTTCAACGCCCTCCGATTCTAATACGTCCCAGAACTCGTCTTCGTCCACCACCGGAACGTCACGCTCCTCGGCGTCGTCTCGCTTTGTCTGCCCCGGATTCTCGCCGACGACGAGATAGTCCGTGTTGCCCGAAACGCTTCCCGTCGCGTTCGCGCCGTGGCCTTCGACCAACTCAGAAATCTCGGAACGCGGTCGGGAGAGCGACCCGGTGAACACGAAGGTCAACCCGGCGAGTTCGTCGCCACCCTCGACTGCTTCCTGCTCCGGCGTCACTTCGTCCAGCAGTTCTGAAACGACCGCGCGATTGCGGTCGGATTCGAAGAACTTCCGAATCTGGTTGGCGACGACCGGCCCGATGTCGGAAACCGATTCGAGGTCGTCGCGCGATGCGTTCATCAACTTCTCCATCGACCCGAACTCACGGGCCAGCGCGCGGGCCGTCTCGGTTCCGACGCGCGGAATCCCGATAGCCGAAACGAAGTTGGCGAGCGGGGGTCGTCTCGACGCGTCGATTTCGTCGCGCAGGTTTTCGGCGCTCTTTTCGCCCCAGCCGTCGAGTCCGAGCAAATCGTCTTCGTCGAGTTCGTAGAGGTCGGGGAGGGATTCGACGAGTCCGCTGTCGATGAGTTGCTCGACTCGTTCCTCGCCCAGTCCTTCGATGTCGAGTCCGTCGTTGCTCGCGTAGTACGCGACGGCGCGCCGGAGTTGGGCGTCGCAGGCGAGACCCCCTGTACAGAACGCGATTGGGCCGTCGCGCTCGACCGGGCTGTCGCAAACCGGGCACTGGTCGGGGAACTCGTAGTGACCCTCACTTCCTTTTTCGACCACTTCCGAGACGTAGGGAATCACGTCGCCAGCCCGTTGGACTCGCACTTCGTCGCCGACGTTGACGTTCTTCTCCGCGATTTCCTCGGGATTGTGGAGGCTAGCGCGCGAGACAGTCACACCGCCGACGTCAACCGGTTCGAGCAAGGCGACGGGAGTCAGTCGTCCCGTCCTCCCGACTTGGATGAGTACGTCGGTAATCACTGTCACTTCCTCGCGTGCCGGGAACTTGTAGGCGTACGCCCACCGATACGAGCGCGCCGTCGTTCCCAGTTGCTCGCATTCTTCCCGGTCGTTCACCTTGATGACGACGCCGTCGATTTCGTAGTTCAACGCCTCGCGTTCGGCCATCAGGTCGTCGCGATAGTCGATTGCGTCCTCGATGTCGTCGGTCGGTTCCCCGGTTCGGTCGTTGACCTTCAGCCCATACGTCGGTAGGGCTTCGTACTCCGACCAATGGGTCGGAAACTCCCCGCTCGAATCCAGCACGTCGTAGAAGAAACAGTCGAGCGGTCGTTCGGCGGTGGCCGACGGGTCGAGCTGTCGGAGCGACCCGGCGGCGGCGTTACGCGGGTTGGCGAAAGGGTCGTCGCCCTCCTCAACTCGCTCCCGGTTGAACTCGTGGAATGCGTCCCGAGGCATGTACACTTCGCCGCGAACGGCGAGGAAATCCGGATATTCGCCTCGAAGGTTGTGTGGAATGCTCGAAATCGTGCGCACGTTTTCGGTTACGTCGTCTCCCACTTGGCCGTCCCCGCGCGTTGCGGCCCGAACGTACTCGCCGTCTTCGTAGACAACTTCGAGTGATAGCCCGTCGAACTTCGGGTCGCAGACGTACTCTACGTCGCCGACTTCGCGCCGAATTCGCTCGTCGAACGCTCGCACGTCGTCGGCTTCACCGCTGGAATCGATAGAGAGCATCGGCGTAACGTGTTCGACGGTTTCGAGTTCGTCCAGCGGCTCGCCGCCGATTCGTCGCGTCGGACTGTCTTTCGTTTGGATATCGAATGCGTCTTCGAGTTCCTGCAAGCGCCTGAAGAGTTCGTCGTAGGTTCTGTCGGCGATGATGGGGTCGTTTTCGACGTAGTAGCGATAGTCGTGGTGACGAATCGCTTCCCGAAGACGCTCGGCCTGTTCGCTCGCCTCCTGCTCGCTCAGTTCCTCGACCGGGACGAAATCGGTCTGTGGGTCTTCGACGTAGGGGTTTTCGTCCGCGCTCACCTCTGCCATTGTCCGTGGGTTGTTCACCGTCCGATAAAATACTTCAGCAACGTGCCGAGGGATACCTGCAATAGCAACCTGAAAACTTTCGATGGATTCAGTCGTTACTTCGACCATGGTGAACTACAGCGTTCACGAACCGGAGTACGACGGTACGACTGACGACGACTGGAGCGCGCCCGAGGAGAACGACTTCGACACGGACGACCTCTCGGACATCGCCGGGCACTTCGTGCTCTCGTCGTCCGGTTTCGATAGCCCCGACCGCTACAGCGACTTGAAACTACCAGTTGTCGGGCCGAACGGACAACTGAACGAAAACGTCCTTCAAACCGCGTACAGCGGCGGTCACAGCGTCGAGGCAGTCGAAGACATCGACGACGATACGAAGAAAACGCGAAGGACGTGCTCGAATCGCTGGCGGACGATTTCGACGACCTCGACTTGAACGGCTGAGTTAGACGGCGTCTCTGTTCTCTGAAGAAGTGGTTCTTGGAAACGGCTCGGAGCATGCCCGAAAGTCGGCAGATACCGTCCGCTCACCGCTATTATTGTTCACAGTCGTGAGCACAAATAGTCGTCCGTTGCGATGTGGTCTATAGCAGTTCAGCGACGTTGCTGATGGCGTTTCGGCAGAACGGACAGCGATAGTTAGTCGCGAAGCCATCCGACTGGGCGACGGTGTTCGTTTCTAACTCGTGGAACGCGATGTTCCGACGACAATCTGGACAGGAAACTTTCGACACGAATGTTGCTAGATGATTGGAGATACTTAACTCCCGCGGGCCACAACAGTTATATATCGGATCGCAGAATGGCACCGACTCGAACGGAGCGGTTCGCTGGCAAGCCTAACTTCTATCGGGAAAAGTAGGGGCGAACAGGCAGCACGGTCGATTTCGCGCAGCGGTGTGCCACACTCCAGCCTCGGCCATCCACGCGGTAGTTTTCAGATGACGTTGGTTCTGGCCGCGTATTGGTATTTAAAATCTCGTGAACTCGTCAGACTAT
>CAYNQM010000100.1:0-11987 GCA_964399275.1 uncultured Haladaptatus sp.
GTCAGCCAGACCGACTCGAACGGCGTATGATAACGCTCTCGTCCGACTTCGGCACGCCGTACCCGGCGGCGATGAAAGGCGTCCTCCTCCAGTACGGCGACGCCCGACTGGTCGATATCGCCCACGATTTCCCGCGACAGGACGCTCGAACGACGGCGTTCTGGCTCCGCGAGGTGCTTCCGTACTTCCCCCCGGCAGTCCACCTCGTCGTCGTTGACCCCGGCGTCGGCACCGACCGCGCCGCAATCGCAGTTCGAGCAGGCGACCACGCGCTCGTCGGCCCGGACAACGGCGTCCTGCTCCCAGTGGCCCGCGAACTCGGCGACCCGGAAATTTTCGAAGTCGAGTACGAAGACGCCGACAGCGCGACCTTCCACGGACGGGACGTGTTCGCGCCCGCCGCTGGCAGAATCCACGAAGTCGGCGTCGATTCGATAGAAGACCTGCCGGACGCGAACCCCGCGAGCAACTTCGAGGATCTACGATTTCCGGAACCGGAAGTCGGCGAGCGCTCGGCGACCGGCGAACTCCTCGTCGTGGACGACTTCGGCAACGCCATCACGAACGTCCCCGGCGACTTCCTCGACGGGAACGAAATCGAGGTGAACGGAGAAATCGTCCCTGTCGAATCCTCCTATGCGCACGTCGAACCCGGCCAACGACTCGTGACCGTCGGAAGCCACGGTAACGTCGAACTTGCGGTCAATCAGGGTCGGGGCAACGACGCGTTCGGCGTCGAAATCGGCGACGAAATTCGCCTGAAAAAATGACGTTCTGGAGGCGGAAGCCGTAGCGATGGACGCCTTCGGCATCATGAACGTCGTCGGACTGTTGGCGTTCGCGGTGGTCGGCTCGCTTCGAGGAAGCGACGCCGACCTCGACGTGCTCGGCGTGACAGTCCTCGGCGTGATGACAGCGCTCGGCGGCGGCGTCACCCGCGACCTGCTGGTGAACAGGACACCCGTCGCGCTTCGCTCGACGGGCGACGTGAGCGTCGCGCTGACTGGCGTCGCACTCGCTATCGTTCTCTCCCGGTTCGCCGCCGGCCTGATCGATCGTCCCGTGATTCGGATTCCCGACGCAATCGGTCTCTCGGCGTTCGCCACGACCGGGGCGCTCGTGGCACACGACGCCGGACTCACGGCCTTCGGCGTCGTCCTCCTCGCCACGGTGACGGGCGTCGGCGGCGGACTCATCGCCGATTTGCTCCTCCAGAACGTTCCGTCGGTGCTGGTCGAGGATTTCTACGCGACTTGCGCCCTGCTCGGCGGCGTCGCGTTCTGGTTGTTGGTCGAGTCCGGCGTCGGTTCGCAGGAAAGCGCGGTTGCCTGTGCAGGACTCGTCTTGACGCTTCGCTTGCTGGCGATTCGGTACGAGTGGGAACTGCCGACGGTGTAGCGGCGATTTGGCGGTGTAGCGCGGTTTATCGCTGGTTCCACGTCTCCGCCAGCGCGGAACCGAACGCGAAAAAGACGATACCCGTCCAGAGAATTGCGAAGATGAGCGCCCCGCTCATCGTCGTCGTCAGATACTTAAAAAAGCCGATACCGAGTGCTGGATCGTAGGTGTCGAGCGCGACGTAGAACGCGAACAGCGTCGGCATGTTCGCCAGCAGAATCGTCAGCGTGGCCGCCAGCGCGTCACGAGTCGGATTTCGACTGCGACTGGTTTTGGTGGAGGATTTCGTTGCCATGCTCGGTACGAATCGTTCAACTCAGATAACTATTCTGTTGAATCCGTCTCGCCAGCAGTCTCGGAGACGGAAAACAGGTAGAAAACCCTCCGCGCTATCGTTCTAAATTTCCGAAAAGAGCAAGATGTTATCACCATCTGTCGCACACACAGAACTGCATGCGAATCGACTACTCTGCCGCCGAGCGGTTCCTTTCCTACCACGACGACGAGGCTCCACTTGCGGAAGTCTGGAACCATCCGGCGTACGACGTTGCGCGAAAGCACGCCGAACTCCTCGGCACGAATCTCTCACGCGACGACGTTATCGCGGCGATGGCTGGCGAACGAACGACCTTCTCCGGCGTCGAGAAGCTGGACGAAAATCGGGAGCGAATCGACCAGTTGATGAGTCACACCCGCACGAACGAGGAAGCGTGGAGCGAGCAGATAGAGCGACACCTTCGACACATCACCCCGGACGAGGACGTATCGGACGTGACGCTCTTTCTGGCTCTCGGATACGCGTTCGGAATCGGACTTCGAGACGGAGCCTGCGTAAATCTCAACGAGCCGTTATTTCTCGAAACACCACGCCAGTTGCTTTACGTGGCCATCCACGAGAGTTCCCACGTCGTGTACGACAGAGTGACGGGTTTTCGGACCAATTGGGTTCCGAAACGTTGGATTCACGAGAGGGACGACGGACGTTCTTTCAGACGCTGTTTCACACCGAAGCGTACGCGACGTACACGCCGCTCGAACTCCGGCGGTCGGACGGAAGCGTCGGCGACCGTGACCACCCCGTCTGCGAGGATTACCGAGTGCTATCCGATGAAACGCGACTACGGCGGCACGTCGAGGAGTACGATTCGTTTCGCGAGACGCTTCGAGAGAGCGACGTATCGCCCAGCACACTACTGAACCGAACGTTTGGTGAGTCCCGACTTCCGTACCGAGTCGGTTGTGTGTTACTCGAAGAAATCAAAGAGAAACGAGGGCTAAGAGAGGTACGGGATGCGTTTTACCTGTCTCCGAACGAGTTCGTGGAAAAGTACGACCGGATGCTCGATACGTACCGAAGATCGGCCTGAGTCGAGGCGGGTCGTCGCTCTGCGGTTTTGCTCACGTCGTTCGGTCGGTGTCGTACTGCGAGGCGTAGGAAACGAGGCCGAACAGCAGAGCCAGCACGCACGCGGTGAGAAGCATACCGAACAGCGCCATCGTCACGGGCGTCATCTCGAACAGCGAAAGCCCGAACAGGTTCATCGTCGTCCCGCGATTTTGCCCGGTCGTCCCCACGACGAAGCCGATTCCTCCCGCGACGAGGACGACGACTGTGGCAGTTACGAGAAAAACCGGACGACTCGAAATGACACGCTCGCTCATCGAGAGGGAGTTGACTCCCTCGGCGGATAGAGTTTGCTACTCGGGGCGAAAACAAAGAATGAGATTTCGTCGCTTACTGCGCGGCGATAACGTCGTCGATGCGAGCGATCATCGTCGCGGATTCGGTCGCGCTCTCGATTGCTTCGCGCTTGACTGCGGCGGGGTCGATGACGCCTTCCTCGACGGGGTCTGCGATTTCGCCCGTCTCGCCGGAGGAGATGATCCCTGCGCGGCCCGATTCGTCGTCGTTCGCGGCGCGGAGGTCAACGAGCGCGTCGATGGGGTCCATGCCGGTGTTCTCGGCGAGCGTGCGCGGAAGCACTTCGACGGCGTCGGCGAACGCCTCGATAGCGAGTTGCTGGCGGCCTTCGACACCTGCGGCCTCGTCGCGGATGCGGCTCGCGATGTTGATTTCGGTCGCACCTG
This sequence comes from uncultured Haladaptatus sp., assembly GCA_964399275.1. Classification (GTDB taxonomy): domain Archaea; phylum Halobacteriota; class Halobacteria; order Halobacteriales; family Haladaptataceae; genus Haladaptatus. The sequence goes on from CAYNQM010000100.1 coordinate 3,487, forward strand.
CGCCGGGGACGACGCTTCCGGTATCGACTGCGGCGGAGACCACGTCGAGCGCGTCGTTCAGCGCGCGCTCCAGTTCGTCAACGACGTGCTCCGTGCCACCGCGGACGAAGAGCGTGACGGACTTCGCGGCCGCGCCACCCTCGATGAACGCGAGGTCTTCGTCGCCGTACTTTTCGACGCGGATGCTGTCGGCGTGGCCGAGTTCGTCGTCGTCCACGTCGTCCGGTTTGCCCGTGCGCTTGCCGCCCGTGGCCTGCGCGATTGCGGTCGTCAGGTCGTCGTCCACGTCCTCGAAGGCGAGAATACCGTGCTCGGCGAGGTAGGAAGCGGTGCGGTCGTCGATGGAGGAGTGCGAGAAGACGACGTCCACGCCAGCGTCGGCGACTGCGTCGGCGAGTTCGCGGAGTTGGTTGTTCTCGGCGTCCATCGCGGCGGTGAGTTGATCGACGTTATCGACGGAGTACTCCGCATCGATTTCCGTCTCGCGGACGCTGAACGTGCCGTCGGTGGCGAGGACGGTGGCGTCTTCGACCGAGCGCGGCATGTTCTTGTGTGCTGGTTCCGCATCGGTGATGATACCCTCGATGAGTTCCGTCGCGCTGGAACTCGAACCGGTTTGGGTGTGGACGCGGATGTCGTTGCGTTCGACCTTCTCGCTACCTTCGACGTGGCGAACGGCGTTCACGACGACTTCGGCGAGTCGCTCGGTCGTGATGTCGCCGGTGCCTTTGCCGGTCATGCTGGATTCGGCGACCTGCTTCAGCACTTTGTCGTCGATGTCGGCGTCGAGCGAGAGGTCGTCGATGGCTTCCAGCGCGATGTCGCGGGCGCGGGCGTAGCCTTCGACGATGGTCGTCGCGTGAACGTCCTGTTCGAGGAGGTCTTCGGCCTCGGCGAGCAGTTCGCCCGCGAGCACGGAAGCGGTCGTGGTGCCGTCGCCCACTTCGTCTTCCTGCGTCTGGGCGACTTCGACGATCATCTGTGCGGCGGGGTGCTCGATGTCCATCGAGTTGAGGATGGTCGCCCCGTCGTTCGTAATGGTGACATCGCCGTCGTCGGAGACGAGCATCTTGTCCATACCCCGCGGACCGAGCGTGGTTCGTACTGCTTCGCTTACGGCTTTGCCTGCGGCGATATTGGAGGACTGAGCGTCTCGACCCTGTGTTCGCTGGGAGTCCTCGCTGAGAATGAACATCGGTCGTCCGCCCATGCGTCGCTGTCCAAATCCTGATTCTGACATCATTACAACGAATGATTGATATTCTATATAAATTTTTCCACTGCGTTCGGAAGATGTCACGAAAGCGTACAGTCCTCTCGCGAACGGCTCGACCGATAGATTCAAACCACAATACGCGCGAGAAATTTCCAGATGCTGGAACTGGAGCACCGTTTTCGCGTCGTGGACGTTCACTCCCGTCTCCCCGTCGAAGAGCGCGTCACGGCGCGCGGACGAGCTATCTCGCCCGACAAACTGGAGCGCGAGATGCATCAAGCGGGCGTCGTCTCGACCGTCGTCTTCGCCGGGCCACGGGAGGGCGAGAGTTACCTGCGGGCCAACAACGCCGTCGCCCGGCGAAGCGTCGAGCGGCCGTTCGTCACGTTTGCGCGAATCAACGGCCCCCGCGACCCGACGGGGAGCGCCACGGCGCGACTGCGGAACTTCGGCGCGAGTCGCAAGGAGTGGCACACCTCGCCCGACGACATCGAACAGTACGCATACGACGACCGATTCCACGGCTTCAAACTCAACCCCGTGCAGGACGGCCTGCCCGACGAGGACGTTCTCGACCAACTGGAGTCGGTGGGCCTTCCTCTGCTCGTCCACGCGGGCGAGGGATTCCCGCCCGAGACGGCGGTGGAAACCCTGCTCGATAGGTCGTTTCCCGTGGTTCTCTCACACTTCGGTGGCTATCCCCTGAACCGGGATTTGATGGACGATGCCGTCGACCTGCTCGACTCCCACGACGACTGCTATCTGGACACGAGTTTCGTGCGCTACCGCGAGCAGATGGAGCGCGCCGTCATGGAACACCCCGACCGCGTGCTGTTCGGCAGCGGTGCTCCGAACGCCCATCCTAACGTCGCCGTGATGGAAATCCTGACCTTGGACGTTCCGGAAGACGCCATGCGCAAAGTGTTCACGAAGAATCCATCACGCGTCGTGGCGGCACTCTCACCCGACTGACAACGTGGAATTTTACGAGAACGATGAAAGGTACATTCTGAGAAGAGTATTTCCGACAGCGTTGACTACGTAGTTCGGATTAGCCGAACTTCACCGAAATAAATCCCGTCGGTTCACGTCTCTCGCCAATCGTAGCGCTCGACGGCGCGATCTGCGCGGGAAGACAACCCTGCGGGATTCCGAGTGTCGTCTCGGTCGCGCACCCGAGCGAGCACGCCGTCTTTCATTCCGACTGCAATTCCCTTGCAGACGCGCTTTCCGCAACTGGCCCAGAGGGTCGGCTTGGCGTCGCCCGCCGCCACGTCCCGACCGGTTTCGCGGGCGTCCGAGATGGCGTCCTGTATCGTTCGGCGGAAGACGGTCAGTCGGGGACCGTAATTTTTCGTCATTCGGTACGCGAGCGAGCGATATTTCACGCCCCACTCGCGGTCGATGCCCTCGTCCTCGCGGCCGTCGCGACTGACGCTCACTTTCGGCGACCATTTCACCGACCGCTCCAAACTGGCGAGGCGGTGGGCGCAGTCGCGCGCGCCGCCGGTCGTGAGGTTTTCGTCGAATCCGTCCACGTGCTCGATAGCGTCCCGCGTGAACGCGGCGTTTTGCCCCGAAAAGTAAGTCACATCCCGTCCGGCAATCGTCCGCGTTTCGACCGTCTCGGTCGTCATGCCCGCTCGAACGACGCGGTGAACCGGACCAGTGACGACATCTACGCCGTCCGTTATTCCCTGTTCGATTCCGTCGAACCACGACTCTTCGACGGTGACATCGTGCCCGATGAAGGCGACGACGTCGCCCGTCGCTTCGGCAAGTCCGGCGTTGCGCGCGACGTTCAGATTTCTGTCGGAGATTTCGACCAGTGCGCTCACGTCGTCGCGCTCGCACACCATTCCGGTGGTTCCGTCCGCGGACGGGCCGTTGACGACAACCACCTCGGCGTCCGGTACGTGCCGAGTGAGCGCGTCGAGGCAGACGCTCAGCGAGTCGCGTCCGTTGAGCGTCGGTACGACCACGGACAGGTTCATACCCGCTTTTCAGATACCGAACGCGTAAAAGTAATTCGGCACGCGCCTACTCGACGCGAGTGTTCCAGTACGACACCGATGCGAGTTGGTCGCCGATCGCCGAATCGACGATGGCGGTGTCCATTTCGCGGATGCGCTCCGCGATGACGTCCGGAATCTTGCGGTAGAAGCCGTAGGGAAGCACCCAGTCGTGTTCGGCCCCGACCAGCGAGAGGCCGGTTTCGGCGAGCAGTTTCTCCACGTCCGAAAGCGAGTAGAGCCGCGACCCCATCGGCAGAAGCCAGTTGTAGAGACTGCGCGTACTCGGTCCGGCGAAGGTGTCGAAGAAGACCTGTTCTTTCGCCACTCGGCGCATCTCGCTGAGGAAAGAAGCGGGCGTATCCGCGAGGTGGAAAAACCGCATCGCAAACACGGTGTCGAAATAGTCGTCGGGGAACGGAAGGCGGGCCGCATCGCCGCGCATGAACTCCAGATGGTCGGCGACACCAGCGTTCTTCGCTTTGTGGCGACCTTGCTGGAGCATCGCCGCCGAGATGTCGAGGCCGACGATGTCTGCGCCGCGCTCCGCGAGCATGACGGTGAACCGACCAGTACCACAGGCTATTTCCAGGACGCGCTTGTCTTCGACGGGAGCGATAGCATCGAGAACCGCCTCCTTTTCGCGACGGTCGATGAGCCGTCCACCACGGGAGAACCGCTTCTCTTCGTATTCTTCAGCTACGTCTGTAGCTTGATACCATTCCTGTCCCTTCACACTTTCTTCACTCGATTGTACCTCGCCGGGGGGATAAAACGGTACTGAAAACGGACAAGCGAGCAGTTCGGAACGGAGCCACGCGAACGATTTTGCACGTCGGTCACGTACCAGTTGTGGGGGGACACATGCCGACGTGTAACCAATGTAGCGGCGAATTCACCGCAGAAGACCTCGTCCGCCACGAATACGAACGGATCGTCGTCGTCCACTGTCCCGACTGCGGATGCGTACTCGGGCAGTACAACCGTCACGGCGAACAGCCGAAAACAGACCGGGGGCCGAAGTCAAACCGCTGAACCGAAAGGAGCCACCGAGTCCGGGGATCATCCGCCCGTCACGACGCGGTCGGGCCGAATGCGGATGATGACTCGCGGCCCTTGTTCCTCGCCGAGGTTCGGGTACTCGTCTTTGCCCATGTATCGCTTCGTGAGTTCGTTGATGTGTTCGATCGCGCCGTCCTCGGTAACTTCTTCCACTTCGCCTCGAATCGAGAGGAATCGATAGGGGTCGTCCGGGTCGAACATGCTCATCCCCACCTTTGGGTTGCGCTGGACGTTCTTTTCCTTCTGGCGACCTCGCGCCGTGTTCACGAGGAGGTAGTCGCCGTCGTATCCGACCCACACCGGCGTCACCTGCGGCGTCCCGTCCGGCATGACAGTGGCGAAGTTTGCGAACGTCTTGCGTTCGAACAGGTCGTGAAAATCGTCTGGAATTGGCTCCATACCGGGCCCACAACGTGAGAGGAGGTGTACCTTCTGCCCGACCCACCAAATAGATAATATGTGATAATAACGCATTTAAGGTGTTGGTATTGTATGAACACCCATATAGCTAACTTTTACCACCTCTCCCCGGAGGGATGTTAGCATGAGTACGACCGCGACGAAACCAGTAGCTGACTTCCGCGAACGACTCCGCGAGCTCCCGCCAAGCGCGAAGCTCGTTGCCAAGGTGCTGGAGACCGAGGAACCGCTCACGCAGGGCGAACTCGCCGAGGAGTCGCTCCTTCCTGACCGAACCGTGCGCTACGCCCTGACCCGTCTCGAAGACCAAGATCTCGTGGTCTCGCGCCACAGTTTCCGCGACGCGCGAAAGCAGGTCTACCTCCTGAACGACTGAATTCGGTACGTTCGCCGAACCGGTCTCCCTCGCCTCCCACTTTTCGAACGCCGATTTTCCTCGTTACCACGAACGTGGCGTTTTTTCGGATGCCGTCCGTCCGGTCGCACATGAACCCCATCGCCGTCCCAACGGACACGCTCGCCCCCCACGGGGCGACGAACGCTTACGTCGTTGGCAATGTGCTCGTTGACCCGGCGGGACGAACCGACGAACTGGACAGGGCAGTCGAAGACACCGTCGAACACGTTCTCGTCACCCACACGCATCCCGACCACGTCGGGGCGGTCAGCCACTACGCAGCGACCTGCGACACGACCGTCTGGGCACGACAGGGACGCGAAGCGCGATTCGAGAGCGCGACGGGAATCGAACCGGACAGGACGTTTCGCGGAGGGACGACGGTCGGCCCGCTGACGGTGCTCGAAACGCCCGGACATGCACCTGACCACGTCGCGCTCGAAGGCGAGGCCGGAATCCTCACTGGCGACCTCGTGGTCGCCGAGGGAAGCGTCGTGGTGTCGGCGGGAGAGGGCGACCTGCGTTCCTATCTCACCTCGCTCCGGCGACTGTACGCCCGGAATCCGGAGACGCTGTATCCGGGTCACGGGCCGGTCATCGACGAACCGCGCGAGACGATTCGGCGGCTCATCGACCACCGACTCGAACGCGAGAAGCGAGTTCGGGCGGCGGTTCTGGCGGGAGCGAGAACTCTCAGCGAAATCACCGACACGGCCTACGACAAGGACATCTCCGGCGTCCGCGAGTTCGCCGAGGGGACGGTAGCAGCCCACCTCGAAAAACTGGCAATCGAGGGCGACGTGGCGTGGGACGGCGAGCGCGCCGTGCCGCAATGATTTTGCTCGCTCGCCCGAACTGAGAACCGTGCAGAGTCTCGAAGCCGAACTGGAGCGCGCGAAAGCCCTCGATACGGCCGACCTCGCGGACGCCATCGAGAACATCGGATTCGAGTGTACGCGCTGTGGGGCCTGTTGCACGAGCGAAGCCGACGACCCGCACACCGCGACCGCCTTCCCCGACGAAGTCCGCGAACTACAGGACGCGACCGACTACGATTTTCGGGACGTGGCGCGACCCATGCCCTACGGTCTGACGGACGGCACGGGCGAAACCTTCGAATGGGCGCTCCAAACCGACGACTGCGGCGACTGCCGATTTTACGAGGAGGACGACGAGGGACTGGGTGCCTGTTCAGTCCATCCCGACCGACCGCTCATCTGTGAAACCTACCCCTTCAGCGTGGAACTCGACGGGACGAGCCAACCGATGGGCGAGGCGGTAGACGAGTCCGGTATCGTCCGAGCACACGAGTGCGAAGGGTTGGGACGCGACATCTCGCGAACTGAGGCTGAGGAACTCGCTGACGCGCTCAAACAGCGAGCAGTCCGCGAACTTGAGGAGGCAATCGGCGTGCGCGAAAACTACGAACCCGCGAATCCAGCACCCGGCGAAGTCGTCGTCCACGACTCGGAGGGCGCGAAGAATCCCAACGGAACCGAGTACGAGCAGTAGCCAGCGGGTGGACAGTGCGAACGAAGTGAGCGCCATCCACGAGCGATAGGCCGGTGACACAACCACCAGAAATCAGCAGACGAGACAACCGCGAGAGAGCGGCAACCGACACACCTGCCAGCGACACATCCGCCAAAGGTTAGCAGTTCTTCCGCGAGTGAGGAGCGTCAGCGACGAACGAGCGGGCCGACGACTGAATGGAGCATAGAAGAGCGAAGCTCTTCCTATACGAAATGAAAGAGGAGTGTCTTCGTGAACAACGTGAACGAAGGCTCGGAAGTCGCACGCCCGCGCAACGAAGTGAGCAGGAACGTCTTCCGGTGCTTTTGGTCGAGCTATTTCAGGGAGACGGACAGGCTCTACGCGAATCGCGCAGACCGTGTCTCTCGACCGCAGAAAAAGGTCGTTTTTAGAACTCTTCGTCGATGATTTCGCCGACGGCGAAGTTCGACTTGACTTCTGTAATTTCGACTTTTACGCGCTCGCCGATTTCTGCGCCGGGGACGATAATGACGTAGCCGCGCTCGACGCGGGCGATGCCGTCCCCTTGTTTTCCGATATCCTCCACTTCGACGTAGCGGATTTCACCGCCTTCGACGGGTGGCTGTGGTTCCGAAGAGACGGCCGCATTGCCACTGTCGTTGGTCGTCGTCGTTGTCGTCTGTTGTTGACTTTCGCTCGATTCGGTTTCCGTCTCGCGCGAGATAAGCGCAACACGGTAGGTTTCACCCGGTTCGACCGAGCCCGTGTCGATTTCGCGTCGTGGAACGGAGACGACGTACTCGTCGCCTTGCAGAGTAACATCAGCGCTGAACAGACACAGGAGCTTGTCAGAGATTTCCAAGGTCGTAGACCTCCATTTGAAACCAAGTAGTCAACCATTAAAGAATTATCGACAACGACCTTTCTACTCCACCTTTTACGACGGTCACAGGCAGGAACGATAAACCGCGTCGTTCCTGCTGGCTTCTTCACGGGTATCGCCCGTGAAGGAACGAGAGAGCTTCCCTCTCTCGCATTCTCTGTAAAAGCTGATCAAAAGCACGGCACTCCTCCCTTCGGTCGTCGTTTGGCCCGCTCGTTCGTCGCTGACCCGCCTCACACGCGGTCGTAGTGATGCCTCGCGGAAGAACGGCGGGCCCGCTAGTAGTTGTGTCGCCTGCTGACTTCTGGTGGTTGTGTCGGGTGCCGACTTCTGGCAGTCGTGAGGGTTCGCGTTTTCTGGTGGTTGTGTCACCGGCCTATCGCTCCCTCGCGCCGAACTTCGCTTCGCTCGTCGGCGCTCGGTCGCTGGTGGAGAAGTCAGTCAGCGCGTCCGGGGTTTTCTGCCGAGGCGAACTTGCTCAAGTCCACATCCACCGCGTCGGCGAGGTCGTCCGGCGTCTCGTAGGGTCGGTTGACAATGACGTTTCCGGCGCGCTGTTTGCCGAGTCCCGGAATCGCGGTGAGTTCGTCCATCGTCGCGCTGTTCACGTCGAGTGGGTACGGGACTCCCGTCACGGAGCGATAGCCGTGGTCAACCACCGCCACGTCGATGGTTCGACCCAGTTCGCGCTCGCCCGGAATCCCGACGAGCAAGGGATAGGTACCGAGCTGTCGTCCGAAAGTTCTGCCATCTTGATGATATTCGAGGTGGACGTTCGGCAGGACGGTTCCGGGCGGGGTGACCCGATTGAGCATCGGATTATCGATTTCCTCCCGAACTTCGCGTTTATACTGCTTGAACAGCTTCTTGTGGTCGTTGGCGATGTCCGCCCCGACATCGTTCATCTCGGTGCCCGAGAACGCCATCACCTGCCGGATGTTCACCCGGCGGAGCATCAGGCCCTCGTCGTACACGCGTTGAAGGAACTCCCGGTTGTGGTCGAACGTCTCCCGACGC
>CAYNQM010000101.1:0-11928 GCA_964399275.1 uncultured Haladaptatus sp.
CGAAGAAGGTCGAGAACAGATTCTCAAGATTCACACCGACGACACGCCGCTCGCGCCCGACGTGAGCCTGCGCGAAATCGCGGAAATGACCGACGGCTACGTCGGGAGTGACTTGGAGTCCATCGCGCGCGAGGCCGCAATCGAGGCCCTACGCGAGGACGACGACGCCGAAGAGGTCGAGATGCGACACTTCCGCAAGGCGATGGAGAGCGTGCGCGCCACCATCACCGAAGACCTGCTCGAATACTACACGCAAGTCGAACAGGACTTCAAGGGTGGCTCGTCCGGCCCACAGCGTCAGACTGGTGGGCGAATCGGTTTCCAATAGAACCTTTTACGACGGTCGAAGGAGCGCGGTCGCGCGCGACGGCACGCGACCGCGCCCCGTCTCCCTGTAAAAGGTTCATCAAAAGCACTCCTCTTTCACTTCGTCACGGCAGACTCGCACCGCGAGTCTGCCGAACTCCGTTCAGTCGTCGGCCCGCTCTCTCGTCGCTACGCTCCTCGTTCGCGGAGAGTGAGCTAGGCGCTGGTTGTGTAGTCTGCTGATTTTGCTGGTTGGTGTGGGATATCTATTTAGAGAAAAACGAATGCCCAGACCGCGAATCCGACTCCAAAGAGAATCCATGCTATCCCTAGCCGCCGATAGGCTGTCTCGCCGTCCGCTGTGAGCCCATCACCGGATGCAAACGTACGGAGACGGAACATTTTCTGCGGCCAAAGCAGAAAACCGGCTCCCAGAAATATCGGCCACATACTGATAAACAGAATATCTCGCCAAGTCATACGATAGTCTCTCGACGAGACCACAAAAATATTCAGTCTATCGACCACACGTGGTCTGCGTTCTTCGCAGAAGTATTTTGTAGAACGACTAAGATTATCTATCATGGTTTCCCCAACTACGCAAACCCTGCTCGTCGGGAGAAACCAACAGTTGACGAGGCAGTGGGGAGTCGTGGTAGTGGGACTATTTCTGTTCTCGCTGGTTTTCTTTGCGGCTTTCAAGAAAATCGACTCTCCGACGATTCTCGACACGCTTTGGTGGGAGGGATACGCCGTTTTGCTCGTCGTTCTCATCGTCGTCCAAGCGTACTCCAACGGCGGACTGGCACTCAGTTGGGCGCTCGTTTTCGCGCCAGTTGTCGGTGTGTTTCTGAACTACGGCGGTATCGGACTGACTGGCTTTGGCCCGGGGTTACCCGAATTAGTCGTCATCGCACTCACGGGGGGACTCATCGCCGCCGCGCTCCTCGGAACACTGGGATTCGTAATCGGAACGACGATACGAAAGTTCACCTCGTCTTCGCACAATTGACCGACCGCAAAAATCAGCAGAGTACGCAACTGCGGGAGGCAGTTCACCTCCCGGAAAATCGGAGATTTTCCGGGCCGAGGAACCCTCGAAGGAGCGAGGACGACGAGCGAAGCGAGTCGTCCGATGTGACTGAGGGGGTGACGAAGTGCTTTTGATCGAGCTTTTACAGGGAGCCAGCAAGCGAGACGACAGCGGTCGTCGTCTCGCTTGCCTGCGACCGTCGTAAAAGGTCGTGCTTAGTAGATGAGTTCGTCGTCGTTTTCGACCATGTAGAACGTTCGCGCGGCGATGTTGACCGCGTGGTCGCCGATGCGTTCCAAGTCGCGGATGGTGAGCAGGAGGCGGGAAACGTCTTGGAGGAGTCGCTCGATTTCCTCCTCGGTGTTCTCCGTCAGTTCCGTCTCGATGAGGTCGCGGACGACGAGCGCGCTGGCGCGCTCACAGAGGTCGTCCAAGTCGTCGTCGCGGTCGGCGACGGCGTAACAGATCGCCGCGTCGTCGTCCGCGTAGGCGTTCATCGTCGTCTCCAGCATCTCCAGCGTGACGTTGCCGAGTTCCTGAATATCGACCTCAGGAAACACGTCGTGGTCGGCTTCCAGCGTGTACTCGCCGAGGTTCACGGCGAGGTCACCGATGCGTTCCAAGTCGGTGATGATTTTGAACGACGCAGCAATCATCCGGAGGTCGCTCGCGACCGGTTGCTGGAGCGCGAGCAGGTCGATGCAGTCCTGTTCGAGATTGAGGTACAGTTTGTTCACCTCGTCGTCGCCGTCGATGACCTCGTAGGCGAGGTCGCGGTCTTTCTGTTCGAGAGCGTTGAGACCGAGACGCAGGCGCTCCATCACGACCTCGCTCATGTAGAGGACGTTCTCGCGGAGGTCAACCAACTTCTGCTGATAACTTTTGCGTGCCATAGATTGTGTCTGTGTTGTGTTTGCGAGTCGCGGGTATGAATCTTATCCGAATTTTCCGGTGATGTAATCTTCGACGCGCTCGTGTTCCGGATTTTCGAAGATTTTCTGCGTGTCGTCGAACTCGACGAGTTCGCCCCCGGTCAGGAAGACGGCGGTCTTGTCGCTGATGCGTGCCGCCTGTTGCATGTTGTGGGTAACGATGACGACGGTGTAATCTTCGGCGAGTTCGGCGATGAGGTCTTCGACTTTCGAGGTTGCGACCGGGTCGAGTGCGCTCGCCGGTTCGTCCATCAAGAGGACTTCCGGGTCCGGCGCGATAGCACGAGCGATGCAGAGGCGTTGTTGTTGCCCGCCGGAGAGTTCGAGACCGGATTCGTCCAGTCGGTCTTTCACCTCGTCCCAGAGCGCGGCGCGCTTCAGCGACTCCTCGACGATTTCGTCGTAGTCGCCGTCTTTGTCCTGAATGTCCAGTCCGTAGGCGACGTTGTCGTAGATGCTCTTCGGGAACGGGTTCGGCTTCTGGAACACCATTCCGACGCGGCGACGGAGCGCCACGGGGTCAACGTCGTCGTCGTAGACGTTCTTCCCGCGCAGGGTAAGTTCGCCTTCGACCTGCGCCGCGTCGATGAGGTCGTTCATCCGGTTGATACACCGGAGGAACGTGGACTTACCACAGCCCGACGGACCAATCATCGCGGTGACGCGGTTTTCGGGAATCTCCATGTCGATGCCCCGCAACGCTTGATCGCTGTCGTACCAGACCTTGATGTCTTTCGACGTGATGATGGGACGGGTGTCCGCACGGTTGACGCTTCCCGAATCCACATCCGTATCGATGACCATCTCGTCGGTCATTGACGATTCCTCGGCTCTCTCTCGTTCGCTCGTTTCCTCGTTCTGCATGTTCTCTTGGCTCATTGTTTATCGCTCCCTCTGATACTTGTTGCGCAGTGCGATAGCGACCGAGTTCATCGCCAACATGGCGATAAGGAGGACGATGACGCCCGCCGGAACCACTCGGTTGAAGAACTCGGGCTTGGCGAACGTTGCCGCCCACACGTAGATTTGCATCGGCATCGCAGCGACGACCGATTCGAACGTGCGCGGAACGGGGGCGATGTTCGCCGCACCAATCATGATGAGCGGTGCGGTCTCACCGACTGCACGTCCCAATCCGAGAATCGTTCCGGTGAGGATTCCGGGGAACGCTCGCGGCAGAACGACGTTTCGTACCGTCTGCCATTTCGTCGCGCCCATTCCGTAGGACGCCTGTCGCATGTCGTCCGGAACTGCCCGAATCGCTTCCTGTGACGAGATGATGATGATGGGCAGGATGAGGAGCGAGAGTGCCAGTCCGCCTACGACGATGGTACCGGAGCCGAACAGGTTTCCGGCGACGTATATTGGCGAGAGGCCGAGCGGGTTCGCAATCGCCGGGGGAAGCACCGGAATACCGGGGCCGAGATACGTGACGAAGACTCCTGCGGCGAGCAGGCCGTACACGACGCTCGGGACGCCCGCCAGATTCGAGACGTTGATTGTGATGATTCTCGTCAGCTTGTTGTCCGGCGCGTACTCTTCGAGGTACACTGCAGCACCGACGCCAACTGGGAACGAAACGAGAGCGACGACGAACATCAACAACACCGAACCGACGATTGCGGGGTACAGACCTGCGTCCGCTGCCGTGCTCGAACTGTTGCCCGTGACGAACGCCCAGTCGAGCCACGACTGCGGCCCGGCGAACGAAAGTACGTCAACGAGAATCGCTCCGAGGATCGCGCCACCAATGATGACGGCGGGCAGTGCGAGTCCGACGTTATTCTCCGGCCGATGAGCGACCGTGTCGGCGGCGTAGAGTCCGACCGGGACGAGGGCCATCGTCGTCAGAATCGGCGCGGGAACCGATCCAATGCCGACGACGGAACCGACGAACGGTGACAGTATCGTCACGAAGAGGATGATTCCGGCCGCGATGTTCGCGGTTCGTTCCCCGTCCCATCGCTTGTTGACGTAGGTTCTCCCGGCGAGTGCCGCCACCGAACCGAAGGTGAGCGCCATCGACATGCCGTTGGTCGGGACGTAGAGCAGACGAAGGATGCCGTATGGCACGAGTACCAGCGATGCGGCAAAGGTGAGCACCATAATGGCCAACCAACCGAGGAACGGTATCTCGAAGTCGCTCTTGTTCAATCCGATGGCGAAAACGACCGGAACAGCGAACGCGACGAAGTACGCAAACCACATGAGCGGGTACACCACGTCGATGAAGACGGTCGAAATACCCGCCGCGAATATCGACCCGACCAGCGGAATCCCCAACGCAGTCATCCCCGTCGAAAGGGCGGTTCCGTCGGTTCGGTTCAGATACCAACCCACCGCGACGGTCGGGAGGACGAACGTTGCGAAGAAGACGAGATACCATCCCGGGTCGGCGGTGAGCGGTTGAATGGCGTCGTTCGCCACGTACAGCAACAGGACGCCGAGCGCGACGATTCCGACGAGCGTTGCGGCCAACAGCGCGTACTTGAATATCGTTCCGGTGGTTCGGCTAATCCGTGAAAACTGCTCCATCGATTTGTATTCGCCGGTGTCTGTTGCCATCTTAGTACTCCTCCCGGTAGTGTTCCGCAATGAGGTCGCTGACGACGTTCATCACGAGCGTGATGACGAACAGTGTGAGACCGAGAGCGAACGCGCTCCGGTATGCGATTCCGCCACCGGCGAAGTCACCTGTGAGATTATTCACAATTGCCGCCGTTATCGGCATGTTCGGACTGGCGTATTCGGCCGGATTGAGCGGATTTCGCAAGAACGAAACGCTTCCTGCCGCGATAGTCACCGCCATCGTCTCCCCGATTGCACGCGATAGTGCGAGGATGAACGACGAGAAAATCCCCGAAATCGCCGCCGGGATGACGATGCCGACCGAAACGTCGAACTTCGTCGCGCCCATTCCGTATCCCGCTTGACGAAGGTCGTCGGGAACTGCGCTCATCGCGTCCTCACTGATGGAGGCGACCATCGGGATAATCATGATACCGACGACGATGCTCGCCGACATCATGTTGAAGAACGTCACGTCCATAAAAATGTCGAGGAACGGCGTGATGTAGATGAGTGCGAAGAAACCGTACACGACGGTCGGAACTCCGGCGAGGATTTCGAGTGCTGGCTTCAGCACCGAACGCGTGCGCGAACTCGCGTACTCGCTGAGATAGAGTGCGGTTGCGACACCAAGCGGTAATGCGATGACTGCCGACCCGATAGTCACCATGAGGGTTCCGGTCAGCGGTGCTAACACACCGAACTCATTCCTACCGGGTCGCCACGTCGTATGGGTAAGGAAGTCAAGGATTGACGTTGTTTCTCCGCTGACACCCAACAGTCCCGCAGTTTCGCTGAAAAACCCCATCGATTCGTTGACTAACAACAGCACGATACCGACGGTTGTAATTATCGACAGGAGTGCACAGGTAAAGAAAAATAGACGTGCTAATAGCTCCCGTGACGAATCTCCTGTTCGTCTTGTAATGCTTTGTGTTATCCGATCAGTACTCATTGTTCGTATTCTCCAGTCGTATTCGAAAAGGTCTTCGTTTACCGTTTCAGTCGTTTTAGTTACCGCTTGCCTTCTCGATAGCCTTTTCTAAGGTGTTCATCTGTTCTTTCTTTTCGGATTCATCGAGCGGGACGTATCCGACGCGGTCTGCGACGATTTCCTTGCTCGTGGCGTTTTCTATCCAGAACTTCGCAAATTCGGCGACGTGGTCTTCGCTGAGTGCCGACTGCTTGGGGTACGTGAACAGCGGTCGGGAGAGCGGCTTGTACTCGCCGGATTTAGCGGTTTCGAGCGATGGCTTGACACAGCCGTCGCCGTTGTCGATGCCCAGTGCTTTCACTTCGTTTTTGGACTCGCTGTAGTAGGAGAACCCGAGGTAGCCGAGCGCGTATTTGCTGTCCTTGACGCCGCTGATAATGCTGTTGTCGTTCTCGCTCGCCTGATGGTCCATCCGGTGTTCGTTGTCCTCGCCGACGACTGCCTCGTGCATGTAGTCGAGGGTGCCGGACGCTTCGGTCGGACCGTAGAGGTTGATTTTCTTGTCCGGCCAGTCGGAGTTCACGTCGCTCCACTTCGTGACCTTGTTGTTCCCTCCTTGCCATATCTGCTTGAGTTCATCGACGGTCATGCAGTCTACGAAGTCGTTGTTCTTGTTGACGATGACTGTCAGCGCGTCCGTCGCCACTTTTAGTTCGACAGGGATGATATCGTTTTTCTTGCACGCCGATTTCTCCTGTTTTTTAATCGGCCGGGACGCGTTGTTGAACTCCGTCTTTCCCGGACAGAAGTGATTTGCAAAGCCGCCACCGCTTCCGGTCGATTTGATGTCGATAGCCACATTTTCGTGTTCTTCGACGAACTTCTCTTGAATCGCTTGCGCCAGCGGGAACACCGTCGAACTTCCCGAGATGCTAATCGATCCGCTCAGTCCACCGCCATCTCCCGAACCATCGGAACCTCCGGCCGCCGGATTCTTCGTACAGCCCGCGAGTGCAACTGCTCCCGACGCACCCGCTCCCATGAGGAACTTACGCCGCGAAACGCCGCTTGACGACTTATCTGACATCACTCAATTCCAAGGACAGAACGTAATAATACGTTGCTATTATTTCTATATATTTCTAAGTATGATATTGTTCTACAGTCGGTCATGTGTGTCGCTCGTCGGTTTCGAGCGCAGAAATGCCCTCTACCACGGCGTTTCGGTTCCGCATTCGTCTTTGTACGACGTATTTCGTTTCTAATTTCACCCTCAACACATCCGTACTATTCCCCAGTGGGCTGTCGTATGAGCGTCAACCATACTGTACTATTCAAATACCTCTTTTTCGAATCTGTATATAGAGATAGTTGGATTTATAGTGTGGTTGCAACCACGTTCATGCATGGAGACGCGCAAGGTACAGGTGACTGGCGGTTCGACGTACACCGTTTCGCTTCCGAAGACGTGGGCGACCGACAACGGTATTGAAGCCGGGAGCGTCGTCGAGTTCTACCCCGAATCGGACTCGCTTCTGTTGACACCCAAGGACGAACGAGATCAACTCGAAGGTTCGCTCGACATCACGAATCTAGAGGGCGAAGAACTGCGGCGCGCGGTGTTCACGATGTACGTGAGCGGCTTCGACATCATCACGCTCGAAGCCAGTCGAATCACCACCGAACAGCGCAGGACAATCAGTTCGGCTACTCAGGGTCTCGTCGGCCTCGAAGTATTGGAGGAGACCGGCAACAAGGTCGTGATTCAAGACCTCCTCGACTCCTCCGAGCTATCGATTCACAACGCGGTCACGCGAATGCGACTCATCGCGCTCTCGATGCTGGACGACGCCATCACCGCCCTCGCGGACAACGACGACGACATCGCGCGCGACGTCATCACCCGCGACGAGGACGTTGACCGCCTCTGGTTCGTCGTCTCCCGCATCTTTCGGGCGACGCTCCGCACCGCGAAAGCGACCGAAGAACTCGGCATGTCGCGCGAACTCTGTTTCGACTACCATTCGAGCGCCCGCCAACTCGAACGCATCGCCGACCACGCCGCCAAAATCGGCCGACTCACGCTTCAACTGTCGGAACCGCCGTCCGACGACGTAATCGGTAGCCTCGAAGAACTCTACGACGACGCGACCGACGTCATCGATACGGCGATGGACGCGCTCTTCACGGACGAGAGCGACAAGGCGACCGACCTGGCGAACGACGCGCGCCAATCGATACTGAGCATCGACGAACACGCGCGTTCCATCGACAAACTGCTCCGCGAACAGGAACCGCAACAGGCGCAGTCGCTCGGCCTCGTCGTGGACTCGCTCTCCCGCTGTGCCGACTACGGCGGCAACATCGCGGAGACCGCACTCCAGAAGGCCGCACCGCGACCCTGACTCCTCCTCCGATTTCGGCGCAAATGGGCATCCGAAACCGCCACCCGGTGATCCGAGTAGCGACTTACGCGACCGTCGCCGCAACGAGTCCGAATTCCAACTCAATCGCGTTATCGGCGCTCGAAAAGTAGGGGGCGAGTGTTTCAATCACCTCCTCACGAAGGGCCGATAGCGCTTCCTCTTCTACACTCTCCAGTGCGAGTATAATCGGGCCCGAGTCGGTCGTCATGGACTCCCAAAAGTAGGTCGGAGAGACGATTGGATACCGCACCACTCCCGTTTCGAATCGCAGTTCCTCGACCCGGGCACCGAGTCGGTCGCGAACGGTGTCCGGATCTCCCCAGAGGAAAGGTGGCAATGTATCCGGTTGCGGCGGAAGGTACTCCGAGAGTACCGTCATCATCGCGGCGATTCCGCTTTCCGGCGTCCACGAGGTAAAGGCGATACGACCCCCCGGTTTCGTCACTCGGACGAGTTCGGTCGCCGCTGCGTCTGCATCTGCTGCGAACATGTGACCCAAACACGAGAGGGTTACGTCGAATGTGTCGCCTTTGAGTGGGAGCGCAGCGGCATCCCCGTTCTGCCAATCTATATCCGCGTCAATCACCGCGGCTCGCTCGCGGGCCATGTCGAGCATCGCTGGCGTAATATCCACGCCCGTAACGTTCGCTCCCCGTCGATAGGCGGTGAGTGCGACGTTGCCGGTTCCACAGGCCACGTCGAGGACACGGTCAGGTGGCTTGACGCTGGCGGCGGCGACGAGTTCAGCCGCCATCGGCAGAAACGTTTTCGCGAGGGTGGGATACGATCCCCCCGACCATTCTTCCCGTACTTTCGCGTTCGATTGGCTCATAGTTTGACTCCTTGTTAGTATCGAAATGGTCGCTATCAGTTATCGTCCGTCTCGTCAACCGATGGCGAGACCGTCCGCCCCGGCCGCGGAACGAACATGGGTACCTCCGCTTGGTACTGCCGGTACCGATCGCCGAAGGTCGCTGTGAGGTCTCGCTCCTCCAGCGTTACGCCGATGAAAGCGTAGACGGTCATCCCAACCGCAAAGACGAGATGACCGACGGTCATCCGAGGGGTCGCCCAGAACGCGATCAGGAAACCCGTTACGAGCGGATGACGGACGTATCGATACAGGTATGGCGTCTGGAAATCGATCGGTTCCGGTTTGCGCTCGACCCAGTACGCCGTGACCTGTCGAAGACCCATGAGGTCGTCTTTGTCTATCATGTAGATGGCGGCGAACATGAGGAGCCATCCTCCGAAGTAGATCGCCCAGACGATCTGTTCCAGCGTGCCGTCGAATCGCCAAACGACCGCCGGGAGCGGCCGCCATCCCCACAGCAGGGCGAGGAGTGCGAGACTCGAAAACAGGACGTAGGTGCTGCGCTCGACCGGTTCGGGAACGAACTGCGTCCACACGGTTTTGAACCCCGGGCGGGCCATTAGGCTGTGTTGGAGTCCGAACAGTCCGATCAGCGCCACGTTTACGACCAAGGCATCCCCGAGTGAGTGCGTAGCCCCGGAATCGATCGATTTCGGGACGACGTTCGCGAGGAATCCGACCGCGTACGCAACCGATGCCAGTGCGAGGAGGTACGCGAACCAGCCGTAGCCGAGCGCCACGTGGCGGCGCAGAGGGCGACTCGGAATCGTTCGCGCCTTTTTCCGTTTCGAAGTCATACGTTCGTCCCTCGGTACGAAACGGTACCCCGACGAGAGACGTATAAATTCCTAGTGAAATATTTCGCCGCGTGAAAACACTCCGCCTGTAATGAAACGGACGGTAGATCACGCGAGGCGGTCGGGTATGGCGAGGACATCCTCGTCCGGTGGTCGGGCTTCGTTCCTGATACTCTCATACATAGATTCCGCCCACGCGCGTGCTTCCGGAGCATCGGTGTCCACGACTGCCCGAAGGATTCCCGTCTCGATATCGTGACAGCAGATGCCGACCCGGTCGTCGTAGATACCGAGTCCGCACCACTCGTTATCCGGAAGAGAATCGTGCAGGAAAGTGGTGCAGTTCTCGCAGGCGGCCGCTTCGGCGACCTTCGCGGGATTCCACGCGACAATCGCCTCCAGCACTTCGGGCGAATAGACGAACTCGAACTCCATCCCGTCGAGGATAGATCGGCAGGCTGTTTCGAGATTGCTCGATTTCACCACCGTGGTTCCGAACCCGCGCATCGTCTCGGTTTCCTCGATGAGGCTTGTGACCCGTTCGACGGGCTGGTAGGGATAGCCCGGGCCGGGGTAAGAGACCACCGCATCGGCGAACAGGTCGACGGTAAACCCGTCCATCTCGCGCGGAAGCCATTGCCAGACGTCGCGCAGTTTCCGTTCCGTCTCCATCGCCGCACGGAGGTTCTCGAACCGGTCGGCGACGAACTCTCCCAGTAGCGTCAGTTCGTAGGTCGGGCCGTCTCTGACGACCCACCGTCGAGCTTCGAAGTCGGCAAGGATCCGCCCCATGGTCGGCGAAGAAGCGCCCGTCACGTCGCGCAGATCGCCCCGGTCACGAGACCGTTCGGTCAGCGCGTCGAGCACCCCGACGCGGTGTTCCGAACGAGCAAGAAACTCGATGTCGTCGAGCGTCGACGAATCCGAATGCATACTGTGATATCTGTGACCGCATAGCATAACAGTTCCTCCGTCGGACAGCACACCACGATTAATACCGTCCGTGACGCCACTTCGGTAGTAACGATGACTTCCGAAGAACACGAAAAACGGCTCTACGAACTCTATGAAGGGGTCTGGAACGGCGCGAATCCAGACGTTGCGGACGAACTCGTCGATTCCTCGTACTTCATCCACGACCGGGACATCGCCGAGGAACTGCGCGGCCCGGAACTGTACAAGATGCTCGCCAGCACAACCCGCGAAATTTTCCCCGACATGAGCTTCACCATCGACGATGTGGTCGCGGCGGACGATAGAGTCGCCCTTCGGTGGACGATGACCGGTTCCCACGAGGGGTCGATGTTCGGCATCGAACCGACGGGAAATCGAGTGACGCTCACTGCCATCGAAATCAATCGATTCGAGGACGGCAAACTGGCCGAAACGTGGACACAGAGCGATATGCTCGGGTTGCTGGAACAACTCGACGCCGCTCCGTCCAGCAAATCATCGGCGACCGACGAGTAACTCTGCCCGCAGATTCGAACCAGTTACCACTCGGGACGGTAGGGACAGCGGAGAAGACGAAATCGGTTTACTCGTCGTCAACGAGCACTGCGTTGACCTGTCCGGACTGGCCGGGACGCGAGGTGACGCGGGCCTTGCCTTCCGTCGTGACGATGACTGCGCCCTTCGTGATGATGTTTCGGCGGGCGTAGTTCGGGTTCGCGCCGTTTTCGAGCACGTCCTGAATCGTCGCGCTGACGGTTTCGCCGTCAACGTTGACGTTGGCCACGTCGGTCGTCAGTGCGCGCGTCTTGCTGTTGCGGCCACGGGCGTCCGTGGTGCGGAAGCGCTGTTCGCCGACCTGCGTCTCGGTCGGCTCACGGCCGAGTTCGTGCTTTTTCTTCTTTCGGAGGGGCTTCAGTCGGCCACCGGTTCGCTTTCGGGTGGAGCCACCTTGGTCTTTCATATCGTGACGGTGGCCCACGAAATACTTCAATGACTCGGTTCTCGGTTCGACATCGGCAGATTTAGGCCGTCCCGTCCAGTTCCGCCGGACGATGAGTTTGCGGATAACCGTCTCCGCGCCGTTCCAGCAAAAGGGGCGCGAAC
>CAYNQM010000102.1:0-11883 GCA_964399275.1 uncultured Haladaptatus sp.
GCCATCGGCCTGTTCCACGCCTTCCGCGACGACCCGGTCGACCAGCTCGGTGCGGCCGGCGGGGGCGAGGGCGCGGACTCGAAGCGCCACGCCGCACCGCTCGCCAACGGCAAGACCGACATCCTGCACGGGATGCGAACCCGGATTCTGAACGACGACGTGGAGGTTCATTCGGTTTCGGCGGGGCTGGATTATCCCGGCGTCGGCCCGGAGCACGCCCAATTCCGCGAATCCGGTCGCTGTGAGTACCACGGTATCACCGACGACGAAGCCCTCTCCGCGTTCCGCGAACTGAGCGAACTGGAGGGTATTATTCCTGCCTTGGAGTCGAGTCACGCCGTCGCACTCGCAAAGCAGATTGCAGAGGTGAAGGGCGAGGACGACGTGATTCTCGTGAATTTGAGCGGGAGAGGGGACAAGGACATGGAGCAGGCCGCCCGAATGTTCGATTTGGGCGAGTAGGTGTGTGGAGGAAATCAATAGTACGCAGTGTTACTATCAGACAGCTATGTTCAGCGAAACCGGGAAGAAAATTGGTGCCAATTCCCTGCCGATTTGGGTTGCAGGAGGAATGGCGCTCGGGGCCAACCTCGGAATCGTTCTCGGTGCTACGATAGATTCTATCGATATCGGGATCGGAATTGCGATGGGAGCCTCGATAGGGTGTGGTTTGGGAGCGACTTTCGATGTCATCTTCGGTGCAGAATTTGAAGACGAGTGACGAACTGCACACGAAGTTGGTTCGCCTACTCGCCGACTGTTCATACCCTGATCATTCGGAAGCGAGCAGACTGCAACTGCTAGGCGCAAGCTACACCCTCTCCCGAGAGAACTGGGCTTGATGTCGTGCCGCTAGCTGATGCTTGAGCAAAGCCACGCCCGAACGCGGGCAGTCGCTCGTGGTTGTCCGTTTACGACTCCGGTACCGGTTCGATGTTCTCGCCCTGGTAGTCGCCGTCGTAGGTCTCTTCGTGGTCTGCTTTGCTGAGAACGAGTTGCGCGATTCGCGCTCCGCGTTCGAGTTCGATGTCGTGGTGTACCTGCAGTAGCCCTTCGCCCTTGCCTTCGTAGCCCGCGTCCCAGACGGCGGTGTTGAGCATGCAGGAGTTGCGCATGAGCGACGACCGCGGATAGATGTAGCCGACGTGTCCCTCCGGAATCTGCACCGTCTCCCCGTACTGGACGATGTAGACTCCTCTCGGCAGGTAGTACGTTTCCGGGACGTTTTCGCCGACCTGCTCGGATTCGATTCGCTGGCGGTCGCCGATTTCCTTCGCTTCCCGACCGATTCGGCCTGAGTCGCGCTGTTCGTAGACGGCTTCGACCGTCAAATCGACCCCGTTGGGTTGAATCTGCTCGTCAGTGGTTTCTGCGATGTGCTCTGCAACGAACGTTCCACTCCGGAACATGGTAAAACGGGGAGTTCGAGGGGAGAAAAGCCTATCTTTCTGTCTTCGTGCTCACTCGACCGACCCGACAGTCGCGCCGTCCGCCGCATCGAGTTCGTCCGCTCGCACGGTTTCGACGCTGGCGTTGGCACCGAGACGAACGTGGTCGCCGACAACCGTCTTCACCGCGACGTGGTCGAGCGCGACGTCGTCGCCTTCGATTCGTTCCGCTTCGAGGAAGCCGTCCGGTTCGGTTCGCGTCACCGCTACCGAGTCGGCTTCGATGCGACCGACCTTCGACTCGGAAACGAGGTCGAGACTCACGTCGTTGGCTTCGATGCGTTCGGCCTCGACTGCGCCCCGGATGCGAACAGCGTCCGCGACGAGAACGGCGAATTCGAGCGAGCCAGCGCCGACGAACTCGTCCGCCGTCAGGTCGCCATCGACGCGAACCGACCCGGAACATTCGGCGTCCTCGGTAGCGACGTTTCCGCCCATGCGAGCAGAGCCGCTCGTGGCGAGTCCGTCGGCGCGAACGTCGCCGTCGATGACCAGCGACCCGGACGATTCGAGCACGTCGGTCGAGAGGTCGCCGTGGAAATGAGATGACCCCGAGAGGTCGGTGGTATCGGCCCGAGCGTCGCCATGGACGGTCAACGACCCCGAAGCGTCGAGCAGTTCGGCCGACACCGAATCGAGGGAGACGACCCCCGACACGTCGATTCGGTCGCGTTCGATGTGCGTTGTCATCGTCTCAGGTATCGAGCACCCTCCTCATAAATCTATGGTCTGATTGTGAGTTCAGTGTGAATTAGCTGTGTGTTTATTGTGAGGGAAGGTGCAAACAGTTAAGTCGCAGGCGACGATAGGTGCGGTCATGAGTCGGGAGATTCGCATCAGTATCGACGACGACGAAGTGTTCGAGCGCCTGAAACGCCGAAAGCGAGAACTCGACCTTTCCTGGGAGGAGGCCCTTCGCCGCGGTCTCGGTCGGAAACGGGAACCATCGTGGCAAGGAACTCCGCCGCGTTCGCCCCGACCGCCGCACTCATCGCACTCTACCCATGCACGGAGAGGGCGCGACCGCGACGAGCGCAACCACTCCGACCGCCCGAGTCCGTTCGACCCCGACTTCGGTGACCACTTGCGACAGGACATCGAGCGTTCGGTACAGCAGTCCGTCACCGCCGCCGAGAAGTCCGTTCGGGCCGTCCGAGAAGGTCTCGACGCCGAAATCGACCGGCTGGAGGACGCCGAAGACGCCGTGCTTTCGTTCCCGTTTCTGGACGACGAGCAGGCGCGGGTACCGCTCCGGGTAAATCTCGAAACCAGCGCCGACGGTCTCGCCGTCGAGGTCGTCGCCGTCCGCCGCGGTCGGGACACCGCCGACTCGAACCGGTTTCCGGACGACGGGCGAGTGCGAGTGAACCAACAGTTAGCGAGCAGTGAAACTGCCCGCCTCGAACTACAGGACGGTGCGGAGAGCTACGCCGTCGTCCCCTCGCTCTCGTGGGGGCGCGCAGACGACGGAACCCCGACTGTTACCGACGTTGAGATATCCGACGTTCGATTCGACTGAACTGCGCCCTTGTTTCCCGCGAAAATTGCCGCACCGAATGCGGATTTACCACAATCGATGAAAACCGAAACGCGCGGGATTTATAACTCCGGAGAGTCGATATTCGTCTGATATGGGACAAACACTGACGGAAAAGATTCTCGACGACCACCTCGTCGAGGGCGAGCTCGAAACCGGTGAGGAAATCGGAATCGAGATCGACCAAGTTCTCACACAGGACACGACTGGGACGCTCGTTTGGCTCCAGTTCGAGGCGCTCGACATGGACGAAGTCCAGACCGAAGTCGCCGCGCAGTATTGTGACCACCAGACCTACCAGTTCGACTTCAAGAACACGGACGACCACCGATTCCTCCGCTCGGCGGCAGGCACGTTCGGCGCACACTACTCCCGCCCCGGTAACGGAATCTGTCACAACGTCCACAAGGAGAACTTCGCCGCACCCGGCAAGACGATGCTCGGGTCGGACTCCCACACGCCGACCCCCGGCGGACTGGGTGAACTCGCAATCGGCTCCGGCGGTCTCGACGTCGCAGTCGCCATGGGTGGCGGCCCGTACTACATCGAGATGCCCGAAATCGTCAGCGTCCGACTCGAAGGCGAGCTCCCAGCGTGGGCTACCGCCAAGGACGTTATCCTTGAGATGCTCCGCCGCCTCTCCGTGAAAGGTGGAGTCGGCAAAATCTTCGAATACACCGGCCCCGGCGTCGAGACGCTCACCGTTCCCGAGCGAACGACCATCACGAACATGGGTACGGAACTCGGCGCGACGACCTCCATTTTCCCGACGGACGAGGAGACGAAAGACTGGCTCTCGCGTCTCGGCCGCGAGGACGAGTACCTCGAACTCACGCCCGACGACGACGCAGAGTACGACGACGAAATCGTCATCGACCTCTCCGACCTCGAACCGCTCATCGCAAAGCCGTCGATGCCGGACAACGTCGTTCCCGTCCGCGAAGTTGCGGGCGAATCCGTTGACCAAGTCATCCTCGGCTCCTGTACGAACGGTGGCTACGAGGACATCCTCCCCGCCGCAAAGATGCTCGAAGGCCGCACTGTTGACCGCAAAACCGACCTCATCGTCGCACCCGGTTCTAAACAGGCCTCCGAGATGCTCGCCCGCGAGGGCTGGGTCGCCGAGATGATGGCGGCTGGCGTCAACTTCTCCGAGGCGACCTGTGGTGCCTGTATCGGTATCGGTCACGTTCCGGCGTCCGACTCCGTCTCTCTCCGAACCTTCAACCGTAACTTCGAGGGCCGCTCCGGTATCGAGGACGACTCGGTCTACCTCTGCTCGCCCGAAGTCGCCACGGCGGCGGCAATCAAAGGCGAAATCGTTGACCCCCGAGACCTCGCCGACGAACTCGGCGACCTCGACGCACCCGAGTTCGAAATGGGCGACAAGTACGGCACCAGCGCTGACGACCCCGACCTCATCTCCCCCGACGAGGCCGTGGACGACGACCTCATCAAAGGACCCAACATCGGCGACGTGCCGCTGAAGGACGAACTCGAATCCAACCTCGCAGGCCCGGCCCTGCTCAAGATGCAGGACAACATCACGACCGACCACATCATTCCGGCGACGCAGGACATCCTGATGTACCGGTCGAACATCCCGAAACTCTCCGAGTTCACCCTCTCGCGCGTTGACGACTCCTTCGCACAGCGCGCACTCGACGCCGACGGCGGCTTCCTCGTCGCTGGCGAGAACTACGGTCAGGGTAGTTCCCGCGAACACGCGGCACTGTGCCCGATGTTCCTCGGTGTCGAAGGTGTTCTCGCACAGAGTTTCGCCCGCATCCACAAGGCGAACCTCTTCAACTTCGGTCTGCTCCCCCTCGAAATCGACGCGGACGATTACGAGCAAATCGAGCAGGGCGACGACATCGAAGTGGTTGACGACGTCGCGGAAGCAGTTCGCTCCGGTCAGGAGGAGTTCACGGTTCGCGTGAACGACGACTGGGAACTCACCGCGACCCTCGACGCCTCCGAACGCGAGCGCCAGATTCTCGCCGACGGTGGCAAGCTCTCGCACACGAAAAAGCAGGCCGAGTCCGGCGACAGCGCGGCACCTGCTGACGACTAAACACGACCTTTTACGACGGTCGCAGGCGGGATTGCCGACGACCGCCGTCGGCAATCCCGCTGGCTCCCTGTAAAAGCTCGACCAAAAACACTCCTCCTTCATTTCGTCACGGCAGACTCGCGGCGCGAGTCTGCCGACCTCCATTCAGTCGTCGGCCCGCTCTCTCGTCGCTGTCGCTCCTCGTTCGCGGAGGGTGGGCTAGCCTTTTGGCGGTTAGTCGGCTTCCTGGAACGTGGTTTGTCCGACTGTGGTCTCTTCTTATTGGTTGGGATAGTTATAAGATGACCCTCTTTCTCGTTGTTCGATATGACTGATGTCGTGCTGACAAAACAGAAAATCAAGCCGGGAAAAACGGCGCGGTTGAAAGAATGGATGGCAGAAATTCAAGAGCGGAAAGACGAGGCAATCGAAACGCTCCAAAGCGAGGGAATGTACCACGAATCCGCTTTCGTCGAGCAAACCGATGAGGGCGATTTCTTGGTGTATCACATGAAAGCAGAGGACATCCACGAAGTGTACGAGTCGTTCAGAAACTCGACACACGAGATAGACCGAGAACACGAGCACGTCATGCGAGAAACCCTCGAAGAGAGTCCAAACGTCGATACGTACGAACTGCTCTACCATCTCGACAACCCGAAACTGCCCTAAGAAGCCAGATTTCACAACCACCTGCGGCCAGCAACTCCACCGGAAAATCGGAGATTTTCCGGGCCGACGACCGACCATCGGGAGGGAAGAGTGCTTTTGGTCGAACTTTTACAGGGAGGCGTCGGTGGGTGTGGCGGCGGTCGCCACGCCCATCCGACACGCCGACCGTCGTAAAAGGTCGTGGTTAAAAGCTCGTCGTCGGGCGTGAAACCTTTACCCTCCCCCCACGTAGGAAATCTTCATTGTGACCACCACCGCGAGCGAGGCGAACGCGCCGACCATTCGCCCCGCCGAAGACGCGGATTTGATAGCCGTCTTTCGCATCGAGAAGGCCTCGTTCAGCCAGCCGTGGCCGTTTTCCGCGTTCCAGCGATTCGTCGGCGAACCCACTTTCCTCGTCGCCGTGGACGGAACGAAGATTCTCGGCTACGTCGTCGCGAACACGGTGCCAAATCACGGGCAGGCGCTCGGTCACGTCAAAGATCTCGCAGTGCACCCGTCTCGCCGGGGGGAGGGGGTCGGTCGCCGGTTGCTGGAGCGCGCGCTCAACGGTCTCCGGGTACAGGGCGTCCACTCCGTCAAACTGGAGGTTCGCGAGAGCAACGAGGCGGCGATTTCGCTCTACGAGGACTTCGGCTTCCACTATCTTCGGACGATACCGGACTACTACGGCGACGGCGAAAACGCGCTGGTGATGATTGTCGAACTCGACTGACCCGTTCGAACTGAATCGTTTTTCAGTCTGCGCTTCGAAGGGAGGGTATGGGATTTGCGTGCCCAGTCTGTGAGACGCCGCAGTCCGACGGGGAGCACCTCGCCAATCACCTCGCGTTCGCCGCCATTCTCGGCGACGACGACCACGAAACGTGGTTGGACGAGCACGCACCGGGCTGGAACGAACAGGGACCGGACGAACTCGCGCCTCGCGTCACGAAGCACGCGCCGGAGGAGGAGTACCCGCAGGTGTTTGAGGATACGGTTCCCGACCACCAGCACGGTCAGGATCACCAGCACGGCCACGGGTTCGAAACCGAACTCCAGCAGGCGGGCGGCTACGGCCGGGACGCGGCCATGGGTTCGGACGCCCAATCGATTTTGAACGAAGCGCGCCAGATGACCGAACGGATGCTGGACGAGTCCGCGGACGAGGACGAAAACGAATAGTCCCCGGCCTGAGAACGGTCGGCCATGGAGACCTACGGAATTTTCGCCCCCGAGGACGAGGCAACGGCGCGCGATCAGTACGAAACCGTCGGCCCGTCTGCCCAAACCGTCGTCAAGGAGACGGCGAAAGCCATGAACTTCGACCGCGAGGAATACGGCGAGCGCGTTACCGCCGACGTGGTCGAAACCGCGCGGGACGCTCTGTTCGCCTCGCTTCTCGAAATTTCTACCGGGACGCGCGAGGAGTTCGAGGAATCTATTCCGGACGAGTTCGACGTCCACGAGGAGGGGAGTGAGAACGTCGAAAACGTCGCGTGGCACGTCGCGCCTGCGGTGGAAACCGTGGTTTCTGCGACCTACCACGAAAAGGAGCAGGCGGCGATTGCGACCCTCCGGCGAATCGCCTTCGGTCGAGTGTATCGGGACATCGTTTAATTGGTTCGCGCCCGATTCGTTCGGTAACATGACACACGGCGAGTCGGCGGAACGAATCGAGTACAGCCAGTTCGATAGTGGCCGAGGGATGAATTACTGGGAGCACGACCCCGTGCTCCGCTTCGAAGCAGAACGAACCGGCGCGAGCGACTGGGCCGAGGAGCGATTCGCCGAGTTCGGAAATCGCGTTGGAAAGACGGTGGCCGACAACTCGGACGTAATCGACCGCCACGGCCCGGAGCTTCGGCGGTACGACCGATTCGGCAACCTCGTAAACGAAATCGAATACCACCCTGCTCAGTTGGAAAACGAGGAACTGGTGTACAGCGCGGGCATCGTCGCCGACTCGTTCCGGGCACCGTCCAGCAGGGACGAACCGGAGTCCATCTTGCACCATCTGACGATGGACTACCTGCTCGCTTACGCGGACGTGGGGCTGACCTGTCCCGTCGCCATGACCGCCGGCGTCGCGCTGGTGCTGGAACGCTTTGGCGACGACTCCCTCTCGGAGTTTTTCGACCGACTGACGACCCGCGAGTACGACGACCTGCTTCAGGGTGCGATGTTCCTCACCGAGCGCCAAGGTGGAAGCGACGTGGGTGCGACCGAAACCGTCGCCGAGCAGACGGACGACGGGTGGGAACTCACCGGCGAGAAGTGGTTCTGCTCGAACGTCGATTCCGGCGCGATTCTCACGCTCGCCCGGCGTCCCGACGCGCCCGACGGAACCGCCGGGCTCTCGCTGTTTTTGGTTCCCAGAACGAAACGCAACGGCGAGCAGAACGACTACTACATCCGTCGGTTGAAGGACAAACTCGGCACCGTGAGCGTTCCGACCGCGGAAGTCGAATTCCGAGAGACGGAAGCCTACCTCGTCGGCGAACCGGACTCCGGATTCAAATACATGTCCGAGATGCTCAACCTCGAACGAATCGCCAACGCCTTCGCGTCCTGTGGTCTCATCGGTCGCGCGCTGTTGGAGAGCAAGATTCGCGCTGGGAACCGCGAGGCGTTCGGCCAGCGAATCGACCAGTATCCGCTGATGCGCCGAGATTTGGTGGAGATGGCAGTTACGCACGAGGCGGCGACGGCGTTCACCTTCGACGCCGGGCGGGAGTTCGCACGCTATCGTCAGGGCGACGACGACGCGTTCGGTCTGATGCGCCTGCTCGTTCCGATTGCGAAGTCCCGAACCGGTCGGATGGCGGTCGATGTGGCGTCCTACGCGATGGAGATTCAGGGTGGCAACGGCTACGTCAACGAGTTCGTCACCCATCGTCTCCTGCGGGACGCGCAGGTGCTCCCGATTTGGGAGGGCACCTCGAACGTCCTCTCGCTGGACGTGCTCCGGTCGATGGCCCGTGAAGGAGCGCACGAACCCGCGCTGAACCGGATTCGAGACAGAATTGAGGGCGTCGAACACGATTTTCTCGCCGACCTCGTGGAAATCACGCGCGACGAACTCGGCGAGTTGGAGGAATCGCTGGCGACGCTGGCGACGAGTGACGAGGAGTACGCGCAGTTACAGGCGAAAGAACTCGCGGAGTACATCTTCGACGTGTACACCGCCGGTCTCCTGTTAGCGGAAGCAGACCGCGAACTCGCGCAGGGGCGCGACCGAAAGTCGCTGGTCGCTCGGCAGTTCGTCAGGGACAGACTCGGCACTGAATCTGCTCGCGGCATCACGAGCGGCGACCGACTGCCACTCGACGAGTTCGAGAAAATCGTCCAGTTCGGTTAGGTGTCGCGGCGAACGTCGTCACAGCACTCGCTGTACTCGGACTGCGGTGCACTGCACTGCTCAGCACAGGGATGGTCGATGAGTTCGCGGAGTTGCGTCGCCACCTCGTCGGAGAGCGCTTGTCCCATCTCGCGGGCCTCCTCCGGACTTTCGATGTCCAAGTCATCCGCGAGGAAGTTCTCCGCGACGCAGTGTTTCCACATCACTTTGCGGGCAGTTTCCTCGCCCTCGTTGGTGAGTTGCGCTCCCTTGTACTTTTCGTAGGTTGCGAGGTCGCGGGATTCGAGCGTCGTCAGCATCTCGGTGACGCTGGCGGCGCTCACGTCGAGGGCAGTCGCCAGTTCGCCGGTTTTGGCCGGGCGACCTGTACTCTTGCTCACGAGGTGAATCGTGCTGAGGTAGCGCCCGACGCTCGCTGAAACCTCGCTCATTATTTCCCACTAGCGGGCGGCGGAGTGATAAATCCTCCTCCTCGAACCACCACTTTTTACGACGGTCGCGGGCAGGCGTAATGACGGCCGCCGTCGTCGCGCTTGCTGGCTTCTTCACGGGTATCGCCCGCGAAGGAACGAAAGAGCGAAGCTCTCGCATTCCCCGTTAAAGCTTCGACCAAAAGCACGACACTCCTCCCTGTCGTCGCTTGGCCGGAAAATCTCCGACTCTCCGGTGAACAGTTAGCCTGCTGGCGGCTGTGTCGATTGCCGATTTCCGGCGGTTGTGTCACCTGCGATAGCGTGACGGTAGGCCGACCGGCCGATAGGACGCGGCGAAGGCGTCTGAGCCAGCGGTCGGCGAAGATGCCTGAGCACCGGGGAGGAGAGGGGCCACCAAGGGCGAGTGCGCCAGCGGTCGGTGCACTCGCTCGCATCCTGTTGCGGCGTTTGTGCCTAGCAATTCTACGCTGTTAGCGTCGAGGTCGTCGTTCGAAGTTTTATGGTGTTGGCGCTGTCGTTTAAAGTTCTGTACTGTTGATGTCGAAGCTACTCACTCATTATCCGCGTTTCTTTCCCTCTCTCCAGACACATCTCGTCGCAACCTTCCGAATTTAAGCCCTCGCCGCCACATTTCCCTCCTATGAGCGATGACTGGCGCGACCACAACTGGCCGGTGCTCGAATCTAAAATCGAGTACGAAACCGGCTGGTACACGGGCGGCTACGACCTCGTGGAGCAACCCGACGGAACGACGAAGAAGTACTACTGGGCGGAACTCCCGCCAGCGGTCGTCGTGCTGGCGCTCGCGGGCGACGAAATCGTCTTCGTGGAGCAGTACCGCCCCGCGATTCGGGAGACGTGTCTGGAGTGCCCCGCCGGAATCGTCGAAGACGGCGAGTCCTATACCACCGCCGGAGCGCGAGAACTTCGGGAAGAGACCGGATTCGAAGCCGACAGTCTCGCCTTGCTCGAATCGTTTTGGGTCGCAACCGGCGTGCTCCGCCACGAACGCGGCATTGTCTTCGCCGAGGGGCTGACCCCGACCGAGAAGAATCTGGACGACAACGAATTCCTCTCGGTGCGGGCGATCCCGGTTGAGGACGCGCTGGACGCGGCGCGCGCGAACCCGGCCAACGACGCGACCATCGAGGCCCTGCTTCTCGCCAGCGAGGCCGGTCTGCTCGACCGATGAACTGGAAACGCCACGCGAGACGCGGACTGTCGCTGTTCGGGCACGCCGTGGGGTACGACGCGCTGGAACGACCCGACGGCAGACGAGTCCGACGATTCTGGTTCGACCCGCCGGATTCGGTGGCGATCGTCGCCCGCACCGCCGACGAACTCGTGCTCATCGAGGAGTACCGCCCGCGACTCGGCGAGACGGTGGTGTCCTGTCCGGCCGGGCGGGCCGAACCCGGCGAGTCGTTCGAGCGCGCGGCGAAGCGCGAACTCCGAGAGGAGACGGGCTACGTCGCCGACCACGTCGAACTGCTGGAAACCTACTACCCGGCGGCGGGAATGCGAAAACGGCGCGCAGTCGTCTTCGCCGAGGGATTGACGCCGGGCAACCAGCATCTCGAACCGAACGAGTTCATCGACGTGCGAACGGTTCCAATCGCGGACGCCATCGACGCCGTCCGCGACGGGACGACCTGTGGCTGGTCGCTCCCGCCGCTCTTGATTGCGAAGGAAGAAGGGTTGCTCTGACAGCGTTTCGAATCGCGTCGGACGACCGGTTCGCTTATTCCGCCGGCGTCCATACCTCGTCCCGATGGACGCGGAAATCTCTACGGACGAGGTTCACGAACTCGTCGAGTCGGACACCGACGTGCGAATCGTCGATATTCGACCGCAAGCACAGTTCGACGGCGGACACATCCCAAACAGCGAAAACATCCCGTTTCACGCGCTCCCGGAACGAATCTCGGAACTCGACGGGGCAGACCGTATCGTCACCGTCTGTCCGCTCGGAAAGTCGAGCGTGCAGGCCGCCCGCCTCATCGGTTCCTACGAAGGCGTTCCCGAGGACGCCCGCGTCGAGAGCATGGCTGGCGGGTTAGACGAGTGGGAGTACGAACTGGAATCGGCGGAGAGCGCCGAGTCCGACGCACCGTTTTAGACCGATGTCTCTCAGTCTCGTTTGTTCGTAAGAAAATCCAACCGAAGTGTTCGTTAGGCGACGTTGAATCCTTTGTCGCGGAGGAAATCCTCGACGCGGCCGGTGTGATTGCCCTGAAGTTCTATCTGTCCCTCTTCGACAGTGCCACCGCAGGCGAACTTAGACTTTAAGTCAGACGAGAGACTATCCAAATCCACGTCTTTGGGGTCGAATCCTTCGATTATCGTTACCTCTTTTCCGTAACGGCGCTCGTCGATGCGGATGGTGATCTGCTGGGATT
>CAYNQM010000103.1:0-11559 GCA_964399275.1 uncultured Haladaptatus sp.
GCGCGACTGCAACCCGGAGGGAGTGGCCGCGCTCGGTGTTCGACAGGCCGAAACTCCGGTCTGCGAACTGCCGACCGAGGCAGGCGTCGCACACCGGGTCTTCCTCGATGACCCGCCGTGCCGCGGAAAGTACGTCCATACTGCTCCCGAGGGAGTCACGCGGTAAACCGGTTTCCGATTCGACCGAAAAAAGAGCGCGGTCGCCGACCGAAACGACTAGTTCGAGCAGTCGGATTCGTCGTCGTCCGAGCCATCATCGTCCGAATCGTCACCATTCGAATCGTCGTCGGTGCCGTCGTCCGGCGGGGAAACATCTACCGAGTCCACGGCGGCGAGCGAGCCGTCGGTTTCGACCGAGTCGGATTCGTACACCGTGAGGTACAGCGTTCCGTCGGCGACGCTGGTGTGCGGTGCTTCCGGCGTGGTTCCCTCAGTCGTCTGATTCCAGAGTCGTTCACCGCTATCGCCGTCGATGGCGAACGCGGTGGGTTGTGCCGGCTGGATGTCGCTCGTGTTGACGTTCTTCGTACCGCCGAGGTAGACGGTACCGTCGGCGACTATCGGAGCCGTTCTGAACTCCTCGGCGTCCATAGATTCGTGCGTCCACTGCTCCACCCCCGTCTCTGTGCTGAGGGCGTAAACCGTGTCAGTACCGCTGTCGCTCGTCAGGACGTAGACCGAACCGTCCGAGACGGCGGGCGCACTGGCGACAGTGCCCGTCGTGAGGTTGCGTTGCCAGACGAGGTCGCCACCGTCAGTCGAAACGGCGTAAGCTCCGTCGTCACCGTCCGTCGAGTCGGCGGTGTAGTAGATGCGGTCGTCCGTGACTGCGAACTGCTTGTCACCATCGCCGGGAACTGCGGTGCTCCAGGCGACCGTTCCGTCGTCCGGGTTCAGTTCCGCGACGTGCGTCCCGTCGGACTGGGTGCCAGCCGCGTAGACGGTTCCGTCAACGACGCCGACGACGCTGTAGGAATCCGAATCCCACTTCTGGTCGCCGGTGTCGGCATGGTAGGCGGCATTGTTTAGATAGACGACGCCGTCCTCGACGATTGGGCTTCCCCAATCAGCGTCCGCGTTGTGCCACTGGACGGTACCGGTGTTGGCGTCGAGAGCGTACAGGCCGCCACGGTTGGCGTCGCTGTTTTGTGTGCCGCGCGTGGCCACGTAGACCTGCCCGTCTTCGACGGCGACCGAACCGGTGGCCGCACCGAGCGTGGTGCTGTTCCACAACTTCTGGCCGGTCGTCGCGTCGTAGGCGACGACCTTTCCGGCCGCCGGGTAGGAACTGCTCGTCGTGACGGCGACGTAGGCGACGCCGTCGACGACGACTGCGCTCGTCGCGGGTTTTCCGGGTAGTTCACTGTTCCACGTTTCGGCAACCGTTCCCGTCGGTCCCGTGTCGTTCGTCGCCGCCGTCCGTCCGTCGTCACCGCGATACGTCTCCCAGTCGTCGCCGGTCGTCGCGTCGGTCTCGCTTGCCGTGGGCGACCCAGTCGCCGCGAACGCCACCGACGAGGCGACGAGGAGGACTGAGAGCAGTACTCCCAGCGTTGCTCGTTTTCGGTTCATCGCTATCTTGGTCTCCTATTTCGACTCATGATTTTAGTTCGTGCGGGGCGCCAATCTCGAATTGCTAACTGACGCATCCCACAGTAGATGGCGGGCATACCTTATTATCAGGAAATTAATTGAAATAGATGTGATGCTAGTACCGAATTAATGATGCATTAACAGAACTGTATCCGGCATCTGACCGGTGAGAAACCGATTCACCCGGCGAAAGTGACGTTGGGCAGTCTGAGAGACTCACGGACGGGTTTAGCCCCGACAGACTTTCAGACGCCACATTTTACGAAGCGTCGTCGCGTTTTACGTTCTTTTAATGTCTACTTTTTCTCACATCGGTGGGGTTTTACGAGGGTGAGTCGCCGATTCGTCGAAGGAAACCGCCTGCACCGAGTGTCGCTGGCCCGACTCTCCGGCCGAGCCGATGCAGGCGGTTGGTCTGCCCCGTGCTGGATACGGCGAGTAGGGCAGATTTGCGTCGCATGTGGCGGTGACAGGTATCGTACTCGGCAGAGCACGAGGGGTGCAACGCCCGTCCCGGACGACCTGTCTCCGCACCCAACTGTTCAAAGTATAGTAACTTATAGATTTCTTCTAGGAACTTATACATTCCTCGCCGGTACAGTGATGGCTCCACCACCCACTTCGGTAGGTATGCGACGACACGCGGAGTGGATGGCCCACGCCGACGAGCGAATACTGGAGTTCCTCGCCGAGTACGGCAATCATCAGCCATCCCAGATTACCGACCGGCTTGCCGAACTCGGCCCGGAGATGGCCTACCACCCGAAATATCTCGGGCGGCGCTGTCGCACCCTCACAGCCTACGGACTTCTGCGAAACCTCGGCAACGGTCTCTATCAGATCACCGAGGAGGGCGAGGCGTACCTCGCGGGCGACCTCGACGCGAGCGAACTGACCCGGGACGAGTAAGTCCGACCGAGGTGAAAGCGTGTTCGCCCTCGTCTTTTTCGCCGAGATAGTCACAATCGACTACAGAAAGTGCGACCATAAATTTCTATCGGAAAACTACTCTTCGGTCGCTTCGTTCTCGTTCGCTTCCCCAAATTCGTCGTTTTCGGTGCCCAACTGCGGTTCCCGATGGTGTACTTCGGCGTGCTGTCCGCCGGATTCCACGATGGAATTCGTCCGCCGATCAGACGACCCCCGCGACCGCCACGCCCTCTAAATCGAACCATCTTTGCCTTCCCGCAGACCACCACCACGCAATGCCGAACAGAGCGCTCGTCGTCGCATTGCTGGCGGGTATCCTCCAAGGCGTCTTCGAGTGGCTTCCCATCTCCAGCGAAGGCAACCTCGTCCTCTTTCTCACGGCGATGGGCGAAAATCCCGAGGTTGCGGTGCAGTTCGCGCTGTTCCTCCACGCCGGGACTGCTATTTCCGCGACGATGTACTACCGAGAGGATGTGGCCGACGGACTCCGAACGATTTCCCAGTGGCGGCCGCGTTCCGCGTTCGGTGGTGACACCGCCGGATTGTCGTTCGTCGCGGTCGCGACCCTCGCCTCCGGCGTCGTCGGCATCGCGGCCTACGAAACGCTCGACGCGCTGGTGAGCAAACTGGCGGGTAGCGCGTTCGTCGCACTGGTTGGCTTCCTGCTCGTCGGTACCGGCGTTCTCCTGAAAACGTCCGAAGAGTTCGACCTCCGAAATCGAGAGTCACCCACGCTCGCGGACGCTCTGCTCGTCGGTATCGTGCAGGGTGTCGCTATCCTCCCCGGCGTCTCGCGTTCCGGTACGACCACCAGCATGCTCTTGTTCCGCGGATTTTCCGCCTCGTCTGCGTTTCGGCTCTCGTTTCTGCTGTCGATTCCCGCCGCCCTCGG
Source organism: uncultured Haladaptatus sp. (assembly GCA_964399275.1). GTDB lineage: Archaea > Halobacteriota > Halobacteria > Halobacteriales > Haladaptataceae > Haladaptatus. The sequence goes on from CAYNQM010000103.1 coordinate 3,416, forward strand.
TGCGGGTGCGCTGACACTGCTCGACGCTGGCGTTCCGGCAATTGCGCCCTCTTCGGCGCTCGTTGCCGTCCTCGCAAGTGCAGTGGTTGGGTATCTCGCCATCGACGGTCTGCTCCGAGTCGTCGAACGCGTCGCCTTCTGGGGCGTCTGTGTTGGCCTCGGAACGACGGCGATGCTAGGTGGCCTCGTCGTGGCAGTGTGAAATACAAACGTCCTATCAATTCTCGTTTCGAGCGCGCAACCACCATTCAACAGAGAAGAATTCCTGCCACAATTTTTATACTCAGCTGTGGAGTAGCGTCGCCTATAATCGATTTGACTCGGTGGAAACGAGCGACTGCGTCGCGACTTCCTTCCAGATGATACGAAGATACGACGGACGGATCGGCGAACGATGTATCGACAGAGAGAGGAATAAGCGAGACAGTTCCTCAGTTCTGATTCAGTCGCATCGAAGAGAGACACGGGCACACGTGTCGGACTCCACCGGCAGTGAGTCTGGGGAATCGAAGGGGCTATAAGCGTGCTAGAACAGTGTGACGATATGGCTTCCGAGCGGCCGTTTGTCTCTGTCATCATCCCTGTGTACAACGACCCAAGGGGGATTCGGATGACTCTCGATGCTGTTACGAATCAGACGTATCCCGCTGAGGCGTACGAGGTGTTGGTCGTCGATAACGGGTCAACTGACAACACCAGAGACGTCATTCGGAAGTATTCCGAGCGGTTTCCCGACCTCGTCACTCTCCTGGTCGAAGACGAGGTGCAAGGTCCTGCGGCCGCACGGAACGAAGCGATTCCGCAGTCCGATGGGTCGCTGTTGGCGTTCATCGACGCTGACATGACCGTCGAAGAGACGTGGCTCGAAGACGCCGTGGCGTCGATGGAGTCCAACGAGTGGGACTACATGGGCTGTAACGTCGAAATCTACATTGAAGACGGGAAAGACACCCTCACCGCGAAGTACAACCAGATTTTCGGCTTTCCAATTCGAAAGTACATCGAAGAACAGCAGTTCTCGGGAACTGGCTGTCTCGTCGTCCGACGCGAAGTGTTCGACGAGGTCGGCGACTTCGACGAGCGACTGTTTTCCGGCGAAGACCAAGAGTTCGGTAACCGAGTGTACGACGCCGGATTCGACCAGCATTACCAACCCGCGATTACGATGTATCACCCCGCCCGGTCGTCGCTTCCCGAACTCCTGAAAAAGCACTTCAGACTGGGTCGCGGACGGGCGCAGATGCAGCGATATCACCCCGAGCGAGTCGAGAAACCGAGCGTACTGAATCCGCGAAACTACCTCCCGCCACACCCGATTCGGTTCTACAAGCGCGTAACGTCGGCGGCGTCACTGGCGTGGCACGAGGTAGTTCTGCTCTTTCTCATCGCGTACATGAAACGACTCTCGGCGACCGCTGGCTGGGCGTACGAGCATTTCGGCGAAGGCGAAGCGTAAGTCGGTTCGACGCCGATTCAGCAAGCGACTTACGCCGTCGCATTCTGATTCGACCATGCGACAGTTCATCGTTCTCGGTCACGATGCCCCGACGACGCCCGACTTCTCCTTGGACGACCTCGCGGGCGGGGCGGGGCGACTCGACGCCCTCTGTCGATGTGTCAACAGCGCCTTCTTCCTCTCGCACGACTTCCGCAGTGACGTGCGCCTCTTTCTCGTCTTGCAGGACGAACTGACGATTCGGTTCGAGGGGAGCGACCTCCGCCGACTCAACCCCGACGAGCGAAGCACGGCGGCGCTGATTCGAAAGGCACTGGAGAAAAAATCGGAAGCAATCGGTCACATGGAAGCCGAGAGCACACCCGGGGTTGCCATCTCGAAGCGCAATTTCGAGGCGGTACTCGCCGACGCCAGCACGGATTCGACCGTGATAGAACTGCACGAAGACGGAACTCCGGTGGTCGATGTCGAACCGCCGGGAAATCCGCTGTTCGTGCTCTCCGACCACGGCGACTTCACTGACGAGGAGGCCGACCTGCTGGCCGACGAATCCGACCAGCGCGTCCGGTTGGGTCCGGAACTCCTCCACGGAAATCACGCGATGACGGTGGCCCAGAACTATCTGGACACGCAGGGGTACACCGACTACTGACACCCCAATTCCGGAACCGTTAAAGGCGGGTATCACCATTTTCCACCTGCGGGCCGGTGGGGTAGCCTGGTATCCTTCGGCCTTCGGGTGGCCGTAACCGCGATTCGAATTCGCGCCGGCCCATTTCTCCCACCACTCAACGACGACGAACGATAGTGAGGAGTCTGCGTTGCTGAAAGGGTCGCCAAGCGAATTCGGGCCAGCAAGAGCATGCCCGCGGAACGGAGTGAGCAGGAACGTCTTGCCCAGTTCGAATTCGCGCCGGCCCACTTTTCCCGCAACGCACTAACGACGACGAACGATAGCGAGGTGTTTCGACTAAGACACCATCGTTATGCTCGCACCATTCCTACGACCACAGAATGACGACGGGTATCGACTTCGACATCAGAGACGCCGAACGCGTCGCCGAGGAGCGCGACGAAGTTCTCGCGGCGGTCAAACAACACGCCGGGGAAATCGCGCGCGAACTCGCACTCCTGCAGGGTGGCGATTACGGCCAAGCGACGTTCGACACGAACGCCGGAAAGTGGACGGTAAAATACGAGGCAGGCGACCTGGAATATCTCCGGTTCAAGGGGAAGTCGGGCGGGGAAACCTACGTCGTCTCGACCAAGCAACCCCCAGACCCAGACGACTTCGCCGACGCGATGCAGGACTACGGGGGGTTCGTCGAGGCGTACAATCGACACGTCGAATCTAAGGAGGGTGTGCTGGACGACGTATCGACCGACTTTCCGCCCGTCAACTCGACCGATTCCGTCGTGTCCGAGCGAGACCGCGTAGTGAGGCGAATCCGAGACACTGCCGACACCATCGCGGGCGAACTGCACCGCTACGAGGGCGTGGATTACGGAACGTTCACGACGCGAGTCAGTGGCCAGCGATGGGAGCTAAAGTGGGAGGAAGGGCGGGCCTCCTACCTCCGCGTCGGCGGGCAGGGGGGCACCTACCTCGTCTCGCAGTACGAACCGCCCTCGGCACCCGACGTGCGCGAACTGGCCGACGACTTCAGGGGGTTCGTCAAGGCGTTCAACGACCACGTGGACGAACTGGAAGCGGATCTGTCGAAAGTTAGCCTCTGAGTGAATTTATTCGCTTGTCTCGGCGTCGGTAGTTCCGCTTTTTCCGCTCGTCTCCGCCTCCGTTTGTGAATTTTCCGCGTTCGTCTGCGATTCGGTCGCGGGTGGCGTGGTTTCGGGAGATGCCCCCGTCGTCGCTTCCGAGTCCTCGGTCGCTGGTTCGGATTTCTCCGTCGTCGGTGCCTCGCTCGTGGTTTCCGTCGTTTCTGTCGTTTCCCCGGTTGCCGTTTCTCCGTCCGCCTGCCCTGACGTCTCTCGTGTCACACCACATTCGGCGGCAGTGGAACTGGTCGCCGTAATCCGTCCTTCGTAGCCGAACGGACGCATGTTGAGTCGCCAGCGGAGCCGTTCGTCCTGTTTCTCGGGATTCCAGCGCGCGGTGAAGGAGTGTCGTCCCGGTTCCAGTTTATCAGGCGGCGCGGTCGAACTCGCACCAACGAGTTCGCTCTGGACGAAGAGCGCCTCGTCGTTCGGGTTTTCGTAGGTAAAGGCCACCTCGCCCCCGCCGGTTGCGGCACAACTCTCCACGGATGCCGACACCTTCGCCGGACGAATCTTTCGAAGACAGGCTTTCGAATTCGGGTTGCGCTTCGAAATCGTGGGTTCCGCGGCATCCGATTCGAAGGCGGCGATGTCCGTGATGGTGAGCCCCGCAACGTCCGCCACGTCCCCCACGTTCGACTCGTCGATTCGCGTCCGTCCGCTTACGGGTCCGATTTCGTTGTAGGAGGTTGCCACCCCGTCCGATGCGTACCAAGTCGTGCTGATGGCGACGCGCTCGAATTCGCCCGTCACCCGCGCTCGGTCACAGTCGAGGAACTCGATTCGGTTCGTCGGGTTCTCTCCGTCGTCACTCGGTTCGTCGCCTCCCCCACCGTCCGGTTCTATCCTCTCTCCGTTCAGGTAGACGGTTGCGTCACCGTCCATCCGAAATCGCGCGAGTTCGCCGGAGAAACGATAGGCGTCGCCGCCCCCCGCGACCCCACCGCGAACGCGCTTGCCGGAGATCGTATCGTCGTCGTCGATGGTGACGTGTCGGTTGGCAATGGGCGCGCCGCCGTTCTCGCCGCTCTTTCGCACTCGACCACTCACGGTGAATCTGTAGCTGACGACGTTGCGGGGACTGCCACCGAAGATGACGACGTGGTTCGGCAGACCCTGTTCCTCACACCACGGGCCTGCGAAGGGATTGTCCGCCGTGAATTTCGCGGGTTGTCCCGGCGTCTGGAGTTCCCGGGTATCGACGCTCACGGTGTCGATGGCGAAGGGATAGGGGTCGTGCGCCGACGCCGGATGAATGGTGGTCGTTCCGCTGACGGGGCCATCGAACAGGATGTTCGTTCCGAGGCCAGATTCGTCCCAGAAGCTCGTGTGCATCCTGACGCTCCGAAAGTCTCCGGTCACTCGCGCCGTGTCGCAGTCCACGAACTCGATGGGCGTGCTCGCCGGAGGATTGTCCCCGAGTTCGTCGGGATGGACTCGCTGACCGTTGTGGTACACGTTGACCCCATCTGCGCCCCCGTTGGGTGAAACTCGGAACCGAACGATTCGGCCCGTGAATCGATAGGCGTCGCCGCCACCAGCGATAGCGCCGCTAGCGTGGGTGCCACCGCCCGATATCGTATCGTCTCCGTCCCGAGTAACGTGTCGGTCGGCGATGGGCGCATCGCCGCCCCGACCGCTCTTTCGCAGGCGACCACTCACCGTTATCCCGTACTCGATGACGGTATCGGGACTGCCGCCGAAGATGACGACGTGGTTCGTCCCTTGTTTGTGGGTCACGCCTCGTTTTCCCGCAGTACGAATCCCTCCCACGCCGACCAACCCCGCCGTTGCCGTGAGCAGACCACGTCGGTTGACACCATCCCATTGCATAGCTGGAGTATAGTAGATTCGACGGTCGTGGCGATAAATCACGATAACCGTTTTCCAGTGTGACGACAGGAAACGCCGGATTACTCCCCGTCGTCGTTGGTGCAGTTTCGCATATTCCGTCGCCAGAATCGGAGCGATTTTTTCGATCCCCGAAAAGTCCCGTATATGGCCGACGAAGACGACCCCCTCGCCTGGGAGACGCTGGATTCAGGCGTCGCCTACACCTGCCCCGGATTCGACGTGCAACACGAAAACGTTCGCCTGCCGGACGGAACTGAAACCGACTTCGACTACCTCTCGGAACCCGAGAGCGTCGTCATCCTGCCGTTCACCGAGGACGGCGATGTGGTCGTCATCGAAGAGTGGCGGCAGGCGGTGTCCCGCGTCTCGCGGGGATTGCCGGTCGGCGGCGTCGAACCCGAAGACGATGACCTCGAAGCCTCGGCTCGCCGCGAACTCACCGAGGAGACGGGGTACGAAGCAGACCGCGTTTCCCACCTCACGACCGTCGAACCCGCGAACGGAATCGCCGACTCCCTGCTCCACTTTTTCGTGGCGCACGACTGCGTATCGACCGGGGAACAGGAGTTAGACCACAACGAGAGTATTCGCCCGGCGACGACCAGCCTTCCCGCGCTGAAAGCGGAAATCGTGGACGACGGCGTGTTCGACGGGCGAACCGCGCTCGGCGTGCTCTACTACGAGGCGTTCGGCGACGATACGCGCGAACGCGCTCGGTGAATTCAAAACCCTGTCGGCACACCGAATTCGGGTGGTAGAATCGTTATAATAGCACTATTATAATAATAAAGCAACCTTTTATGACCATAAATTATAACTGGCAGTCGGAACCCTTTGGGTGTGTATGGCGTATCCACACAGTCCGCTGGTCGCTTTCGTCGTTGGATTAGTAGCAGTTATACTACTACTCGTCTACTGGGATTTGCCGGCGTTCATCGGTCTGGTCATCGCGACCTTCGTCGTCGGTCTCGTCGCGCCGCAAGTCCCGTTCGGGAACATCGCCGCGAAAACCGCCTCGGCGTTCGGTGAGGGAATGGCGGGAATCGGCATCCCCATCCTGATGGCGGCGGTCATCGGGAAGTCGATGATGGGAAGCGGGGCGGCCGAACGAATCGTTCGCGGATTTCGCAGCCTAACCGGGTCGGAACAGTCGGAGTTCGCGCTCTGGGGCAGTAGTTCGTTCTTGGCTATCCCGGTGTTTTTCGACAACGTATTCTACCTGATGGCACCGCTCGCGCGCTCGATGCGCGCTCGCGTGGGGAAAAACTACGCGCTGTACCTCGTCGTCGTCGGCGCGGGTGCGGCGACGACGCACGTGTTCGTCCCACCGACGCCGGGACCGCTCGCGGTGGCGCAGGAGATTCCGGGCACGAATCTCGGGATGACGATACTCGTCGGACTCGTGGTGGCGATTCCCTCCGCGCTCGTCGGCGGGATTTTCTACGGTCGGTGGATAAACGCTCGAATCGACATCCCGCTCCGCGATTCCATGGATACGAGCGGCGCGGAACTCGAAGAGATCGCCCAGCGGTCGACGAGTAACCTCCCCGGCATGCTCGAGGCGAGCCTGCCGATTCTGCTCGCGGTCGTGCTGGTCGCGTCGAACACGGTCGTGGACACGTTCCTCTCGGACGGAACGACGTTCAGCGGCCTGCTTGGCGCTGACATCCCCTTCGTCGGGTCGATGGCGATCGGTGGCGTCACCGGCTTCATCGGCGACCCGAACTTCGCGCTGACGATGGCGGCGGTGGCCGCCGCGCTGACCTACCGACGGATGCGCGCGATGAGCGACGAGGAGTGGGGCGACGAACTGACGGAGTCGCTGAAGTCCGGCGGCAACATCGCGGCCATCACCGCCGCGGGTGGCGCGTTCGGCGCGATGCTCGCCGCGGCGGGAATCGGTGATTACATCGCCAACGCGCTCTCCGGACTCGGAATCGGTCTGCTCGTCACCGCGTGGCTCATCGCCGCCGCGGTTCGCATCGCGCAGGGTTCGGCGACGGTCGCCATGCTCACGACGGCGGGTATCGTCTCCGGTTCCGGCCTCGTCGCCTCGCTCTCGGTTAACCCGGCCTACCTCGTCATGGCCATCGGCGCGGGCGGTAACATCTGCTCTTGGTACAACGACAGCGGCTTCTGGCTGGTCAAGGAAATCGGCGGCCTGACGCAGGCGGAGACGCTGAAAACGTGGACCGCGCTGACAACCATCGTCTCGGTCACGGGTATCATCACAGTTCTGATACTATCCAAGTTACTCCCGATGGCCTGACAGCGCAATTCTTACGCCCCCACCGTGGCTACGCCGGGGTAATGGAACGAGATAGTTTCGAAATCCGCGCACAGGACGGTGCGGGGCGAATCGGGGAACTCACCGTCCCGCGCGCTGGCGTGACGGTCGAAACCCCGGCACTGCTCCCGGTCGTCAACCCCCACGTGGTGACGGTCGAACCGTCCCGACTCGAATCCGAGTTCGGGGCAGAGATTCTCATCACGAACTCCTACATTCTCTACAAGAGCGAGGACTTCCGCGAGGAGGCACTCGACGTGGGACTCCACGAATTGCTCGACTTCGACGGCGCAATTATGACCGACTCCGGGTCGTTCCAACTCGCCGAGTACGGCGAAATCAGCGTGACGACCGAGGAAATCCTTCGGTTCCAGCACGACGTTGGGTCGGACATCGGTACCCCGGTGGACATCCCGACGCCGCCCGACGTAGACCGCGAGCAGGCCGAAGATGAACTGGCGACGACTCAAGAACGTCTCGAACTGGCCGAAACCGTGGACGTTGGCGACATGCTCGTCAACGCGCCGGTACAGGGTTCGACCTACCCCGATTTGCGCGAGGAGGCCGGTCGCCACGCCTACGACACCACGCTGGACGTGTTCCCCGTCGGCGCGGTCGTTCCCCTGATGAACGAATACCGGTACGGCGACATGGTGGACATGGTCGCCGGAGCGAAGCGCGGACTGGGTGCTGACGCCCCGGTGCACCTGTTCGGTGCGGGCCACCCCATGATGTTCGCGCTGGCCGTCGCCATGGGTTGTGACCTCTTCG
>CAYNQM010000104.1:0-11518 GCA_964399275.1 uncultured Haladaptatus sp.
GTCGGCCTACGCGGCGGGGCTGGCCGTCGGGTACTGGGAGACGGTCGACGAACTCCGGGACAACTGGCAGATCGACCGCGAGTTCGAAGTCGAGATGCCAGCCGCCGAGGCGAACGCCATGTACGGGCGGTGGGACGACGCGGTCGAGCGCTCGCTGAACTGGGCCCAGGACGGGGGTGAGTGACTTTGCCGATCGAAGCCTTCGTCGAGACCATCACCGACCCCACGATCTGGATCGCGGCGTTCGCCGGCGGTGCCTTCGGCGCCTCGATCGGCGCGCTCCCGGCCTTCGTCTTCACCGGGTTCGTGGTGATCGCCGGCGAGATGGCAGGCTTCACCGAAACGGAACTGGCGGGGAACGTCACCGCACTGGTGGGCTTCGGTCCGGTGTTCGGCCCGCACATCTCCTTCGCCGGCGGCGTCGCGGCGGCCGCGTACGCCGCCGAGAAGGGGTACATGGACTTCGGCTTCGACTACCACGAAGGCAAGAACATCGCCGCAGCGCTCGGGACGAAGCCCGACGTGCTGATCGTCGGTGGCGTCTTCGGCGTCGTCGGTATGCTCCTCCGGCAGTTCGTCCAGGCCGGGCTCACGGGGCCCATCGACGCCATCGCGCTGACCGTGGTCCTCTCGGCGCTGATCGCCCGGGTGGCCTTCGGCTACGAGCTGGTCGGCACCCCCAGGGGCGAGGGCTACCTCGACATGACGCCCTTCGAGCGCGAGGAGACGCGGACGACGACGACCGACGAGACCAAGAGTGGCGTGGAGCCCGCCGCGGACGGCGGGGTGTCCGCCGAGCGGCTCGCGGTCGAGCCGTGGCTGCCCCAGCAGTACAAGTGGACCAACGTCGCCACGCTCGGCGTCGTCGCCGGCATCCTGGGCGGGTACCTCTACGTCGTCACGGGCAGCATGTTCCTCGGGTTCGGGATCAGCGCGGCCAGCCTGCTGTTCCTGAACCTGGGTGTGGAGAAGTTCCCGGTGACCCACCACATCACCATCGTCGCCAGCGCGGCGGCGGCCGCGGCGATGGCCTCGGGCAACGGGCTGATCGCCGGCGTGGACCACTGGGTCGCCGTCGTCGTCGCCGCCTTCTTCGGCGCCTTCTCGGCGCTGTTCGGCGAGGCGTTCCAGCGCGTCTTCTACGCGCACGGCGACACACACGTCGACCCGCCCGCGGCGGCCATCGCGTTCATGACGTTCGTGATCGCCGCGCTGTTCGCCGTGGGCGTGTTCGGTGGAGCCGGTTACGTGCCGACGGAGCTCATCGGCTGATCTCCCCGGCGTGCAGCCACGCTACGTTCGCCCGAGTCGGGAAGCCCCGCCGGTCGACGACTCCAGCACGGCAAATCTCGACGCCCGGATTCGCCGGAGAACCGGTGGCGGCTACGTCCCGCTACCGGTCTGAGCCGGCCATCGCGAGGTTTATATCAGCTACACCGGCAAACCGACCTACGATCACCCGACCGATCGCGGCGCGGCCGTCGCCCCCTCCACCGGGGGCCGACGTCGCCGCGGACGGTCCAACGAGGCGCCACGCAGGATGGACCTGAAGTCCCGGATCCGACGACGCCAGCGGAACGGGGGCGAATCGCGGCTGATCGTCGACTACGACGCGATCAGCCCGGTCGTCCACGTCGAGGAGCCGGCCGGCCGCGGCCCGGTGTTCGAGCGGCTCCTCGACTACGTCGAGCCCGTCTTCGACGACGGGCTGCCGCCCAACGCGTACGTCTGTGGCCCCGCCGGGTCGGGGAAGTCGGCGGTCGTGACGGCGCTCTTCTCCCAGCTCTCGAAGCTGCTATCGCAGTCGCGGTCGGTCATCCACACGACGACCCGAGCCCAGGCGAGGGAGACTCCATCGTTCGTCTACGTCGACACCAGGGAGGCCGGCAGCGAGTTCGCGCTGTACCACCAGCTCCTCTCCGGCGTCGTCGACGAGACGGTCCCGAGACAGGGCATCGGCACCGAGGCGCTGCAGACGCGCCTCGCGGAGGCGCTGGAGCCCTACGAGCGGAGTGCGCTCGTCGCCGTCGACCACGTGGGGGAACCCGAGACGTTCTCGCTCGCCGAACTCGCTGAGCTGCTCGATCCGATCACCGACTCGATCGGCTGGGTCGCCATCGGCCGGGACGCCCCGGAGCGGACCGACGGGGAGGTGCTACCGCCGGAGCGGATCGAGGTCCCGCCGTACGACCAGCACACCATCGTCGACATCGTGACGGAGCGCACCTCGGCGGGGCTCGCCCGCCGGGCGATCGAGCACGAGGAGACCCGACAGCTCGCGGCGTGGGCCGAGGGGAACGCCCACGACGCGCTCGCGGCGCTCTTCGGGGCGGCAGACCGCGCCGCCGGGGAGGGACGGCCCCGGATCCACCACGAGGACCTCTCGGCCGGGATGAACGGCGTCCCCCGACCCTCCGTGTCCCTCGGCCGGGTGCTCGCGCTCTCTGCGAACCGAAAGCAGGTGCTGCGCGCCCTCGTCGAGCTCTCGGAGGCCGACCGCGAGTCCGTCGACGCCGCGACCGACGCCATCGCGTCCTCCTGCGACGTAGAGCTCTCTACGACGACGATCAAGCGCTTCCTCTACGAGCTCGCGGAGGCGGGGATCATCGAGCGGGTGACCCACCCGACGGCCGCGGACGGGATCGGGCGGCCGCCGAGCAGGCTGGAGCCGCGCTTTCCGACGCTCGTCTTCGAACGGCTCTACGACCTCCGGACCGGGGGACGAGCGAGATGACCGAGGAGGAAAGCAGAGGCACGAGCGAGATGACGGACGGGGACGGCAGAGGCACGACCGACGAGGGCGGGGAGTCGACGAACGCGAACGGCAGGGAGACGACCGAGGAGGGCGGACGAACGAGCATGCGACGCTACGACCAGCTGTATCGCCTCTACGACGAGTTCGACACGGCGACCCTCCGGGCGCTCCAGGACTTCGTGGACCTCTTCCCGCCCGTCGACTCGCGGGTCGTCTTAGAGCGCTGGGAGGACGTGAGCGACGAACTCGACTCGCGGAAGGACGCGATCCGGGAGGCGTTCCCCGACGCCGGCGAGACGTTCGCGGCCATCGCCGCGCGGGCCACCCGGGAGCAGACCTTCACGGCGCTCGACCTCCACTCCGAGTACGGCCGCGCGGTCAACGCCTTCGTCCTAGACGTCGACGAGACCCTCCGCTCGGCGGGCAGCACCGACAACGAGATCCCGCGGGAGACGCTCCACCTGCTAACCGAGTTTCACGAGCAGGGAATGCCCATCGTCGTCTGTACGGGCCAGACCCTCGAAAACGTGAAGGGATTCGCCAACCAGGGGCTTGGCAACGAAATCGTTCATTCGGGCAATCTGAGCATCGTCTACGAGGCCGGAACGGGCGTGTTCACGCCAGGTCACGGTGCCGAAACAAAGCGCTTGCTGTACGAGGAGTTGGACGACGAGATTCGGGACACCTTCGACACGGTTCGCTCGCAGGTGCTCTCGTCGGCACCCGACGAACTCCGGCGGTGTACGCACCTACAAGGCAACGAGTTCAACGTCACGATGAAGCCGAACTTCGAGACGGGGAGTTCGCGGGCAGTCGAAATCATCGACGACGCGCTGGTCTACCTGCTCGACCTCCTCGGCGAGACGGTGGCCGACGATGGAAAGGAGAGCGAAAATGGAAGCAAAAACGGTACCGGGAGCGAGTGGGCGCGAGCGTACTACGCCGATAGCGACCCGGAAATCCGCGGCGTGCTGGAAGAGCAGGGCGAGACGCCCGAGAGGGACGTGGCGGCGATTCCGGAGGCCGTGCAGGACACCTTCGAACGAATCGACGTGGCCTACTACGAAGGCGACGCCGCCGAAATCGGCAGTCGGGAGTTGAACAAGGTGGTCGGCGTGGAGGCCGCGCTGGGCGTCCTCGGCGTGGACGACCCCTTCACGCTGGTGATGGGCGACAGCAAGAGCGACCTCCGAGTCATGCGATGGGCGGAGGAAAATGATTCCGGCATCGCCGCCGCACCCGAGCACTCCTCTCGCGACGTGTTAGACCACGTCGTTCAAACCGACGAACTCGTCTACGACCAAGGGAAGGCGGGCGACGTACTGCGGACGGTGTACGCGATGAACCGACTGGCGAAGTTGGAATAGGCTTGCTTTCGCAGGCAAAGCACGTTTTCAGTCGGCCTTCGAATCCAGTCGTATGAACGAATGCCCAGTCTGCGGGACGGAACTGTACGAGAGTCGGGAGACGGAGTTCATTACCCGGCACGTCGGCGAGCAGTACCGTTTCTGTTCCGACGACCACCGCGAGCAGTTCGAGGAATCGCCGGGCGAGTACAGCTAACTTCCGTATCAGTAGACGACACTGGCGGCCGAGAGGGGGATGGTCAGAAGCCAGAGAACGCCGCGAAGAACCGCGAGTTCGAAGTCGTAGGAGAAGTGAGACTCGTCGGTTTGTTCGATGGCGTAAAACGAGCCATTTCGCCTGACGAGTTCGTTTCGCGGTAGTTCGTCGCGCATCGTGACGGTGTCACCCTCGAAGACGCGACGAATCGTCTGATGAAGGTGTTCGTAGGGAGTGGCGAGTTCGGCAACTACTCGGTCTTCGGAGACTGGTTTCGAGGAGAGAATCAACGTCTCGTTTTCGGTACGGTAGGTCGGTTTTCGGTATCCGTCGCTGAAGACGACGAATCGATAGTCGTCTTCGAGAAACTCCAGGGCATTCGTCTCGCTGAGGTCGAATCGGAGGGGTTTGTCACGCACTCGATGTTCCAACCCGCACCCCCGCGAGAAGATGATGTAACACTCTTTCACTTCCGGATGGTGTTGCAGAAATCGATAGCGGTTCTCGTCGGTCAGTTCGACTGCACGATACTCGTATCGCGGTTCGTCGCTGTGCGGAAACAGCCAGAGGGAGTTCGACGCGAACACGATAGCGAGCAGAAAACAGAGGACGCCGACGAGTCGGCGGTTCACGAAATCATCTCCTTCGGGGGAACCATGATGGAGGATAAGTAAGCAAATCTATAAATATTCTTGTTTGTCAGAGACGAGAGGAATCGAGAAATCGAGAAGGGGGAGGAACCGAGGAGGTGTGCCGAATCAGACGCTGACGTGAACGCGAACCGTGTCGCCCGCTTCGACCGGACTGTGGGCCGAGAGGGGTTCGGCCTCGCGCCCCGACTCGCGGAGGACGCGGGTGTCGGAGCGGAGTCCGAAACCGTCAACGATTCCGGCGCGAACCTGCTGGCCGTACTGCTCGCCGAGACGATCCATCACGTCTTCGACGGTTGCTTCCTCGGGGACTGCAACGCGGGCGTCACGGGTTCCGGTTCGGGCGACCATCGGGCCGGTAAGTTTAACTGTGACGTTCATACTCACACTGTCGTACCCCTTCAACAAAAAGTTTACTCATACTCGAAAAACTCCTGCCGCGACGAAACCGCTTATAGGGTCGGGGAATGACCTTTCGCGTATGTCGCACGCACCCGAACCGGGGTCGGACGACCCGCTCTCCCTGCACGGCGTCGTTCCGCCGACGATTACCGCGTTTCACGAGGACGAATCGGTCGATTACGAATCGACGGCCGCTCACGCCGAATTCGTCGTGGAGGGGGGCGCACACGGCGTCTTCCCGCTTGGAACGAACGGCGAATTTCCACTGCTGACGGGCGAAGAGCGTCGCGGTGTCGTGGAGGCAGTCACGGACGCCGTAGACGACGTGCCCGTCATCGCGGGCGTCGGCGCGCCGAGTACACACGAAACCGTGGCCCACGCCGAACACGCCGAGTCGGTCGGCGCGGACGGCTTGGTCGTCGTCACGCCGTACTACTTCCCGCTCGATCACGACGCCGCAGTCAATCACTACCGGCGCGTCTGCGAGGCGGTCAACCTGCCGGTGTACATCTACCACATTCCGAGCAAGACCGGCAACTCTCTGTCGCTCGACACCCTCGCCGACCTCGCGAAGATTCCGAATCTGGCGGGACTCAAGGATTCGAGCAAAGACGTGCCGTGGCTCGGGCAGGCAATCGCCGCCCATCCCGAACTGACGTTCCTCGCGGGCTCCGACTCCCTGCTGTTCCCCGGCCTCGAAATCGGTTGTACCGGTATGGTCAGCGCAGTCGCAAACGCTTTTCCGGAACTGGTGGTCGATCTCTACGACGCCTACGATGAAGGGGACGAAGAGCAGGCTCAACGGCTCCAGAGCGAGGTGTACGCAGTCCGGGACGCCCTGAAAGGCGGGTCGTACATGGCTGGCGTGAAGACGGCTCTCGACCTGCGCGACGTGGAATTTTCGCCCGGCCCGCTTCGCAGTCCACTCAGAAAGATGAACGAGTCAGACCGGGCCGAACTCGAATCCGACCTCCGCGGACTGGATTTGCTGTGAGTAGGTGATACCTTCGGGGAGAGCGTATAAAATGCAGGACGTTGTGAGGCAGGTTATGAGCCTCTCGCGCGTTTTGGTCGTCGGACTGGTCGTCGTCTGTGCTCTCGCTGGTGTCGCCAACGCCCGACCGCTCGCCGCACCGACCGCCGCTACACCGTCCGCTTCTGCACCGATCGCTTCCGCACCAATCGCCGAACCGACCGCTTTTGCACCGGCCGAATCGTCTGCTGCATCAACCATCAGTTCGTGTACGAAAATCACGAAACCCGGTCACTACGTTCTGAGTCGGGACGTTCACAACGGGAAGACTCGTATCTCGACCGGATGTATCGAAATCCGGGCGAACAACGTCGTCCTCGACGGTCGCGGCCACCTTCTCGACGGCTTCGGCGTCAGCGACACGAGTGGCGTTCGCGTCGAAAATGCGTCGAACGTCACGGTCAGAAATCTCCGCGTCGAGGATTGGAATCGCGGCATCGCCGTGAAAAACGCCGACGACGTGACGGTTCGCGGCGTCGATGCCTCGAACAACGCCATCGGCATCGACGCGACCGACGCCGACGCTCGACTGGTCGAAAACACGGTCACGGGCAACCTCAAGGGCGTCGTCCTCGCCGACCCGTGGGACGACAGCCTCGACCGAAATCGGAATCACCACAACCACGTCGTGAACGTCTACGCGCCGCTCGCCATCGTCGATTTGTTCGGCGTTCAGTTGACGCTCGGCCCGCCGCTCGACACCGACCGCGACGGGCGATACGAAGACCTGACCGGAAACGGCCACGCCGGATTCTGGGACGCGGTGGCGTTCCCGATAGTGGTCGTCGCGGACGCAATCGGATTGGCGGACGTACCGACGGAACAGCGAACCGCCCTCGACTTCGACGGTGACGGCGGTCTAGACCACGGCGACGTGCTGGCGTACGCCGGACTCACGCAGTCTGCGTGATTCGGGAATCGTTGAAAAACGAGAACTACGCGCGTCGTTTCGCCTTCTTCGCCCAGTCGGGCCACTCCGTGCGCTCGCGTCCGGAAAACGAACTGTCGCCGGACATGGATTTGATGGCGCGAGCGTCCTCCTTGCTCCAGACGGCCCCATCTTCGTGGAAGACGCCGTTGATGATGCCGCGTTTGCGCTGGCTCAGCATGTACGCCGGTTTGAGCATGAGCGACCAGAAGAAGTTGCCGACGCCAGCCTTGCGAATGACGGGCGCGATGGAAGCGTAGTTCGGGCCGCGTTTCTCCATCGGGACGTTCTGCTTACCCCAGCCGAAATCCGCGAGTCGTTGCCACTCGGTTAACCACACCGGCATGCCGATGCTTCGCTGGAGTTCGTTGGCCTGCTTGAGTACGTCGCGGTAGATGCCCTGCGTGTTCGGGTAGTTGTAGTGGAACTGTACCACGTCGATGCCCCAGTCGTAGTAGTCGGCGACGTTCGCCAGACTCGTCGCGCCGACGGTCAGCGGAACGCTTCCGCGGTTTTGGCGAACGACGCGGAACATCTCGCGGGCGAAGCGCTTCTTCCACGGTCGCCAGCCGGGTTCGTTCATCACCTCGATGGCGAGCAGTCGCTCGTCGTCGCCGTATCGATTCATCACCCACTCGGCGAATCGGGTCGGCCCGTCCCAGCGGTCGGGATTTCGCATCACGCGCTTCGCTGGCGACCAGACCGAGGTGCCGGTCCACGGATCGGTGTCGTAGAGGTTCTTCGGAACCGGTGGCCGACCGACGCCTTCGAAGATACCGAGCATGACCTCGATTTCGTGTGATTCGGCGGTTTGGAGGAAATGATCGAGCGCCCTCCCGAACGAATCCGGGTCTTTGTGCCACGCCTCGTAGCTCATCCACGTCCGGAGTGCGTTCAAGTTCAGTCGGGAGGCAAACCGCATGTCACGCTCCGTGACGCCGGGTTCGTAGGTGTGCCACATCTGGAAGGAGTTCATCGCTCGGGGCGGGAGATACATCGCACCGCGAACGTCAACCGGCGGTTCTTGAGCGTCGGCTACGCACCCTGCGAGCGAAAGGGCGGACGCGACGCCGGTAGTGAGGAACCCCCGTCTCGTGCTCCGACGAGTCATTAACTGGGAGACGACGCCGACCCTCCTGAAAGTGATGGTCGAGTTGTTGATACTGATGTAAATTTGATAGGGTTTTTAGGTCAGGTTGCGAAAAGTCAAATATTCAGAAATTGCGTTTTTCGGGCGTCTCACGGTTTGAAACGGTCTGCAACGACTTAGGGCCTGTTTATCAACGTTCAACGGTTCTGCCGTTTTATATTGATGACCTGTTTGGTCGAAATCGTGACTCGACAAAAACCGACTCAAAACACCGATCAAACGACACGACGAACTTTCATGCGGCTCACCGGCGGAGCGGCACTTCTCGGGTTTGCGGGCACTGCGAGCGCGAACCACACCACGGCAGACCCCGTCTCGGGTGCGCCGATACCGGACAATCCCGGGCAGTACACCCACGCGACGATGGGCGAGGGAGGTAACCCGACTGCGACGGTGTACGGCAACTTCAAATGTCCGTACACGAAGGACTTCGTGCTCAACAACCTGGAAGACGTAATTCAGGAGTTCGTCGAACCCGGACGACTCGACCTTCGGTTTCGAGCACTGGCGTACGAACCGCCGGGCCACACGTCCCACGGTTCTTCGTATTACTACATCTCCGACAGCGACCCGCTCATCTCCGAGTCTGCGATGGGGGCGTGGAACGCCGAGCCGGGCGAATACTGGGCGTTCTTCCGCGACATGTTCGAAGACCGCGTTTCGGGCAACGTGAGCTACGATGACATGCGCTCCCGGATGAACCAGTCCGACCTCGAAGAGCGAGACACCGCCGTCGCGCAGGCGAAAGACGGCACCTACGAGGACACCGTTTATCAGACGCGCTACGCCGCCGAAGACCACGGCGTGACGTTCACCCCGACGTTCGAACTGAACGGCGAGACGACGGCCCCGCATCACGACACCGACGACATCCTGAATTGGATAGAAGGCCACCTACCGGAAGACGGCGGGGGCGGAAGCACGGCCAGCACGGGTGGCGAGTCCGGGTCGGTGACGGTTCGACAGGGCGAGGAAAACGACTGGTTCAGCGTCGGTCTCGCGGAAACCTACGACACGCCGACCGTCATCGCCAAGTCGATGACCTACGACGGCGACGACCCCGCTCACGTCCGACTGCGAAACGTCGGAAGCAACGGGTTCGAATATCAACTCGAAGAGTGGGAGTACGAAGACGGTCCACACACCAGCGAGACGTTCGGATACGCGGTCTTCGAATCCGGAACGCACACCTTCGACGGCGCGAAGGTCGAGGCGGGTCGGGTCAACACGAACCATACGTTCCAACCCGTCTCGTGGGAACACGACTTCACCTCGACGCCCGTGGTGTTCAGTCAAGCGCAGTCGCGCCATGGACACGACGCCCTGGTCACGCGCCATCACGAGGTGTCCCGAGACGGGATGGGCGTTCGCCTGAAAGAGCAGGACAGTTTCGGCGCGCACATGGACGAGTCGGTCGGCTATCTCGCGGTCGAAGCGGGGTTCGGAACCCTCTCCGGGTCGGCGTTCGAGGCGGGTAAAACGTCCGAAGTCGTCACCGACGAGTGGCATGAGATTTCCTTCGACAGGTTGTACGACAATCCCGAATTCGTCGCCGACATCCAGTCGTACAACGGGTTCGACACCGCCGAGATTCGGCATCGAAACCTCTCCTCGAACGGCGTCGAGGTTCGAATCGAGGAGGAGCGGAGCGTGGACGACGAAGTCGCCCACATCGAGGAGTCTGTCGGGTATTTGGTGTTCGACGGGGCGTGATTGGTGTTCGACGGGCCTCACACCCCGTTGAGCCAGCGAAGCATTGCTTCGCGCTGTTCGATTGAGCATAGCTCCATCGGGCCAGCAAATTACTGATTTGCGCGTTTGACGAACGCATCGAGCCGCTACTTTCGGTTCGCGTTTGTTCCACCGTCAAGGATAAAATCGGCGACCGTTCTCCCGTGCCGGTACCACTTAGAGACCACTTAAACGCCGGCAGAAGGCGGGTGCCTGCTGAGGTCGCCATCGAGAAACGTGTTCTCAAACGGACGGGAACGGTTGCCCTATTCCGCGCCGAAACTGGTTAACTGGTCAATAGTAAGGGCACAGGCAATCGAAGGGATAATCGAGATGCCTGAACAGCAGACCGCACCACGGGTCGTCGGCTACTACCGCCGCGGTCGGTACGAGCTCCGAACAGAAGATTCCGTCCACGCGTGGATTAGCGCGGAAAAACCAGTAGACGTACTGCAATAAGCGGTGGATACCAGTCGAACTTTTACTCTGGGGTGAGTACCCGCGGGCATGGGACGCGACTACTCGACGCTCCACGACCCGAACGCGGAGTACACGATGCGGAATCTCTCCGCCGAAACGATGGGAACGACGGCGAAGCGAAGCGGCGCACGCGACGTAGAAATCACAGACGTGCAGACGACGATGGTGGACGGCAACTTCCCGTGGACGCTCGTTCGCGTCTACACCGACGCCGGAGTCGTCGGCACGGGTGAAGCCTACTGGGGCGCTGGCGTCCCCGAACTCATCGAGCGCATGAAACCGTTCGTCGTCGGCGAGAATCCCCTCGACATCGACCGCCTGTTCGAACATCTCGTCCAGAAGATGTCCGGCGAAGGCTCCGTCGAAGGCGTCACCGTGACCGCCATCTCGGGCATCGAAATCGCGCTTCACGACCTCGCGGGCAAGATTCTCGACATTCCGGCCTACCAACTACTCGGTGGGAAGTACCGAGACCGAATTCGCGTCTACTGTGACTGTCACACCGCGGACGAGGCAGACCCGGAAGCCTGCGCCGACGAGGCGGAGCGCGTGGTCGAGGAACTGGGCTACGACGCGCTGAAGTTCGACTTGGACGTACCCTCGGGTCTCGAAAAAGACCGCGCGAACCGCCACCTCCGCCCCGGCGAAATTCGTCACAAGGCCGAAATCGTGGAACGAGTCACCGAGCGCGTGAAAGACCGCGCGGACGTGGCGTTCGACTGCCACTGGACGTTCTCGGGTGGCTCTGCGAAGCGCCTCGCCGACGCCATCGAAGAGTACGACGTGTGGTGGCTCGAAGACCCCGTCCCGCCGGAGAACCTCGAAG
>CAYNQM010000105.1:0-11463 GCA_964399275.1 uncultured Haladaptatus sp.
TTCGTACGCTCACGACACTGGTGGAATCAGTTCCTCGAAATCGTTGTAGGCTGTCTCGCTCACAAAATCGATAAGCTTCTCTGAATATTAGATATAGGAAGTCTATGAATCGGTCGTTATGGAATTCCAGGCGCTATTGTGTGGCTATCAACAGTATGATTCTAACGGAAGGCCCACATCTGAGAGGATTTTCAGAAATATGCCTCTCTGATTACAAACAGTAGCCAGACTATCGGTCCAAGAGCAAGTATCAATCCTAATATGCCTATCGTATAGTTCCCTTCCACGATTCCCCGCGCCCACCCCCTTCCGAGGTGAAAAATTAGCAGGAAAAAGATAACTAAAATCGCATTGCGGAGCGAAAAGCCCAATCCTTCCGTATTGGAATCAGATGACGACATTTCGTAATACTCTTTCTCGTCTTGTCATAAGTATTCTCCCGCTACGTTCGCGCACCTACTCAACGGCTGTTTCACCGAGAAAGTGTCTGGTTGATAGGGTTTCAACAGAGCCAGCTAATTTCAGTAGGATAGCTGTTCGGACTTGTTTCTGTGGAGTGGACGGTTTCCAACTGCTAGGCGCACGCCCGAAGGGCGAGGCTTCGGTCGGACGCTTCGCGTCCTCGCTTCGCCCCGCCCTTCGCCCGTTCCCGGCCGACAGCAGGGCGGGCAGGCCGTGGCCTGCCCGCCAAGCCAAATTCGGTGTGGCGTTTCCTTGAAAACCCGACGTTCGTTTGAGCAAAATCCGGCTTCCGGCGGACGATGGCAGGCCAATCGAGCACTTGGCGGGCGAGCGCACCGCGCTCGCCCGCCTGCGGTTTCGGCCGGGAACGGGCGAACGAGCGACTGAGTGAGTTCGGGCGTGGCGTGCGCCTAGCATCATCTGCGGTGGCGCTGTCATCAGTAGCAATTTCTCGTCAGCGCTGTCGTCAGTAACAGTAATTTTCCGTTAGTGAGAGTGAGGTATTTCCTCAGTATCTCCGTCATCTCGTCACACCACTCCTCGTCACGTTCCCCGCTCCTTTTGTCCGGGCACGAACTACCACGAGTTATGGCCACAGAATCAGGAACCCACGCCTACCGAAACGAGCACGGCGACGAGTTCGGACGCACCTACTTCCGCCGACTCGGCGACTTCGCGGTTTCGAGCATCGGGTTGGGAACCTACCTCGGCGACCCGACCGACGAGGTGGACGAGGACTACCACGACGCCATCGTGACGGCGCTCGAAAACGGAACGAACGTCGTGGACACCGCCGTCAACTACCGATGTCAGCGAAGCGAGCGCGTGGTCGGGCAGGCTATCGAGAACGCTGAGGTTGACCGCGATTCCGTGTTCGTGGCGACGAAGGGCGGGTTCGTTCCCTTCGACGGCGAGCGACCCGACGATCCGGGCGCGTTCGTCACCGAGGAGTACCTCGATTCCGGTCTCATCGACCGTGACGACCTCGTTCGAGGGAGCCACTGTATCGCGCCGGAGTACATTGACGACCAACTGAACCGGTCGTTGGACAACTTCGGAGTGGACTCCATCGACTGCTACTACGTTCACAACCCGGAAACGCAACTCGCGGAGAAATCGCGGGAGGACGTGTACGACCAACTCGAAGCTACCTTCACTCGTCTCGAAGAGCGCGCCGCCGAGGGCGACATCGAATATTACGGCGTGGCGACGTGGACCGCCTTCCGCGTTCCGAGGGGTCACGACGACTACCTCTCGCTCCGGGAAATCGTCTCGCGTGCACGAAGCGCGGCGAAGGCGGCGGAGAACACGGCGACTCACTTCCGCGTCGTGCAACTCCCGTTCAACGTGGTCATGGCCGACGCGTTCACGGAGGCATCGCAGGACGGGCCGGAGGGCGACCAGAGCGCGCTCTGGTTCGCGCACGAGGCGGGGCTAAACGTGATGACCAGCGCGAGCATCGCGCAGGGTGACCTCGCCGAGGAACTGCCGGACGACGTGGCCGAGCGACTGAACGGCGAGACGACCGCCCAGCGAGCTATCAACTTCGCTCGCAGTGCGCCGGGCGTGACCTCGTCGCTGGTCGGCGCGAGCGACGTCGCGCACGTTCGGGAGAATGTAGACGCCGGACGCTTCGACCCGATGGGTGCGGATGCGTTCGACGCCGTCTTCGAGTGACTGAGCTACAATACTTTCCACTGACCATCACACTCCGGACACGAACGCACCGAGAACACTTCGTCGGGGTCGTTTCGCGTCTTGAGCACTCTCGGCACACTGCGCACGACAATCGTCCATACGTGTCCTTCTCGACCTCTCCCTTTCGTAGACCACTTCGGACTGATTGCATCATTCTGTCATACTTCTTCATGTGACAAATATTCATCGACCACGACTGGAACTGCAACTGACGGGACGACTATCGGCGAGAGGGGCATACAGTCCATCCGAGTCATGAGTAGATTTTTCACTGTTCGTGATTGATGACAAATATGGACGATAGCCCTCCGAAACGTACGTCTCGTCGCCGTTTTCTCCGTTTTGCTGGCGTCGGCACCACCGCTGTTCTCGCCGGGTGTTCCGACGACACCTCCAGTTCGACCACGACGAACACGACCGGAACCACCGAGACGACCGGAACGACGACCGAGACCACGACGGAGACGACCACGACGTCAGAGCCGGTTCCGTCGCTGAAGATAGTGGACAACGTGGCCAAATACCGCAACTGCGGCATCCTGAACTTCCACGACTTCACCAACGACAACACGATGTCCGCCTCGGAGTACAAAAAGCTCCTCTCGCACATCGACAGCACGTCCGGCGTCGAAGTCATCACCTTCTCCGACCTCTGGCAGATGCGAACGAATACCACGAAGTGACGCCCTCTATTTGCCCATTTCGGAAGGTTTGACTGTCCCCTCCCGAAACCCCTTCTCGTGTCCCGTGGTCGCATCTTCGCCTCACTCAGCTCGATGGTCTTTCTGGTCAATATGGCACGAGTCGTCTTTGCGCCACTCCTCGAACCGCTCAAAGACGCCTTCGTCGTCGGCGACGCCACCGTCGGACTGATTGCGACCCTCGCGTGGCTCGGGAGCGCCCTCCCTCGAATCCCGACTGGCTACCTGTTGACTCGCGTCCCGCGGCACCACGTCGTCCTCGGGACAGGCGTCGTACTGACCGGTGCCGCCGGGTTTACTGCCGTCGCCAACTCGATTCCGGTGCTCGGTGTCGGCGCGTTCCTGATGGGATTGGCCAGCGGCGCGTACTTCATCGCCGCGAACCCGCTCGTGAGCGAACTCTACCCCGACCGCGTCGGTCGAGCAATCGGGATTCACGGCACTGCGAGCCAACTCGCCGCCGTCGCCGCCCCGCTGTTCGTCGGGGTCGTGTTGGGATTCGCCGACTGGCGAACCGTGCTCGCGCTGATTGGCGTCGTTTCGGCGCTCGCCACGGTGGTCTTCTTCATCGTCGCGCGACGAACCGACCTTCCGGATGCGGGGTCGGCAGACCGCGACTTCTGGGCGGCGTTTCGTCGCCAGTGGCCCATCATCCTGAGCGGCGTCGCCATCATCGGCGCGACCGGATTCGTCTGGAACGGCCTGTTCAACTTCTATCCGACGTACCTGCAAGCGAAGGGATTCGACCCCGGCACCGCCCGCACCATGCTGACCCTCGTCTTTGCGGCGGGCGTCCCGGCGTTCTGGTACACCGGACGACTCGCCGACCGACTGCCCCACGTTCCGCTCATGCTCACCATTCTCGGTGCGTTCGCCGCTTGTCTGCTGGCGATAACCGCAGTGGAAGGATTCGTCGCGCTCGTCGTGTTGACCATCGTTCTCGGCTACGTCATCCACAGCCTCTTTCCGACGATGGACACCTTTCTGCTGGATTCGCTCCCCGACGAAAATCGCGCCAGTGCTTACGCCCTCTACAGTGGCAGCATGATGATTTTCCAAGCCGCGGGCAGTTCGGTCGTCGGGGCGCTGACCGACGCCGGATACGCCTTCGACGACGTGTTTCAAACGTTCGCCATCGGGTTGGTCGGCATTCTGGGGATACTGCTCGTCCTCCACCGTGCGAATCGGCTTCCGACCGGTGCGGCGACGAGTTAGCGAACGCTTCCGACTTCACGCCCTTTTTCATCCCCCTCTCCTAATTCCCGCTAATGGAGTACGTGCAGGAGCAGGTGACGACGCTCCACGACCTGACGGGGCGGGTTCCCGAGGCACCCACGGACCGAACTGCGGTCGTCGTCCCGATGACCGACCGCGAGCATCGGTCGCGGACTGCGAGTCGGATTCTCTCGGAACTCGAATCTGTCGGGCCGAACGAGGTCGTCGTCCCGCTTCGTGCACCCCCCGGGCGCGTGGGGGACATCGACCGCTGGCTGTCGGAGTTCGACCTCCCGCTCACCCTGCTCTGGTGTAACAGCCCTCGCGTCGCGGATATGCTCTCGAATCACGGTTTGAACGGCGAGGCGGGAAAGGGACAGGACGTGTGGCTGGCGCTCGGCGTGGCGGCAGAGAACTCCGAGTTCGTCGTCTGCCACGATGCCGACGCGAAGACCTACTCCGACGAAATCGTCCCGCGACTGCTCGCGCCGCTCGGCGAGGGATTCGATTTTACCAAGGGCTATTACGCCCGCGTCGAGGACGAGCGGCTGTACGGACGCCTGTTTCGGCTGTTTTACGCGCCGCTCGTCCGGACACTGCGGAACGCTCACGACGCGCCGATTCTCGACTATCTCGGCAGTTTCCGTTACGCGCTGGCTGGCGAGTTCGGCATGACCGCCGAACTCGCGTCGAACTTCCGCATTGACCGGGATTGGGGGTTGGAAGTCGGCACCCTCGGCGGAGCCTTCGAGCGCGCTGGTTTCGACGCGACGGCGCAGATAGACCTCGGGCGCTACGAACACGACCATCGCGGCGTTTCGGGAGCGGGCGGCCTCTCCGCCATGAGCGAGGGAGTCGGACGCGCCCTATTCCGCGTCTGTGAAACCCACGGCGTTTCGCCGACGTACGAGACGCTGTCCGACCGCTATCGTGAAATCGGACGCCAGTTCGTCCGGCAGTACGCCGCCGACGCGCAGTTCAACGGCCTGCGGTACGACCCAGTCGCGGAGCGCGAGCAGGTGGACACGTACGCCGAGTCGATTCGTCCGCCCGGCATGCCGGAGGAGGTTGGCACACAACTGCTTCCGGCGTGGGCCGACGCGACGCTCGACCTCTCCGCGGTTCGAGCGGCCGCCCGGCCACGCCTGCCCGAACGCCAACACTAATATCGGTGGGCCGACGCTTCCCGATAATGAGCGAGACGAAGGACGAACTCGCCGGGGTCGTTGACCTGTTCGGCGCACTCACCCGCGACGAGTTGGCGGAAGCCCTCGCCGAGTTGGCGTTCAAGGACGGGAAAGAAGTGAACGAGTCGGCGTTCGAATCGGTCATCGAGAGCGCCGTCGCGGACTACTACCTCGTGGAGGCCGAATGCGACGAAACCACCGTACTGGCATCCGGCCCCGTCGCGTTTCCGACCCTGCCCGAACACGGCGAGGACTTGCCCCACATCATGGACGTGCCCGAGCGTTCCATCGACCGCGAGCGCGTCGGTGAGGGAGTCCGAGACCGCCTGCTCGCGGAAGCCGAGGGCGCGGACTCAGAGCGCACGAACTACCTCTTGGACGTGAGCTACGACCTCGAAGCGTGGGCACCGGTCGAGGCGGGCGACGCGCGCGACCGACTGGACGAATCGCTCGCCGACCGGGCGAATTAAGGTCGAACGGAGCAACGAATAGACATGGAACTGGGTCGGGTGGCCGACTACAAACCGCGGTCGGTGACGGACGAACAGCGCGATGCCGCCGTGCTCGTTCCGGTCGTCGAGCGTGAGGACGGATTCTATCTCCTCTTTACCAAGCGAGCGGATCATCTCGGTGAACACCCCGGCCAGATGAGTTTTCCCGGCGGCGGTCGGGAACCGCAGGACGACGACCTTTGGGCGACTGCGCTCCGCGAAGCCAACGAGGAAATCGGCCTGCGGGCCGAAGAGGTCGAGCACGTCGGGCGACTGGATGACATCCGAACCGTGACGAACTACGCCGTCACCCCCTTCGTCGCCCGGATTCCCGACCGGGAGTACGTGCCGGACGAGCGCGAAGTCGCGGAAATCACCCTGCTCCCCGTTTCGGAGATGACCGACCCCGAGAACTACGAGAACGAGCACCGCGACCACCCGCACTACGGCGACATCGTCATCCACTTCTTCCATGTCGATGGCTACACCGTCTGGGGCGCGACCGGGCGCATCGTCGTGCAGTTTTTCGAACTGGTGACGGACTGGCGCGCTCCGGAGAAGATTGATAGGTACGTCGATACCGACCCCGATTTGGGGTAGGACGTGGCGTTTTTTCTGAGTTTGTGGTTTCGGAGTTCGAATGAGTTCCGTGAGTGGCTTCGAACGAGTTGCTAGCTATCGCCGACTCCAAACACCTCTCCCTCCCCAGTCTCTTCCCGCACTTCGGACGAGCGAACCTCGTCCAAGTTCTCGGTCACACGGAAAGAGACAAGCTCTTTCCTGCTCTCGTTCGCTCCTTCGTCACTCACGAGAACTCCGTTCCTGAGAATACCGTGCGGTCGTCCACCGGAAGACGTTCCTGCTCGCTGGCGCTCTGCGGGCGTGCGACTTCCGAGCCTTCACTCGCTTCGCGTCACGAAAACCTCGCGCGCGTTTCTCGCGCGCCGGGGAAGAGTGTGAAAATTCGAGAAATCGAAATTCATGCGGTGGCGCGCGAAGCGAGTCGGTTGGGGAGGGTGTGACGTGCGAGCGGCGAAGCCGCGAGCGCGGTTGCGGTGGCGGTACGGTATGATTGGGGTCGGCAATAGCTAGCGAAACGAAACAAAATCACCATCACAAAATCCTCCACCCCGCCGTCATCGTTGCCGTCGTCGATAGACTTTTCCCTGCGACCGAACTACCCAGAGTCACATGGTCGCACAGACGATGGATCGCGTTCCGCGTAGACAGTAGCCTAGTTCTGACCATGGGAGGACACGATGTTAACCAGTAGCCACGCTATCGCCCGAACGGGCCTCGATGGAGTTGCTCTAAAACCGACCGAGTGCGACGTGCGACGGGCGCTGGAACTCCCCCTCGAAACCGTGACGGTGGATTACGAGGGCCGTGACCACCTCCCTGACAGAGAAACGTTGACCGAAATCGCAGACAAGAAAGATCTTCGCCTGACGGTGCCGGTTCGGGCCGACGGTTTCGATCCCCTCGGGGACGACTCGCTGTTCGCCCGACTACCGGAGAATGCAGGCCAAGTGCTGGTTGCGGGGCATTCCGCCTACCTCACCGACCGCGAAAAAGGGCGGGCGATTTCACCCCGACTCGGGACGGCGCTCGACCACGCACCCGACGCGTGGGTCGGCACGGAGGGCGTCGAACGAATCGCCGCCGCAACCGGGGCGACGCAGTTCGAACTGCTGTCGCGCTCGACTGACCGCGACGTGCGTGCGCTCCGGGCCGCCGGATTCGAGGGAACGATTGCGGTGTACGCCCCGACCGTACCCACCGACGACGAGGATGTCATCCTCGACGCAGTCGGCGAGTACGTCGCCCGACGGAAAGCCGTCTCGCGGGCGCTTCCGGACGATGCGCGAACCGACTGCCGAGCAACGGGTCGCACCCGCGACGTGCTCTCCGCGGCGAGCCGTGATTTTGCGCTCGTCGGAACGGAGACGGACGTCGGCGAGCGCATCACCGAGTTGAAAGATGCTGGGGCGGATTTGGTGGTCGGCTATCCCGCCCGAGGCATCGATTCGTTCCTCGGCTAGCCGCGGTTGTACTGCTGCGGTCTCGATTCTTTTTCGATTGCTGGGACACCCAGTTTGAAATACTCCGAACGCAATCCCCAGTCCATGAATCTGCTTCACGAACACACCACGACGACGGCGAGCGACGACCTCGCCGACGCTGAGGTCGCGCTTCTGCCGACCGGAAGCGTCGAACAGCACGGCCCCGCCCTGCCGCTGGGAACCGACTTCGTGGCGGCGGAGGCGGTCGCCGACACGCTCGCAGACCGCGAGGACGTGGTTCGCCTGCCGACGATTCCGGTCGGCGTCAGCGAACACCACCGACAGTTCGACGGAACGCTGTGGACTGCGCCCGAGACGTTCGAGAACTACGTCGCGGATATCGTCGCCAGCATCGCCAGCCACGGGGTTCGAAAGGTCGTCGTCGTCAACGGACACGGCGGCAACAGCGACGCTCTCCAGCGAGTCGCGCGCCGCCTCCGACGCGAGGAGATTGCCTTCGCCGTCCCGTGGAATTGGTGGAGCGGAATCGGCGAGGTACTGGACGACGAATTTGGAACCGGCATCACGCACGCCGACGAAATCGAGACGAGCATGATTCTCGCAATTGCAACCGACCTCGTGCGGGAGGCCGCCCTCGAAGACGCCGAGGCAGGTGCGGGCGACGCGTGGGGCGAAGACGTTCACGGTGCGAACGTCGGCCTCGACACCATCGACTTCTCCGAGAGCGGCGTCGTCGGCCATCCGACCGAAGGCTCGCAGGAGGCGGGCGAACGACTCCTCTCCGCGTCGAGCGACGAACTCGATGCGCTGGTCGAATGGCTCGGCGAGCAATCGATGGCCGACCTCTGGCCGGAGGCACACCGATGAGAGTCGCAGTCGTCGGTGGCGGCGGAATCGGCGTGACCGCGACTCACGACCTCGCGGTTCGCGGTGAGGAGGTCGTGCTGTTCGAAAAGGGAGAAATTCCGAACGAAGGCGAGAGTACGGCCCGCGCCGCGGGCGTGCTGTACGACGCGTTCTCCGCTCCCGAAGACGCCCGCGTCGGCGACCGCGCAATCGAGCGATTCCGCGAGTTCTCCGGAACGGGCGGCTTCGAGTTCGCGGAAACGCCCTACGTCTGGTTCGCTCGGGAGGGCGACGAGAAGCGCATCGTCGCCATCCGCGAACAGGTTCCTCGAATGCAGGAACAGGGTCGGGACGTGTCGTTCGTCGATAGCGAGGAACTCCGAGAGCGCTATCCTACGCTCAACACCGAGGATGTGGCGGTCGCCGGAATCGCCCGAAACGCAGGCCGAACCGATCCCGCGAGTTACGCGAACGCCATGGCGGACGAAGCGAGAAACGCGGGCGCGGAGATTCGAACCGGCGTCGAGGTCGGTGTTCGAACCGACCCGCCCCGCGTGCTGACGGACGATGGTGAGGAGACGTTCGACGCCGTGGTCGTCGCAACCGGCGTCCACACGAAGCGCGTCCTCGCGGACGCCGGAATCGCGGTGCCGCTGAAACCATACCGAGTGCAGGCGCTCACGTGCGAGTTCGACGACGACACGCCGATTGTGTACGACGCCACCGAAGGCTACTACCTGCGTCCGCATCCCGAAGGCCTGCTGGCGGGAGACGGAACCGAGGAAGTCGAAAGCGACCCCAACGAGTGGACGCGGGAGGCCGATTCGGCGTTCATCTCCGCGATGGAACGCCGACTCGCACACCGACTCGATTTCGCTCCCGACGTCGAACGCGCGTGGGCCGGGCTCTGCAATGCGACGCCCGACTACGACCCATTGCTGGGTGAACTGCGTCCCGGTCTCTACGTCGCCGCTGGCTGGCAGGGACACGGCTTCATGCGCACCCCGGCACTCGGCGAGGCGATTGCGCTGGACGTGCTCGGCGAAGGCGGGATTCCGGAGTTCGACCCGGCGCGGTTCACCGGCGACGAAGAGTTCGACATCGTAGAAGGAATGGCAGTCGAGTAGTGTGCCACTTGGGATTCAGGACGCTACTCCGATTTCGGCACGCGAACTTCGAGGGTTCCCGAATCCGTCAGCGTCGCGGACGCGTGTTTCGCGTCCACCTTGGCGTCCGCCGGGAGTTCGACGCGCCCGTCGAGCGACATCCCGCGACCGGGGTAGACCATCTCGAATCCGTCGTGGAAATCGCGAAAGCGGTCGATTCGCGCGAGGACTGCGTCGTCCACGAACCGGACCTGCACGTCGCTTCCCGTCGCGCCTGCTGCGTCGAAGACGACGAGGTAGGCGTCCTCGCTCTCCAGCAGGTCGGACGGAATCGGGCGTTTTTCCTGTACTTTGCTCGCGGCGCGACCGACGCGCTCCGCCACCGCGGTCACGGTCGAGCGACCGAGGTTTCGGAGGGTCATAGTTCGATTTCGGACAGGCAGTCAGTTCCGCCACAGTACGGGCAGTCGAACTCATCTATCCCGACGTCGTCGGGCATGTCGTAGGTGTAGTGCATTTCGAACATATCCAGCTCGCAGTCGTCGTCCGTGCATTTCACCTCAAGTGTCGCGGGCATGGGAAGTGGTACGTTCCGGACGAAAATAAACGCGCGGACTCCGTCTGGATTTTCGTTACGAACTGGGATTTGGAGACTTCGAAAGCTCCGCCCGCTACGAGCAGTTGTTGGATTTCATGCGAACACACCTGCGTCGGTATCAGTTTCGAAAGCCCCCACCCGCGAACGTCCGGGGGCTTTCAAGGATGGCACGAAACCAGTCGAAACAGAACCCAGTCCAACCAACCCTGCTTGTCAGTCACATCCCTCAAGTGAGTGTAGTCACCGTTTTACCTGTCGAGCGGATACGAAAGGGCATGACCGACCCCGCGACTCTCGACGTGACGCTCGTGGACGGCTACGTCGATGAACCGGCTCACTTCGGCGAGCCGCCGTACATCTCGACGTACCCGCGCTACACCGCCGGGGCGCTCGTTGACGCCGGGGTTCCCGCGGAGCAGATTACCTACCACACTATCGACGAACTGCGGGAAGACAACGGCAAGTGGGCGGACGTGGCCGACGCCGACCTCTTCGTCTACATCGGCGGGATGACCGTCCCCGGGAAGTACGTCGGCGGCACGCCCGCCGAACCCGACGAAGTGCGGAAAATGGCGTGGACGGTCGACGGAACGAGTTTGATGGGCGGCCCCGTTAAGTTCGGCGTCGGGGACGAGAACGCGGGGGGTACCGAAACCGAGCGCGACGACCTCGACTTCGACTTCGTGGCGAAAGGCGACGTAGAGGCCGCGGCCTTCGACCTCGTGGAGAGCGGACTGGAAGGCTTCGGCAACCGAATGCGGGACAACGCGGAAATCGACCGCTGGGCCGAAGCGGGCGCGTTCGTGGTCGAACAGCATCCGAACCATCCCGAGTATCTCATCTGCGAGATGGAAACCTCGCGGGGCTGTCCCTACCGATGCTCGTTCTGCACGGAACCGCTGTACGGGAACCCCTCGTTCCGGGAACCCGACTCGGTTGTGGCGGAAGTCGAGGGTCTCTACCAGCGGGGTGCCCGGCACTTCCGACTGGGGCGACAGGCCGACATTCTGGCCTACGGGGGAGACGGCGAAAGGCCGAATCCCGACGCGCTCCGGGAACTGTACGGCGGAATTCGGGAGGTCGCACCCGACCTCGGGACGCTCCACCTCGACAACATGAATCCTATCACGATTGT
>CAYNQM010000106.1:0-11444 GCA_964399275.1 uncultured Haladaptatus sp.
GCGGGACCGTGGGGTAGTGGTATCCTCTGCGGATGGGGTCCGTAGGACCCGAGTTCGACTCTCGGCGGTCCCACTTTTTGCTCCGCACAAATGGGGATACGGAAGGCGAGCGAAGCGAGTCTTCCGGTAGTCCCATGATTTTGCGATGAACGAAGGTGAGGAGCGAAATCGTTCGAGCGACGGGATCTCTGTCATTCCATAATCATCCCTTCGCGCACATCGCCAGCAGTGTCCGACTTTGAAACCCGCGATTTGTCATTTGGTCACCTGGATCAACAAACAGACAAACAGTATCGGCCGGAACTGGTGTCTGATGTACAAGGTTGTTGAAAGCTACCACCAAGAAAACGCCGTAATGTTCATATTTTGTATGGGCAGATAATCAGATGTTATAATTTGAGCCAAAGGTTAAAGTAATATTAATGCTTGCATACATTCATGTCTAGAAACAAAAATACGCGCACGAATGACGATTCCGGGCGTCGCGAACCCCTCCATCAAAATCTCTACGACGACCTCTCGTTCAACGAACTCGAATCTTCTGCCACGTTCACACCCGAGATGGCGAAGGAATTCTTCCCCGTTCACCGCGAAGACCCCATCGACACGATGGGTGGGCCGGTCATCATCGAATGCGCCTATCCCGGCTGGCAAGCGGGCGGCGACCACTATCCCGCAGTGCCGGACACCAAAGAAGAGCAGAGTTTGGAACTCATCGAGAGCGTTGAGACGGGTGCCGCCGCCGTTCACGTCCACCCTCGGAACGAGGAACGACGCCCGCAGTGGGAAGACCCCGAACTCCTCGCCGAAATTTTAGACCCCGTCTTCGAGGAGTGCGGCGAAGTCGTGACGACGAGTCAGACGTGGAAGACCGGCCCGCACGCCGACTACGTCACCGCGACGGAGAAACTCCTCCAACTGGGCGAAGGGAACAAGTACTGTCAGGGATCGGTCGTCCTCCCGATGGGACTGTTCGGCGCAGGGACGTACCACTCGCCGTCGGCCATCAAGGAGGGAGTCCGGTTCTTCGACGAGAACGGCATCAAACCAGTCTTCCAACTGTACGACACGCACGTCCTTTACGACCTGAAACACCGACTGTTCGACGAGGGCGAGGTAACTGAGGATTCGCACATGCTGAACCTCTACCTCGGCGCGCACCACTCCCAGACCACGAACAACGACCCGTGGTCGTACCTAAACGTCATTTCGTCCATCTACAACGCCCGCGAAACCGTGGACGACGCCATCGTCGGCGTCAACCCCGGCGGACGAAACTGGCTCCCGACGCTCGTCCTCGGCCTGATCGCTGGCGCGAACGTCGTCCGCGTCGGTATCGAGGACACCTACTGGAAGTATCCCCACCGAGACGAAGTGATTCAGAAGAATTCGGAAATCGTCGAACTCGCGGTGAAGTTCGCGGAGATGATGGGTCGTCGGGTCATCACCGACCCCGACGAAGCCCGCGACTTTCTCGGTATGGAGTACACCTCGCCGCGTTGACGGCGGGCTGATTCTATTTCTCGGGGTTCGAGTCGCCTCGGAACTGACGTTGGTGGATTGATTCCGTTTTACAGATCCTAGGCGCAAACCTCTCTCACTTCTCGCTCCCCTCGCAGGCGCTTCGCACCTACTCGATACGCTCGTTCGTTCGCCCCAACTACAGGGCGGGCAGACCGTGGCTGCCCGCCTGTGATTTCGGCCGTGGCCTGCGCCTAGCAATTGTCGTCTGACTCTCCCCACCAAAACTCTCGCGTGAGGTTGTGGCTTACGCTTAGCAGTTGCAAACTGCGTCACCGAAAAACGACGCCGGTTCGGGGGAGCGTGTGCCTCGCATCTGCAACCCGCTCATTCGAACAGGACAACTATCAAAGTCAATTGCCGCCAAACTCAGTCTCGTCTCCTGACTTACATCCACGCAACTGAGTACGTCACCTTCTGCACGTCGTCCACGGTTCCCCGCTCGATTTCTTCGACACGAGTGTAGCCGCCGTCGTTGAACTTCTTCGTCACGCCCGAGATGAGGCCCTCGTCTAATTCCGGCGGGTACGGATTCACGCAGACGATTTCACCCTCGGCTTCGCCGGTCTTCTTGAACTCGTAGTAGCCGATATCGCCGCCGCGATGGTTCATCTGGTAGACGTCGTCCAACGCGGACAATCCTCCCGCGACGCTGTCTACTTCCGGCGGCCATTCGACGACTTCCGGAATCTTCTTTCCGATTTTGGTGACGGTTTTCGGACCGACCGTCCGCATCAACTCGTCGAACGCGGCGAGATAGGCCTCCATCGAGTACCAGTCACCAGGCTGTGGCTCCGGGATGCCGTTCTCTTCGAGAATGGTGAGCGCCCGCTGTTCGTACGCTCCCGAGAACGAACCGACTCCCTGTACGATAGAGGAAACCGCTCGCCCATCGACTTCGATTTCGCTGATGTCCATTTCGTGTCGTTTTCCGATTGGCATGCCGGTTGATTTCTATCCCTCATATATTTGATTTACTATCGAAGAATATCAAAATCACAAACATGATTAAAAAACGCCGGGAAACGTTCAATAAAATTGTGGAACTTCACCAAGAGACGTCGAACGTTCGCTCGCTCGCCGCCTCGTCGCGTTCGACTTCCACGAACGCACCGCTGTCGTTGAACTTCTTGACGATTCCCTCGACGATACCTTGATCCATCGACGCCGGGTACGGCGTTTCACACACCATTCGTCCGCTGGTTCCGCCGATCTTCTCGAACTCGTAGTAGCCGACGTCGCCCTTATGGTGCATCTGATAGACGTCGTCTAGCGCGCCCAGTCCGGCCTCAACGCCCTCGATTTCGGGCGGCCATTCGACGGTTTCCGGGATTTCTTTGCCAATCGTCTTGACGGTTCGCGGCCCGATAGCGTCCACGAGGTCGTCTAGCGCCGCGATTGCGTCTTCGAGGGAGTACCATTCACCGGGCTGTGGCTCCGGGATGCCGTGACTGTCGAGGACGTCGATGACTCGTTTTCGATACACATCCGACAATCTAGAGACACCTTCGACGACCGAAGAGAGCGAATCGCCTTTGACTTTCGTATCTGCCGTCTTTATGTGTGGCATGAAAATTCATTCAAACACCTATATTAAATACTTTACTATTATAAATTTATATAATACCGAGACGGCAAAATTTTGAGATAGGGCTGCCAGATGTGACTGTTTACTCATCTCTGGCGACTGCTGAAATAATGTATGTACACTGACATAATGTTGAATATGGTAGCATCCATAGATTTATTAATTTTCATTATTTATTAAATAATATGGGTTCTAATGACAAAAATATCAAAAGAGAGGCGATGCACGAAACGTACGAGATTCCGGACGTCGCGTTCATCGGTCGAACGCTGGAGGAGTACGTCAGGATGTTCGACCTCGATCTCGACAACCTCGACGACGCGGCAATCCTCGACTGTCCATCCGGTGCCTGCGCGTTCGTCGCTGAGGCGACGAAACGAGGTCTCTCAGCGATCGGCGCGGACGTGATGTACCAATCCGACTACAGCGACCTCGACGAGCGTGGCGAAGTCGATATCGAGATGGCACTCGATGGATTCGACGGCGTGGAAGATCTGTTCGAGTGGGAGTTTTACGACGATGTTGACGGCGTCCGAGACCATTGGACAGACGCCTACGAGACGTTCATCGACGACTATCCCGCCGGGTTCGCGTCCGGTCGGTACGTCCCCGCGAAACTTCCGAACCTGCCGTTCGAGGACGACGAGTTCACGCTCACGCTCTCGGCACATTTGCTGTTCCTGTACGCCAACCGACTGAGCCACGAGTTCCACGTCGAATCTCTGCGCGAACTCGCCCGCGTCACCGAAGACGAAGTTCGTGTCTACCCGATCGCCGACTTCGAAGGGACGCCGTACCCGCGGTTGGACGAGATACTGAACGAACTGACGGCGGGCGGACACAAAGTCGAAATTCGCTCCGTTCCGTTCGAGTTCCAACGCGGTGCGACCGATATCTTCGTCATCGATTGTGCCTAGTTATCGTTACACATCTGTAGTTCCATCTTCACCTATTTATCGGGCAAAATCACAAAATCCAAATATACTTGCCGCGGCAGGGTAGAGAGTTGTCCATGAGTCGGACCGTTGCCGTCGCGCATTATCCGGAGGGTGCTGGTCATGCGACCCGGATGCTCGCCGTGGCACAGGCACTGGAAGGCCCGGAAACCGACGTCGTCCTCGCCGGAGGTGGTCCCGGTTCGCAGTTCATCGAGCACAACGGATACGAGGTCTACCGTCCGGCAACGGTCGATTACATCGGTGATTATCAGGGTGGCTCTCTCCTCGACGTGGTGACGAAGAGCGTTCCGAACAGCGCAAAACGGGTATTCGACTTCGCCAGATGGCTTCGCCGAGAAGACCCGAGCGCACTCGTTACCGACGATATGTTCGCCGCGATGGCCGCTCAGTGCACCGACACGCCGCTGTACGTGCTCACGCACAACGCCGCCTCCTACTACGACGCCGCGGTCGAGCAGGCATTTACGTGGTTGCTCAATCGGTATCAGATTTCGATCGCTCACGCGTTTCTCTATCCTGCTGTCTGGCCGCCTGACCAAGGCGACCCGCCGGGCGTCGTTCACATCCCGCCCATCGCACTCGAACCGAACGGCGAGACAGCGCCCGACGACGTGGGCGTCCTGGTCGTACCAAGCACCTACTCCACTAACTTCGACGAACTCACGCGAATGCTCCAGCAGGAGGGCCACACAGTCACGCACGTCGGGGACGAAGAGTGGGAGCGTGCCTCTTCGCTTCTTCCGTGGATTCGGTCGGCGGACGTGGTCGTCTGTTCGGGCTACTCGACCGTGATGGAGGCCGCGGTCGCCGGAACGCCCTGTATCATCTATCCATTTACCGACGAACAGCACGGGGTTTCCCGCGTCATCGAGCGCCGAGGCCTCCGTGGATTCCAAGTCGAACACTCGATTCCGCACATCGTTCGCGCGGTTCGCCATCCGCCGGAGTCGCCGAGTCACGAAAACGGTGCGAACCGCGCGGCGGAATTCGTCCTCGATCACATGGAAAAGCAGGAATCCGCAATACGGCGGTAATCCACGAAACTGCGGAGTCTACGATACGGCAGAACTTCTCGATACCACGGTAATTTGCCACTGCCGAAACCACCTTTTTTCCATCCGTTGACGTGTGTGTATGGCACAGGTGACGGTCGGCGCGCGACTCCACTTCGGGTTTCAGAACCTTTCGCTCGCCCACGGCCGACTGTACGGCGGTCTCGGAGTCGCGCTCGAATCGCCGACCGTTTCGGTGGAAGCACACCCCGCGGACGACGTTCGGTGCGACGATCCCTGCGCTCGCAACTACGCTCGCCGTGCGACCGACCTGCTCGACGTTCCGGGCGCGGACGTGGTCGTTCACGAAACGCTCCCGAGTCACGTCGGTCTCGGCAGTGGAACGCAACTCGCGCTGACCGTCCTCGCCGCAGTCGCGCAGGCGTACGACCGGAAACGGAACGTGCGGACGAACGCCCCCGAACTCGACCGCGGCGGGCGGAGTGGCGTCGGCGTCTCGACGTTCGAACGCGGCGGCTTCGTGGTGGACGCCGGACACCCGACCGAGCGATTCACGACCGACCGTCCCACCCGTGGAAACTGGTCCGTCCCGCCCGTCGTGGCACGCCACACCGTCCCCGAGGAATGGCGGTTCGTGGTCGTCCTCCCGGAGGCAGAACCGGGTCGAAGCGGCGACGACGAGGACGCCAGCATGCGCACCGTCGTCGAGAACGCCGACCCCGCCATCTCGGACGAGATTTCGGCGGTGCTCCTCCGCCGCGTCCTTCCGGCGATTGCAGGCGACGACCCCGAGCAGTTCGGCGACGCGGTCGCGGAAATTGGTCGGTTGAACGGCGCGTGGTACGCCGACGAACAGGGCGGCGTCTATCGCCCGCCGGTCGGCGAACTCGTGACGGCGATGGAAGACTCACCGGTGATTTTCGGCGCAGGCCAGTCCTCGTGGGGACCTGCGGTGTACGGCGTGACGACCGCAACGCACGTGGACAGCGGGATTGAGGCGGCACAGCTCGCGCTCGATTCTGCTGGCGTCGGCGGAGAGGTGCTGGTCGCTCGCCCGCGAAATCGCGGTGCGAGCGTAAATGGTAAGATGAAGGACTGAGACTCCCTGACATGAACCGAATCCCGTTCGGCGTCTCGCAGTTCGACTCGCTCATCGGCGGCGGTTCGCCACCGGGAAGCGTCGTTTTGCTGGCGGGTGACGCCGGGGCGGGCGCTCGCGAGTTCGCGTACACCAGCGCGACGATAAACGCCCTCGGACACGCCGACGCCGACCTGTTCGACCTCCACTACGGGTCGGTCGCGTCGCGCGCAACGCTTCCCAACGAGATTCATTACGTCTCGTTCACCGCCAACGCTCCGGAAATCTACGCCGAAGTTACGCACGCTATCGACGACGAACTGGCGTCCCCAGCGTCCCAAACCATCGTCTTCGAAGACCTCTCGACCGAGTACTTCCAACTGAGCCCGATTCCGCACGACTGGTACGTCAAGAAGCGGCGCACCATCACCGACCTTGGGCAGAATCACAACCGGCGCGACATCCTCGAAGCCGTCGGTGAGTACCTCTCGGAGCACGCGCTCGACAACCTCATCGTCATCGACTCGCTGACCGATCTCGTCTCGTTGCCGGACGAGCAGGTGAACTGGAACGACATTACCATGCTACTGCGCGGGATGAAAAAGGCCTCCCAGTCGTGGGGCGGCCTGATTCTCGTGCTCGTTGACCAAGAGAGTCTGACGGACACGCAGATGGGCGAGCTGATGGGTGCGACCGACGGCACCATCAGTTTCGAGTGGGAGCGCGGCGGCAACGAACGCACCCGAACCATGTTCGTCCGCGAGTTCCGGGGCGTTCTTTCGCGCATCGAAGAGGAGGACATCATCCGCTTCGAAATCGAGATTCAGGGCAACGGACTCGACATCAGCAACGTCCGTAAAATCCGGTAGTAGGTGTTCGTTTTCGGTGAATCGGTCGTTCTCGAACTGCATCGGTACCCACCAAAACCTGCGTCACACTGCCTCCCTCCACCAACGCCTGCATCGTCACGGGAACGTCCGACGTATCACCTTCTCCCTAGTCGATTTTTCGCGGGAGTGTGAACCCGAAACTCCATCCGGGGGCAGTACCGAACTCGCGGTTCTGTCGTCGGTTCGGACAGTCCGACCGCGTCGAACAGCGAACCGGCTGAAACGTCGGCGTCGGCGGCGTAGAGGTACCACGGGTCGTGTTCCACGCGCGTGGTCACGTTGGCCTTCGGAACGAACAGCCGATAGCGTTCCGCGAGGAACTCGCTGAGCGACCCCGATTCCGGCGTCGTGGCCGACCCCTCGGGATCGTACGTCGCCTCGAACTCGGCAGGTGGTGCGCCGGGGTGAACTCGGCGACTGCGTATCCGGTTCGGGGTTCCAGCCTCCGTGACGATGTCGGCGCGATAGTAGGGCAGTCGATAGAGCGTCCGCGCGGTGCCAACCGCGAGTCGGCTAGTCGTATCGAGGCTCAGAAAGTAGACGCCCGGCGTGTGCCCGATTCGGACGTAGGTTCGGAAGTTGACCTGCGGAAACGTCATCCCAAATCCCGCTGGCACGCCGGGCGGGCGGACGTTCTCGACGGTGGACGCGAGGGCGCTGACCCACGCCTGCCCGTCGTAGGTGTCGAGCGCCAACGAGTCCGGAACGGCGTTTCGAAGAGCGTCGCGTTCGACCGACCAGTGGGCGAACAGACAGTCCCGCCACGTGAACTGGAGTGCGCGCATTGCCAACCACGTCACTCGTTGCGAATCCGTCACCACAGAACTGCCTTGTGGCCGAGAGCGACGGATTAATAAGATTGAATACGGGATTAATAACCATGGTACGACTGTCTCGGCTCGGTCTCCTCGGGTTCGTTACGCTTGTGGTTCTTTCTCTCTTCGGGGTGTCCGAGGGTCTCGACAAGGTGCTCGCCATCGCGTGGGTCGCGTTCGGTGCGATGGCAGGGGCCGCCGCCCTCGGTTCACGGGGGAACGAATCGGCACACGCGAAGAAACTCGTCTGGGCGTTCGGACTGGCCAGCGGCGCGATGATAACCAGCGCCGCCGTTTTCCTCGTTCCCGGCGCAATCGACCACCATCCCCAGTTCGGCGGTTTCGGCATCGCACTCGGCATTCTGGTCGGCTTCGGCGCGCACACCCTCGGCCATCGACTGATGCATCTGGACGTTCCGTTCGACCACGCCGCCGTCGAACTGACCGCACACTCGTTCACGGCGGGAGCCATCATCGGACTCGTCTACGGCAACATGCCCGACCTCGGACTTCTGCTCGGTCTGGCCATCGTCTCCCACAAAGGCCCCGCTGGCTACGTCTCCGCGCACAGACTTCGGCGCGCGGGCAAACCGGCCTCGATTCTCCTTCTTCCTGCGGCGGGCGTCGGCATCGCCGCCATCCTCTCGGCGCTCCTCGAACTGCCGTCTACCGGTGCAGTCAACGGTCTCGTCTTCGGGTTCGCGGCGGGCGTCTTCCTCCACGTCGCCATGGACTTCCTCCCGCGCTGTGAACTCGGCGGCGACATCTACGAAGTCGCCCAACTGTCCGAGAATGCCCATCACCTCCTCGACGAACTTCGCACCCACGCAGTCGCGAGCACGACACTCGGCGGCGCAGTCGTCTTCGTCTTCTGGCTGACTATCGCCCGTCCGTAAGCGACTCCCTTTTGCCCTCGTCTCGCAGAAAGATTATTCGTGGACTCGCAGTAGAGTCGTACATGCCG
Organism: uncultured Haladaptatus sp.; assembly: GCA_964399275.1. GTDB lineage: Archaea > Halobacteriota > Halobacteria > Halobacteriales > Haladaptataceae > Haladaptatus. The sequence continues at coordinate 8,829 of CAYNQM010000106.1, forward strand.
ACACTGCTAGACACGTACATCGAGAACCGCGAGCGCGTCCAACCGAACCACGCCAACAACTACGACACTGCCCACGGCGGCATCGTGATGAAGTGGATGGACGAAATCGGAGCCATGTCCGCGATGCGCTTCGCGGGCGAAACCTGCGTCACCGCCAGCGTCAATCGGATGGATTTCACTCGACCGATTCCAGTCGGCGACACGACGATTATCGAGTCCTATGTCTACGACGCCGGACGAACGAGCGCAAAAGTGAAACTCCGCGCCTTCCGCGAAGAGCCACGAACCGGCGAGCGAGAACGAACCACGGAGTCGTATTTCGTCTACGTCGCGGTCGATGACGACGGCAAACCGACGGCAGTGCCCGACCTCTCCGTCGAAACGGAACGCGGCGAGCGACTCCGCGACGACGCGATTTCGGGCGAGGATTAGAGTTCTCGCTTCGAATCCGGATTCTCCAACTCCCAGAGGTAGTCCGGGAGAAATGCATCGAGATTGTCGATGATTTTGCGGTCGCTGACATTCATTCCCTCGCAGTGTTCGTCCGCGGAGTCTCGAATATCGACGCGAATTTCGCCATCCTCGCGCCGCACTGATAGGGGGTACACCGAACAGCGCGCCGGTTTCCAGTCGTGTTCGGCGTGCAGTTCGCAGAGACCGTCCTCCCGGAGGAAGTGGCAGGCCTGCCCGTCCTCGGCGCAGTTGTCGTGGTCTTTCGCCTCGCGCTTGACGAAGTCCTGTCCGCGGAACTGCGTGGTCGCCTCGTTCAAATCCGCTCGCTCGCCGAGTTCGAAAAATTCGCGGTCGTACATGAGCACGCCGTGGTGACAGCACCACGTACAGCTATCGACGCATTCGAACGTCAGGTCGGGGTCGAACTCCACGACCGCCTCCCGACCCGGATGCACCTCGACGCGAACCTCGTCGCTCACGTTCGCGTCTCCGTCGCGCGTTCGGAAAGGTCATCCGATTTCGACATCGCAGTCGATGACTTCGTCTTCCCAGACGAGCGCCAACGTTTCCGCACTATGGCGATACTCGTACCACCACGTCCGGGTTTCTCCGGCGGGGACGGGAAGCGCGAACCACGTCAGCGTCCGATTGCCGCGCTGGTTCAGCACGCCTCTGAACGATCCGTCTCCGTCACCGACGTTTCGGACGGTGAGGCGAATCTCGAACGGCCAGCGGAGTCGGTCGGCACCTCGAACAGCACCCTCCCGTGACCGTAGTTGTCGCCGTCGGGGTCGTCGGTGCGTCGGTGGTATTCGTGGATGATTTCGGCGAGACGCCTGCACAGCCAGCGAGTGCGAGCGCGGAACACGAAAGCAGACGACTGCGGTTCATTCCCCTCTTTTTGCGCTACCGGATAAGTGCTCTCAGCGAAGGCACACGTCTCATCCGGCTCCACTCTCGTTCCCCGGCGGGGTCTCGATTCGGACGCCCGGTAGCTGATTCGCCTCCACGCCGATCAACCCGTCCGGACAGCGAACGACTTCGCTGATGATGAACGGCGTGCCGATTTCGACCGGCGGGTCGCGCCGTTCGACGTAGAGATCTCGGCGGACGAGTTTTTGGGCTCGTACCCTCGGCGTCGTACCAAACACCCTCGACGTATCCTTATTTCGCCACTCGACGACGAGTCCATCGAACACGTCTACTCCCTTCGGCGGCCACGGGTCGTCGAACCCGCATCCTCCGACGGATGGAATCCCGGTGTCGGGTTCGGACTTATCCGTTACCAGTATGATACGGTTCTTGTAGTCGTCCGACAGACTCGGCGGATCTTCGAACACCATCCGGCGGTTCAGTCGGTTTAGTTGGTTCGCGCTTCCATTTCCAGCGATACCGGCGACTCCGAGCGACCCTCCCGCAAGTCGGAGAAATTCGCGTCTGTCGAGTCCTCTCATCGTTCCCCCCAATGGGGGTCGGTACGCACGTCCGTAACGTTTGTCGTGGAATCGTCACCCCGTATTTTTCATCCCCGCCGCGACGCCCGTCACCGTGAGTCGCAAGGCGCGGCGCTCGGTTTCCGTGAGATGCGTTTGCCGAAGGAGATTCACTTGGAGGTAGTTGAGCGGGTCGACGTAGGGGTTACGACGCGAAAGGCTTTCACGGAGCCATTCGCGTTCGAGTAGGTCGTCGCGCTCCGTGAGTTCCTCGACGAGTTCGACACAGCGCTCGTACTCGCTCTCCAATCGCGGGAAGAACCGTTCGCGCAGGGGGTTGGGGGCGAGGTCGGCGTACTCCGCCGAAATTTCGAGGTCGGTGCGGGCGAGCGCCAGCGCCGCGTTGTCGAGCGTCGTTCGGAAGAATGGCCACTCCTCGTACATCTCTTGGAGCGTCTCGACGCCGACCTCGTCGATGGCGGCGTCCAGTCCGACGGCGAGGGCGTACCACCCCGGCAGGATACAGCGCGATTGCGTCCACGAGAACACCCATGGAATCGCCCGGAGGTCTTCGACCGCCCGCTCTCCCGAGCGAGAGGCGGGACGAGAGCCGAGATTGAGGTCTTCGATGACGCCGATTGGCGTCGTCTCCTCGAAGTAGGAGACGAAGCCGTCCGATTCGAGCAGGTCGCGGTACTCCTCGCGAGCGGCGTCCGCGGCGACATCCATC
>CAYNQM010000107.1:0-11357 GCA_964399275.1 uncultured Haladaptatus sp.
GCCAGTTCTCGCTGACCGAGTTCGACAGTTGAACTCCAGCGTCGGAAACGACTATGTGTCCACGGTTGGTGGAGTACACCAACCACCAGTAGTCGGGCGGCCAACACCGCGGCCCGCCGACGACTCTGGGCGACATTATGAACCAGGACACCGAACGCATCAGGGTTGGCGAAGAAGCCGAGAACGGTGAACCAGTCGAGATGCCGGTCATCGACCTCCTCGCCGGCCGAGGATTCATCACCGGCAAGAGCGGGAGCGGGAAATCAAACACGGCGAGTGTCGTCGCCGAGCAACTGCTCGAGGCTGGCTACGGCCTGCTCATCGTCGACGTGGACGGCGAGTACTACGGCCTCAAAGAGGAGTACGAACTGCTCCACGCAGGGGCCGACGAGGAGTGTGACATCCGGGTCAGCCCCGAACACGCGGAGAAACTGGCGACACTGGCACTCGAAGAGAACGTCCCAATCATCCTTGACGTCTCCTCCTACCTCGACCCGGACGACGCCGACGAGATGCTGCTCGCTGTGGCTCGACAGCTATTCGCCAAGGCGAAAAAGCAGAAGAAGCCGTTTCTGGTGCTCGTCGAGGAGTGCCACGAGTACATCCCCGAAGGCGGTGGGATGACCGAGACGGGAAAAATGCTTATCAAGATCGGCAAGCGCGGCCGCAAACACGGCCTCGGCATTGTCGGGATGTCCCAGCGACCGGCTGACGTGAAGAAGGACTTCATTACCCAGTGTGATTGGATGGTCTGGCATCGACTCACCTGGGATAACGACACCAAGGTCGTCAGCCGAATCGTCGGCGACGAGTACGGCGAGGCGGTTCCCGGCCTCAACGCTGGCGAGGCGTTCGTCCAGACCGATTGGACGGACGGTAGCATTCGACGGGTGCAGTTCAACCGCAAACAGACGTTCGACGCGGGGGCGACGCCCGGTCTGGACGACTTCGAGCGTCCGGAACTCAAGTCGGTCAGCGACGCGCTGATGGAGGACTTGGAGGGAATCACGGAACTCCAAGAGCAGAAACACGACCGCGTCGCGGAACTCGAAAGCCAACTGGAACGCAAACAGGAGCAAATCGCGGAGTTGGAGAACGAACTCCAAACGGCCCGGGACGTTTCCGCCGCGGCGCGAAAGATGGCGAACGCGCTCGCGCACGGCGACGTGGGCGGCCCGGAGGACTTCGAAGAGCGACTCCACGAGAAAAACGAGCGAATCGGCGAACTCGAATCGCGGATTGCCGAGTTGGAAGACGGTCAGACTGACTTACAGTCGTTCGAGGAGCGGGAAGAGCGCCAGGAAAGCGAAGTCGAGCAGTCCGAGATGGAACACACGACGGACGACGTCGAAAGTCCCGAAGCGTCGGACGAATCGGCCGAAACTCCGAATTCGAACGCCGGAATCGCGGACGACGAGTACGACGACCCCGTCGAGGCCTATCGAGAACGACTCAGACAGCGGGGACAAGCGCTCGGAAAGGCGGTGTCGCACAAATCGATTTCCGAGACGGCGTCGCTCGTGGAGTTGGCGAACGCCGATCCTGTCGTGGTTCGCATCGATGCGGCGCGTCGGGAATCGCTGTGCAACGACGACCACACGTGGGACGTCATCGCTACGCTCGCAAAAGACGGGCCAATGACGGTTCACGAAATCGCGGACGCGGTGACGGCGTCCGTCGAACAAATTCAGAGCCTCCTCGCGGAACTCAGAAATCGCTCACTCGCCACCCGCGACGACCAGCGACGATACGCGCTCGATAGAGCGGGAATGGTCGCGGTCATCACCGACCCCGACGAGCGAGCGCACAGTAGCGAACTCCACGCGCAGTGGCGAGACTAGCGCCACTCGACTTCGACTCCGGCGTCTTCTTCGGCATCCCGTAGTCCGCGCGGTTGCCACTCGCCGGACGCTCGGCATCGGTAGACGAGGGCGCCACCGATGGAGAGAAGCGCGAGTACGACGAGGAGTTCGACGAGAAGGAACGTGCCGACGTTCATCGTCTCCCCTTCGTGGTGCGTCGTCCTCTCTCTTTCGGCGTTACTCTTCGTGCTCGGTGTGCGATTGGAGGAATCGAAACGCCCCGGCGACCATTAACCCGGCACCGAGCGTCATGGCGATGAAATCGATGTTCGCCCCGCCGCCGTACAGTTCAGTGTAGATGAGAAACCCCAACCAGCAGACGCCGAGCACGGGGAGGACGAGCGCGTTTCGATAGTTCCTCGATGTTTCGTTTGATATTTTGTCGTTTGTTCGTTGAGCCACTCCTGACCAACCTGCATCGCAGTCTGGCCGCAGTGTTTATAAATTTTTGTCAGACGATCCAGGAAGCATAAAAAACGACTACTAAGGCTAAAATATAATAAACATATCAAATTTTTCATTGTGTATATTTTACAATAAACCGTCGGATCGGCCCATCGTTGTCGCTAGCATCTCGGTTTTGGCGGTACCGTCGAGACGAAAATATATGAAAATATTAATTTCCGAGAGTAGCCTCGAACGGAGACCGCTTTGGAAGGGTGTCCCCCTACCGTACCGGAACGCGTTGACCGGTTTTCGACTGGAGTGTGTCGAGGTGCTTTTGCATCCAGAGTTCGAGCGTCGTCAACCCCGAAATCGGCTTGAGGTGGTCGGCTCGTTCGTCCAGATGCTCTCGTTGGAGGTCACGAACTGCGTCCGAATCGAACAGGTCGCGCTCGCACGCGTCGTCCAGCAGACCGTCGATGAACGTCCGCATGCCGGAGTGGTCTCTGTACCAGCGACCCATTCGGCAGGTGTTCGGGCCGAAAACGCGCTTTTTGACGTTGTCCGCGACGAACCCGGCGGCGTGAAGCGCGAGCGGCGACGTGGGCGGTCGCTTCGTTCGGTTGTACGGAACGCTCGCGGCGGGGCCAGCGACTCTGCGCGCGACTTCGAGTTTGAGCGGCGCGACGGCGGATGGAATTTCTCCGCGCGTGCCGGGAATCGCGCCGATTCGGTACCGGTTGTACGGCATTCGGGCGACGTGGTTCATGAACTCACCGTCGGCGAAGGGGACTCGGGTTCCGGCCTGACTTCGGTAGAGGCGATTCGACCGGAAATGCGAGTCCGCGAAGATTTCCCAGAGTGCGTCGAGCGTTCGGTGCTCTCGCCGGGATTGCGTGCTCCGTTCGACCACGCGCCCCAGCGATTGGTTCGGCGAAACATCGTCAGTGAGGAGGGCCTGCACGTCAGCGGGCGATTGCTGTGCTTTCAGGGAGGCGAGCGCATCGACTGGCTGTTTTCCGGTCAGATACGAGCGATACATCACGTCGCCGAAAAACTCCCCCTGACTGCTTCCTTCGAACAGCACGTCCACTTGTCCGGATACGTCTTCGAGCGACGGCGCGAGATTGACGTAGAACGACCACTGCAACATCCCGTCCATGATATCGACGCCGCGTTCGATGGCCGAGACGAAGTCGTCGGGCGAGTAATCGTAGTACTGGTTCGACAGGGAGAGCGATTCTGCGACCTGTTCGGCTCCGATTCGGTCTTCCTGCGTCTCCGAGTAGTCGTAGGTGAACGTCTTCATCGGGCCGATTTCGTCCTTCAGGGCGGCGGCGAGCGTTCTGCTGTCGAGGCCGCCGGAAAGCCACACCCCAGTCCGGCCGTCGATGGTGTCCGCGACGTTGCCGACGACCCGTCGGTAGCGACGAACCGCTTCGTCCACGTACCCTTCCTGCGGTGCGATGCCGAAGTTGGGTCTCCAGTACTTGTGCGTCTCCACGTTGTCACCGTCGTAGTGCAGGTACGACGCGGGACGAAGCGCACGAACGTCGGCAACGAGTGTCTTCTGTCCGAAGACGTATCCCATGTGCAGAACGTCGCTCACCCCGCGAACGTCCACTCGTGGGTCGTGCAGTTGCGTCACCAGCGATTTGAGTTCGCTTCCGAACAGAAATCCGTGAACCGCTGAGTAGTAGCAGGGTCGCGTTCCGATTTTGTCGGTCGCAACGACGGTAGAGGTTTCGTCGGCGACGACAAGCAGAAACGGGCCGCTGAGATTCGGGAGCGTGCGGTCGGGGTCAGCGAGCACACGCTCGAAGATGGCGTCGGTCGAGAGACCCAGTTCCGCGCGGTTGGACACCACACCGTGGAGCACGCCGACTTTCTTCCCGTCGCGCCACGTCGTCCAGCCGTTCGGGTCTCGCTCGCCGTGGTGGACGTGTCCGATTCGACAGTCACCAGCCGAGAGCTCGGTCGTTCCGTACCACGGTTCGTCGTCCATCGTGTCGAGCATCTCACCGAGAGCACGATTGTTGACGGTTCCACCAATTACGCCGGGCATAGCAGAGTGGTTCACGACTGCCTATATTGTTATGAGACGCCTTCGGCCGAATTAGGCGGCGCTTGGGCGGAATCGTAGGGTGCAAAAAACGGATTTGGGCCGGTCTACTCGACGAATCGAGCGAACTAGTTCGTCGCGTCTTGGGCAACGACGAGGTCAAACGCTTCGCCGGTCGGTTCGTCGTCGGGCGTCAGGTATCCCGCTGCGAAGCCAGTGTAGGCCATGCCGCCGTTGACCTCCACGTCGAACGTCGCCGCCGAGTCACAGCCTGCGTCCTCGGCAGGCCAGACCGAGAGCGTGTAGCTTCCGGCGGGCACTTCCACGTAGTCGCTCGCCTCGCCGAATCCGACGCCGCTGAACAATTTCTTCTCCCCGTCCATCACGGTAACGTCTACTGCTGGCGCGTCGGGTGCGGCGTGCGCGAGTCGGACTGCGGCCACGTCATCGCTCGGGGACGCATCGTCGGTCAGCACCCACGGTTTGAACTCTGTGTCCTCGCTCGTCAACTCGCCGACTGCGGCGACCGTGTACGCCATCTCCTCGACCGTCAGTTCGCCTTCGAAGGCGACCGTTTCCGGGTCGCCTGCGGCGGTTATCGTCACCATGCGCGTTCCGGTCGGTACGTCGAGATAGTCGCTCACCGCGGTAAACGGCACGTCCGAGAGGACTTTCGAGCCATCTACCCACACGTCCACGTTCGGTGCGTCGGGCGAGGCGTGGACAACGCGCACCATCGCCGTGCTCGAATCGTCTTCCATCGAGTCGTCGCTGTCTGAGTTGTGGTCGTCAGCACCGACGATGGCGGCGACGCCGCCGCCGCCAATCATCGTCACCACACCTGCGCTGCCGAGGGTTTTTATTGCATCACGTCTGGTTGTTTGCATCGAGTCTCCCCGTTCTGGTGATGGAAGGGTTGTAATAAATTAGAACCTCCCAACTAGTTAGGTCGGAGAGTTTCTGGGCAAAAATACCGGGTTTTCTCACTGCACCTCGACTGCTGAAGACGGAATTTTCGGCTCGGTGAGCGCGACGAACCGTTCCGGGAAAATCAGACCGCGTCGTCTCCGAAGAACTCGCCACAGAGTTTGCGCTCCGCGGCCCGCAGATGCTCGTGGAACGTCGAGCGCGAGATTTGCATCGATTCGGCGAGTTCCTCGCCAGTCACGGGGCGCGGCCAGTCGAAGAAACCGCTGACGTAGGCGGTCTGGAGGGCGGTCAACTGGCGCTCGGTGAGGTTGTCGGTCAGGTTCTCGATGAAGTCCTGTTTGGTCTTTGCCGGACGTTCGCGGTGGCGGTAGGCGAGCAGTTCCGTCCCGGGGTACGATTCCTTGAGGCGCTCGACGAGGCCGCGAACGTCCGCTTCTTGCGGAAATTCGACGACGACGCGAGAGTCGTCGGGAGTCGCCGAAATCGCCTGCGTCTTCCCGCCGTACTCCGTCATGGTCGAGACGAGCGTTCCCGCCGGGAGGACGAACTCGAACAGTGCTTCCTCGTCGTTTTCCGCCACCAGTCGGGAGTCAGTGACGGCCTCTCGGTCTTTCACTACGTCGAGCACGTCGTCGGCGTCGGCGTTCCGAACCGAGAAGAACGAGACGACCGACCCGTCGTCGCGGTTGGTCGATTGCAGGTATTCGACTTCGCCGCCCGTCTGGTCGGCGATGGCGACGAAAAAGAGGTCATGGCTCCGGAACGCGAACTCGGCCTCGACCACGCTGTCGGCGATGAGAATTCTGCGCGTCTCCCGGGCGTTGATGGCGCTGGCAATGCCTCGTGCCAGCGACTTGAGAACGACCTGCTCGCGCTCGTTGAAGGCGTCGGATTTGGTGGCACAGACGACGAGGACGCCGTACTCCGTGTCGTCGTAGGCGATGGGCTGTGCCGCGACTGCCGCACAACCCTCGATTCCGAGTTCGTCCACCTGTAACTCGCCGGTTTCGAGGGCTTCGGTCACGATGGGGTGCTCGGGTTTCGGGTCGCACTCGCCCGCCACCGCTCGTACTTCGACGCCGTCGGTTCGGATGTCGCGCTCGCCGACCCACGCGAAGTTGTACGGTTCGACGCTGGAGACGCGCTCGCACACCGCCGTCTCGATTGCTTGTCGCGTCGGCGCTTCGACCACCGCGCTGGTAACGTCGCCGAGCAGACCCTCGATTCGTTCGAGCAGGTGTTCGAGTTCTTCGGCCCGCCTGCGGGCCTCGAACTCGGCACGCTTTCGCTCCGTAATGTCGGTTTGAAACCCACCGAAATGAGACACTTCGCCGCTGTCGTCGCGGATTGGCGCGATATCGACTCGGTTCCAGAACTCCTCGCCGTCTTTCCGGTAGTTGCGCAGTTCGACCGAGACGGGTTCCTCGTCGTCGATGGCGGCCCGCATCTGTGCGACTGCGTCGGGGTCGGAGTCCTCTCCCTGAAGGAATCGACAGTTACGCCCGAGCACTTCGTCGCCAGCGTATCCGGTCAGTTCCTCGAACGCTTCATTGATGTAGATGAGCGGTTCGTCGCCCGATCCCGCGTCGGCGATGGTGATTCCCACGGGTGCCTCGTTGATGGCGCGCTCTTTCAGTTCGAGTTCGGCGGCTACGTCCTCGAACGACTCGGGTTCGCGCACGACGAGCGTTATCCCCGTCTCGTCGGGATGCGTCGTTATTTCGTGCTGTGTGTTGTCGAGCGACAGCCGAAATGTCACCGACTCGTCGTTTTTCACGGACGCCTGACAGCGTTCGTGAATCGTCTCCCCCGCGGTCGTCGGCAGTGCGTCGGGCAGTCGCTCACCGATACCGAGTCCGAAGATATCGCGCGCTGGGTCGTTTAGATAGGTTACTCGCCAGTCGGCGTCGAGCGCGAGCACCGGGTCGGCGAGGCGCTCGACCGCCTGCCGGGCCGAGCGAGTCTGGTCAGCGGAATCCATAGCAGTACGTAGGATCCGCCACGGGATAGTAGTTCAGTTCTCGGCGACAGGGGAGGTATTCGCGGTCGGGGAGGCCATCACCGAATAGCTGTAAGCCGTGCCGGGTTCCGGAGGTTCTTTGGGAGCGGGTGGGAGAGAAAACCATGTCACGAATACCCGAGTCGGTCGTCGGCGACGCTGTCACGAGCACCGAATCGTGGGAGACGCTCGAAGCACTCGTCTCGGTCGGCAACCGGATGGCGGGACAGGCGGGCGAGCAAGCGGGCGCGGAAGTCGTCGCGGACGCCTTCGAACGTGCCGGTGCGCGCGAAGTTGAAATCGACGAGTTCGAAATTCCCGGCTGGTGGCGCGGGTCGTCCTCTCTCGAAGTCGGCGACGAAGCCTTCGCCAAAGACCACGAAGTCATCGCACTCCCCGGAACGCCGGATAGTGAGGCGACCGGCGAGTTGGTCGATATCGGCTACGGTTTGCTGGAGGACTTTGAGGAGCACGACCTCGACGGCAAAATCGTGATGGCCTCCAGCGAGACGCCCGACGACCACGGTCGGTGGGTTCACCGAATGGAGAAGTACGCGGGAGCGGCGGAGGGTGGCGCGGTCGGCTTCGTCTTCCGGAACCACGTTGAGGGGTGTCTGCCGCCGACCGGCGAAATCGGCTACCACAACCGTCCCGGCCCGATTCCGGCGGTCGGTGTCTCCGCCGAGGTCGGCGCGCGACTGCGCCGCGAGCACGAAGGCGAGGAGGCCGCCCTCTCGGTCGAATGCCGAAACAACCCGACGCACTCCCGGAACGTCGAGGCGGTCGTCGGCCCGGATACCGACGAGGAGGTACTGGTAACGGCCCACGTCGATGCGCACGACGTTAGCGAGGGCGCGAACGACAACGGGGCGGGAAGCGCTCTCGTCGCCGAAATCGGCCGACTGCTCGGACAGATCGAACTCGACACCCGTGTCCGGTTGGTGACATTCGGCTCGGAGGAAATCGGTCTCTACGGCGCGTATCACTGGGCCGAAACGCACGACCTCGATTCGGTGAAATGCGTCGTCAACATCGACGGCGCGGGCAATTCCAGAAATCTCGGCGTCGGAACCAACGGATTCGAGGAACTCGCCGCGACATTCGAGGAAGTCGCGGACGAACTTCGGGTACCACTCTCGACGCACGAACGAATCAGTCCCCACGGCGACCAGTGGGCGTTCGTGCAGGAGGGCGTCCCGTCGGTGATGGCCTATTCGCGGTCGGAGGGAAGCGGTCGCGGGTGGGGCCACACGCACGCCGACACGCTGGACAAACTCGACGTTCGCGACCTACGAGCGCTGGCCGTCGTGCTTTCGAACGCGGTCGTTGCCCTCGCCGCCGCCGACCGCGAGATTCCGCACAAATCGCGCGACGAGATACGCGAGGAAATCGACGCGGGCTACGTCGAAGAACTGAAAATCGGCGGGAGGTGGCCGTACGAAGGGGAACCTTGAATCAGCAGGCGTGGATTCTTTTACTCGTTAGCGCCTCGTTCGAGATATGACGAACACTGTCTCCCTGAGCAACCGCGAAATCAATCGCCTCGTCTCGATACTGTCGGAGTATCAGATGCAGACGGGGAAGGACGTAGAAGACCTCCTCGAAACGTTTCGTGGGCACAAACAGGAACCCGAGCACGTGTACTCCACGCCGATGCAACCGCCTGACGACGAGGCCGAAGGAGAGTCGTCGTGGGAGTCTTCGAGACGGGAATAACTGTCCGACTCAGACCAGCGTAGTCGGGCGCTTCGAGAGGTAATCGAACACCGCCCCGAGCGCGAACCCGTAGGCGAAGTGGCCGAGCAGGGTCAACACGAGATACAGCACGAGCAGTATTCCGGTGTAGCCGTCATAGAAGGCCAGCGAGAACCCTGTCCAGAGGACGAATCCGTAGGGAATCCCCTTCGTCGCGTACTTCTCGCCCGGAAGGTACGACCCAATCGAAGCGAACAGGAGCGGCCACGTTATCATCCCGCCGCCGAGGAAGACGAGGTAGCCGACCGCCGCCCGATTCGATGGGAAGAGGGCCTCGATGCCCGTGAGTTCGGCGAGCACGGCGAACGAGTTGAGATCGAACGCGTTGACACTCGCCCCGACCATGAGCACTGCGGTCATGACCGCCGTGCCGACGAGACCGCCGACTGCACCGATGAATCCGTCCACCACGATGCCGGTCAGGCTGTCGAAGTCCGGTTCCGCGGCGCTCTCGTTGACGTCCACTTCGACGACGGATTGAGTATCGTTATCTGCCATGAGGTATGGTACCACTCCCGAGGACAAAAACGTTCGCGGCACCCTCCCCGAAACTCCTAAGTAAATAGAAAATCATTAAATATAAGGTGATGCCGGGGTACGTCCGTCTCTTTCCGCTTCACGACGGTGTGGGTGGTCTCATTCCTCGCGGGACGCGAGCCGAGGTGTTCCAGCAGATTTTCGGCGTCTTTCTCCTCCTCGGCGTCCTCGTTAGCGTCGTCGTCATCGGCTACATGCTGTACACCGCGTACAAATACAGAGACGGCAACGAAACCCACGATTTTGACCCCCCGAAACTCGGTGAACTGCCGACGGGCGGGGGCGGTGGGGGAGCGAAACTGCGAACGTCATTTCTGCTGAGCGCTATCATCGTCGTCTCGCTGGTTCTCTGGACGTACGGCACGCTCCTCTACGTCGAAGACGACACCACGACCGAAGCCAAAGACGCGATGACGGTCGAAGTCGTCGGCTCCCAGTTCAACTGGCAGTTCGTCTATCCGAACGGCCACGAAAGTAGCACCCTCCGGGTGCCGGAGGGGAAGACGGTTCGGCTCTCCGTCACTTCGACCGACGTGTTTCACACGTTCGGCGTCCCCGAGCTACGGGTAAAGACGGATGCGATACCGGGCCAACGAACCGATACGTGGTTCGTCGCGGACGAAACCGGCACCTACGAAGTTCGCTGTTTCGAACTTTGCGGGGCAGGCCACTCCTACATGACGGCCGACGTGGTCGTGATGGAACCAGACCAGTACGAGTCGTGGTACGAGAACACGACCAGTTCCGCGAACGACTCGGCGAATAGTTCGAACGATTCGGCGAATCACACAGACCGACCCGCGCAAACGACAACCCACTCAGCATGACCGACGAAACCCACGCCCACGGCGCATTTCCACCGACCAGTTCAGTTAGGCGATGGCTCGTCACGACGAATCACAAGGACGTGGGCGTCCTCTACACGATTACCGCGCTCTTCTTCCTCGTCTTCGGCGGCGTGCTGGCGCTGTTGATGCGACTGCAACTGTGGACGCCGGGAACAGGAATTCTCTCCTCAATGTCGTACAATCAGGCCGTCTCGACGCACGGTCTCATCATGATTTTCTGGTTCCTCTCGCCGTTCGCCTTCGGATTCGCGAACTACGTCGTTCCGCTCCAAATCGGCGCGAAAGACCTCGCGTTTCCGCGACTCAACGCGCTGTCGTACTGGCTCTATCTCTTCTCCGGAATTCTGCTCGGCGTCTCCTTCTTCCAAGGCGGAAGTTTGGCCGGCGGATGGACGATGTACGCGCCGCTGAATCTGCCTGTCTACACGCCGAACGTCGGCGCATCGACCGCGGTGCTCGCGCTGATTTTGTTCGTCGCTTCGGTGACGGTGTCGTCGGTGAACTTCCTGACGACGATGCACCGAATGCGGGCAGAAGGGATGACGCTCTGGCGAATGCCGCTGTTTTCGTGGACGATTCTCCTCACGGTCTGGATGATGCTGTTCGCGTTCGCCGCACTGCTCGCGGCGCTTATCATTCTCGCCTCCGACCGACTGCTCGGAACGACCTACTTCACGGCCAAAGCCGGTGGTTCACTGCTCTGGGCGCACCTCTTCTGGTTCTTCGGCCATCCCGAGGTGTACATCGTTTTCTTCCCGGCGGTCGGCGTGATGGCCGAGACGTTCCAGACCTTCACCGGCAGGCGACTCGTCGGACGGAAGTGGTTCATTCTGGCGATGGTTCTCGTGGCGATTCAGAGCTTTCTGGTCTGGATGCACCACATGTTCCTGACGAGCATCAACCTCCAAATCAAGACGCTGTTCATGGCGACGACCATCGGCATCTCGCTTCCCTTCGACCTGATGGTGTTCGCGCTCATC
>CAYNQM010000108.1:0-11316 GCA_964399275.1 uncultured Haladaptatus sp.
AGTACCTCCGCGACGACCTCCGCGACCGCATCTTCCACGAGGACGAGAACCCGTTTCTCGCGCCGCAGTTCAACCACATCGACGGCGGCGAGGAAGAGCGACAAGAAGTCGCCGACGGCGACCAAGCCATCATCCTCTCGACCTCCGGGATGGTGACGGGCGGCCCAATCATGTCGTGGCTCGAACACCTCGGAAGCGACCCGGACAACACGATGGTTTTCGTCGGCTATCAGGCACAGGGAACGCTCGGTCGCCGTATCCAGACCGGGTGGGACGAAGTCCCGCTCAACGGACGCGGAAATCGGAGCAAGACGCTCAGTCTCAAGATGGACGTGGAGACGGTAGACGGGTTCTCCGGCCACGCCGACCGCGCCGGACTGATGAACTTCGTGAAGACGATGAACCCGCGCCCCGAGAAAGTGCTCTGTGTCCACGGCGACGAGAGTTCGACGCAAGACCTCTCCTCGTCGCTCTACCACGAGTACAACATCCGAACCTTCGCGCCGAAAAACTTGGAGACGTTCCGCTTCAAGTGAACGCCTCGCTCGGTGCTAACGCACCTCGTTGATCCTTTTCATGTCCGCCAGGGGGACTACTTTCCCTGCATCAGTCCGTTCGTACCGGAATCGAGAGGAGAGTTCGAACGATACGCTGATGTCGGTTCGGCTTTTCAGTTCGGTTCCATGTCACTCGCCGAGCGGATGCGCGCGGAGATAGACGAACGAGTCGAACGTTTACGGGACGAGTACGGCGACTTCCCGGTGCACGAGACGACCGTCGAGAATAACCCCAAATTCTTCGCCCACGGTCGTCGCCTCGCCGAAGACGGCTGGCTCGGCGATGCAGGCGCGTTCGTCACCGACCCTGACGGACGGGCGCTGTTCATCCGCCATCCCGACGCCCCCGATACCTGGGGAGTTCCGGGTGGCAGACACGAATCGGGCGAGCGTCACGCGGAAACCGCCCGTCGGGAAGTTCGGGAGGAAACGGGCATCGACTGCGAAGTTACCGGTGTCTGGCGCGTTCGCCGGAAGACCATCGTACTGGAGACAGACCGCGACCAGCGACTGCACGCACTGACCGTTCAGTTCGACGCTCGGGCGACAGAGACGACGGATGCGTCCGCGACCACCGACGAGGAAGTGTTGGAGGCGAGATGGTTCGCCAGTCCACCAGAGCCGCTTTTCGAATTTCTCGAACCGAGGGTGCAGGAGTGGGCGTGCGACGAGCGAGAACTTCGTTTCGATTGATATATATTTCCGGTGCGATTTGGATGGAATCCATGTCTACCGAAATCAATCGCGCGGAGGTCGAGAAACGGATAGAACGGCTCCAGGGTGAGTACGGAGATATCCCGGTCGAAGAGAAGACGTGGGAGCGACCGCCCGAAACGTTCGAAGAAATTCTCGGCTACGCCCGCGACGACTATCTTGGCGGGGCGTACGCGTGGGTCGTTCGGAACCCGGCGGATGCGCCGTCGTTGTCCGACTCGATGCCCGACGAGGCTCGTGGCGACGCTCCTCGGGCGTTGATGATTCTCAACCGCGGGTCGGAGTCGTGGGGACTGCCCGGCGGCGGCCGGGAGGACGGCGAGACGTTCGAAGACACGACGATTCGAGAAGTCGAGGAGGAGACGGGCATTCGCTGTTCGCTCACCGAACCGTTCTTGCTCTGCAAGGCGACGGTCGTCTCGGAGGGCGACGACGATAAGCGAATCCACCTCCTGTACGTCTTCTTCGACGCCGAGTATCGAGGCGGCACGATTGCGATTCAGGGCGGCGAACTGAACGGTGCGGCGTGGTTCGCGGAACCGCCCGAAAAAATGCTTCCGGCGAACGAGCGACGTGCGGAAGACTGGTTTTAGTGCTCGACGAACTCGATGAGGACGCCGCCAGTCGATTTCGGATGCAAGAAGGCAACGTCGTGGCCCCACGCGCCGGGGCGCGGTTCCTCGTCGATGAGTTCGACGCCATGGTCGCGGGCGGTCGCCAGCGCCCCCTCGATGTCGTCGGTCTGGAGCGCGACGTGGTGGATGCCTGCTCCTTGTCTGTCCAGATAGCGCGAAATCGTCCCCGCTTCGATTGGTTCCAGCAGTTCGAAGTAGCTATCACCGAATTCGAGGAAAACGACGCGCAGGCCATCGAACACCTCCTCGTGCGCGATAGGGACGTCGAAGAGGTCGGCGTATAGCTCTGCCAGTTCGCCCGCGTCGTCGGTTGCGATGCCGATGTGGTCGATGTGCATGGATAGAAATCGTCGGCGGGCGATTTAATGCCAATGAATCGGGCCACGCGAACGCACCGATTAGTGCTCAATCGGACGAACGACGACCGCTCCTTCTTCGCCGACTGCAATCGCGCGCTCGGAACCGACGGCTGCCCCGTGCAGCGACTCCGCTGTCGTTGTAATTCGCTCCCACTCGGCCGTCGAATCGGCGCGTTCGTCGCGTTCGTGGACGCCGCCGCCCGCTTCGCAGGCGACCGAAAATTCACCCCACGCGAGCGACCGAAGGGGAGAATCACCGAGTCGCTTCGGCGTCCAATTTCCGTCGTCGTAACGGTGGAGAACTCCGGCGTCGTCGGTGACGGCGCAGTCGCTACGCGTCCTCGCGCCGATGTCAGTGAGGGTTCCGCCAACCGATTCGATACCGATTCGGCGGAACGACTCGCCCTCGTCGGTCGTCTCGAACACCGAGTCGTTGGTATCACAGCAGTAGCCAACTGACTGGTCGGCAAAGGCCACAGCGCAGATGCTCGACCCGCTTCCGGGTTTTTGCGGGTCGTCCAACGCGAGGTCGCCGTCTCGGAATCGACCTCGTAACACCTGTCCAGCGCCGTTGGCCAGCAGTATCGTCGCGTCGTCGCTCGTCCCTGCGACCGCGATGTCCGTCCAGTTGTCGGTGAGTCCAGCAGGTGCGGAGTAGTCCGTGTGTCGCCTCGACTCCGCGTCGAGACGACCGAGAGAACCGCCGTCCCCGACGAACCAGACTGCGCCGTCGGTTGCGTCCACGCCGAAGAGGTCGCGTTCCTTCGCGCCCGGCCCGTCTTCGAGGACGACGCCCCAGTCGGAGTCGGATTCGGTTCCTGCGTCGTCCGCGAGCAGGACGCCGCCCTGGCCGACGGCGAAGGCACCAGCGTCCGTGACGACTGCATCGAACAGCGTCGTCTCTGTCGGCGTTCGAACGGCCGTCCAGCGCGGTTTTTCGGTGTCTGCCTCCGCATCGTGCGAATGGTCGGTGTTGTTCGCAGTGCTGGCGGGGCGGTCGGAGTCGCCGTTCGTCGGTTCGCTGGCGGTTTCGGCAGTCGGACTCGAACCGGTTTCAGCGACCTCTTCGACGGTCGAATCCGTTCCGGTTGAGGATGCGATAGCACGACCGTCCGATTCGCGGAGATATAGCACGATTGGAGGAATGACGTATGCAGTGACCGCGACGATAGCAAAGCCTCGATGGACGAAGGTCAACATCCCGAACGCGGTCAGCGCCGCGGTCGCGAGCGCGTGGAGCCACGTCTTCGTATACTGTCGATAGAACGCGACGAACCCGTGGCGAGAGGAGACCGACGAACTCATTATTTATTCGTTGGACTCGAAACGGGAGAGGCTTTCCGCCGACCACAAGAAGATAGAGTTCGACCAGTAAGGAAATTACACTGCGGTTCCGGGCTGGTACTCCCCGAACACGTCCCGGAGAATGTCACAGATTTCGCCGACAGTGGCGTAGGCTTTCACGGCGTCGATGATGTACGGCATGAGGTTGTCGTTGCCTTCTGCGGCGGTTCGGAGTGCGGTGAGCGTCTCCTCGACGCGCTCGTCGTCGCGCTCTTCTCGCACTTCGTTCAGGCTCTCGATTTGTCGGCGTTCGTCTTCCTCCGTGACCTCTTGGATGTCCATCTCGGGTTCCTCGTCAACTTCGAACTCGTTGACGCCGACGATGGTGCGCTCGCCCGCCTCGATTTCCTGCTGGCGGTCGTAGGCCACGTCCTGAATCTGGCGCTGTACCCACTGGCTCTCGATGGCCGAGGGCATACCGCCTTTCTCGTCGATGGTATCGAGCATGTCGAAGGCCTCTTCTTCGAGGTCGTCGGTCAGGGCCTCGACGTAGTAGCTTCCGGCGAGCGGGTCGATAGTGTCCGCCGCCCCGCTCTCGTGGGCCAGAATTTGCTGGGTTCGAAGCGCGGTTCGTACGCTCTTCTCGGTCGGGAGCGCCAGCGCCTCGTCCTTCCCGTTCGTGTGGAGACTCTGGGTGCCGCCGAGCACTGCGGCGAGCGCCTGATACGCGACCCGAACCACGTTGTTGTCGATTTGCTGGGCGGTTAGGGTCGAACCCGCGGTTTGGGTGTGGAACTTGAGTTGTTTCGATTTCGGGTTCTCGGCGCCGAATCGCTCCTCCATGATAGTAGCCCACATTCGTCGGCCAGCGCGGAATTTGGCCACTTCCTCCAGAATGTCGTTGTGCGCGTTGAAGAAGAAGGACAACTGCGGCGCGAAGTCATCAACGTCCAGTCCGGCGTCCAGCGCGGCCTCGACGTAGGCGATGCCGTTTCCGAGCGTGAACGCCAACTCTTGGGCCGCCGTCGCGCCCGCCTCGCGGACGTGGTATCCCGAAATCGAGATGGTGTTGAACTTCGGCGTCTCTTCCGCACAGAACTCGAAGATGTCCGTAATCACCCGCATCGACGGCTCCGGAGGGTAGATGTACGTGTTTCGCGCGATGTACTCCTTCAGCAGGTCGTTCTGGATGGTTCCGCGGAGTTGCTCACGGGGCACGCCCTGCTCGTCGCCGACCGCGATGTACATCGCCAGCAAGACGGAGGCCGGCGCGTTGATGGTCATCGACGTGCTGACTTCGTCCAGCGGAATCCCGTCGAAGACGGTTTCCATGTCCGCCAGCGTGTCGATGGCCACGCCCGATTTCCCGACTTCGCCCGCCGACATCGCGTCATCGGAACTGTAACCCATCTGGGTTGGTAAGTCGAAGGCCATCGACAGCCCGCTCTGACCGTTGTCGAGCAGGTAGTGATAGCGTTCGTTGGTCTCGTCGGCGGTACCGAATCCGGCGTACTGGCGCATGGTCCACAGCCGACCGCGGTACATCGTCGGGTAGACGCCGCGCGTGTAGGGGTCTTCGCCCGGGAAGCCGAGGTCGTCCTCGTAGTCCATCTCGGCTACGTCGTCGGGCGTGTAGAGGCGCTCTACCGTCTGCCCGTCCGTGTCGGTGGTGAACTCCTCCTTTCGCTCGCCGAACCGGTCGAGCGTCGGGGAGAGCGTCTCGTCCTCCCAGTCATCTTTCCCTCGGCGGATTTCTTCGAGGTCGTCCGCGTCGAACATTGTCTGGACTGTCGTGGTGGCGAGTCTTAAGAGTTGACGGACGGCCTCGTGGAGAGGGTTGTAATGCTGGTTTCTTTGGCGAAGATTTCTTACTGACCTGTTGCTACGGAGATTTCCCGTTAGCGTGTTGCTAGCTACTGCCGACTCCTAATCACCGCACCTCGACCCTCTCCAGCCTCCTTCCGAGTTTCTCGCGCGCCGAGAAAAAGTGAAAATGCGAGCATCCACGTCGAACTACTGTCTGCCGGTGTCGTACTTGTACGTCGCGTCGTCGGGGTCGATGCCGAACTCCTCGGCCATCTCCTCGGCGTCGCTCTCTCCCGAACTGGTCTCTTCCCGCGCCCGAGCGGTCTTGAATCGTTCGCGCAGGCGGTCTGGCATCTGGAACTCGCCGAGCGAGAGCACCATCGGGATGGCGTCGGGTTCGGTCTGCTCGCGCTTCGAGTCGAGTCTGTCCTGCAGTTTCGGCGGTAGGTTGCCCGTGTCGATGGCTTCGAAACCGAACTGCGCGAGGTAGTCGGGGACGCCGACGAGGGCGTACACGTCCTCGAAATTCTCGTCTCCGGCCTTGTCGATGAGTCGCTCGATGACGTGCGCGCCGACGCCCTGCTCGCGCCACGCCGGGACGACGCCGATGCTGGTCAACTCGCAGATGTCGGGGTCGTCGTCGGGTTTGTGGATTCGAATGCGACCGAATCCGGCCTTCTCGCCCGAGTCCTCGTCGATGGCGATGACGTAGTCGCGGGACCGAAAGGCGGTCTCGTCTAACCCCATCGCCTCGATGTTGTCGAGTAGCCAGACCTCCTCCCTGTTTTTCGCGTCCCGGACGTACATGGGAGTCGATACGTTCGCAATCGTCAAAAAGTCACCCACCGCGATAGCAAGGTGATTCGAAAGTCGGGGTTCGATTACAGTCCTTCCAGCGAGCGGAGTTTCTGTTCCACGTCCGGCGGGGCCGAACTCGGCCCGTCGCGGACGCGATGGTCGGGAACCAGTACGGGCGCGGGATTCGAATCGAGCGCCGTCCGGGTCAGTTCCAAGTCCGCCTCCTCGGTGTGGTCGAGTCCGGGCGTCATCCGGGTCAGGGTTTCGACGTTCACCTGCTCACCGTAGGGCACGTTTCGCACCGCGTCGAGGACGTTTCGCTGGTCGGTCGGGAGCGTCAGCGCGACCTGCACGTCCTCGAAGTCGTCCTCCACGCCTTCCAGATACGCGATGATTCTTTCGAGGACAGCGTGGTCTTCCTCAGCGTCGGCGTCTGCTTCGTGGGGAAATGTGACGCGCAAGATGCGCCCGCTTGCGACCCCCATCTGCACGAATCGCTCCAGATAGGGCGACTCCTGCGCGTAGATCCCGGCACTCTCGTCCATACCGGGAGAATGCACTTCGGAAACTTCAACATTCGTCCTCCGGACGCAAACCTTATGTACAATCTAGTCCGTTGATGTACGATAATGAACGCCGAAGACGAGCTCGCACCTGCGGTGCAGTCCATACTGCGGGATGCGAGAAACCGAGACACACCCGACGCGCGCGTGTCCGTAGACGCACGCTCGTTTCCGGACGCGATTGCGCACACGGAGGCGGACGGAAGCGTGCCGCTCATCGCAGAGGTAAAGCCGACCAGTCCGACGACGGAGGGCAACCGAACCGACGATCCGGTCGAATTGGCCGAGAAGATGGTCGCGGGCGGTGCAACCGCGCTCTCGGTACTGACCGAACCGGAGCACTTCGGCGGGTCGCCCGAGAACCTGCGCCGGGTTCGTGAGGCCGTGGACGTGCCGGTGCTCCGCAAGGATTTCATCGTGGAAGAATCGCAGTTGGACACGGTCGAATCCGACCTCGTCCTTCTCATCGTGCGGTTCGTGGACGACCTCGAAGAACTGCTCACTGCTGCCCGCGAGCGCGGGTTTCAGGTGCTCGTGGAAGTTCACACCCGAGAAGAACTGGAGACGGCGCTGGACGCAGGCACAAACATCGTCGGCGTGAACAACCGCGACCTCGCACAACTGGACGTGAATCTTGCGACCTTCGAATCGGTCGCCCCCGACGTACCGGAGGACGTAACGCTCGTCGCTGAGAGCGGAATCACGACGCCCGACGATGCTCGGCGAATGCGGGAGGCGGGCGCGGACGCCCTGTTGGTCGGGAGCGCGATTATGGACGGCGACGTGACCGAAAACACGCGGAGGTTGGTTTCTACATGAGTACGGACGAGACCACGAAGGAGGGCGAAAACGACGCCAAATTCGGCGAGTACGGCGGTCAGTACGTTCCCGAGGTGCTCATGCCCGCCATCGAGGAACTCCAATCGGCTTACGAGCGATACGTCCTCGAAAACGAGGACGGGTTCATGGACGAGTTTCGCAGACATCTCCGCGATTTCGGTGGCCGACCGACGCCCCTCCAGCGTGCCGATGCCCTGAGTGAACGATACGACCGCGACATCTATCTGAAGCGGGAAGACCTCCTACACGGTGGAGCACACAAACTGAACAACGCGCTCGGGCAGGTCTTGCTGGCGAAGTACATGGGCAAAGACCGCATCGTCGCGGAGACTGGCGCGGGCCAGCACGGCACCGCAACCGCGATGGCCGCAACCTACCTCGGCATCGACTGCGAGGTGTACATGGGCCGAACCGACATCAACCGCCAGCGCCCGAACGTCTTCCGGATGCGAACCCACGATGCTGAGGTCAATCCCGTAGACGTTGGTTCCGGAACGCTCAAAGAGGCCATCAACGAGACGATGCGCGACTGGGCGACCAACGTGGCGGACACTCACTACGTCATCGGGAGCGTCGTCGGTCCACACCCCTTCCCGCAGATGGTGCGCGACTTTCAGGCGGTCATCAGCGAGGAAGCGAGAGAGCAGATTCAGGAGCAGGCGGGTAGACTGCCGGACAGCGTCGTCGCCTGCGCGGGCGGCGGGTCGAACACGATGGGCGCGTTCCACGAGTTCGTCCCCGACGAGGACGTTTCCCTGTTCGCGGTCGAAGCAGGCGGGTCGGGCCTGACCATCGACGAGGACGAAGGTCTCGCCCCGCACTCGGCCTCGCTCTCGACCGGCGAGGACGGCGTCCTCCACGGTGCACGAACCAAACTGCTCCAGAACCGCGATGGGCAGATTCTCGAATCCCACAGCGTGAGTGCTGGATTGGACTACTCCGGCGTCGGGCCGGAGCTCGCGCACCTCGCCGAAACCGGTCGCGTCATCCCTGTCAGCGTCGGCGACGACGCGGCACTCGAAGCCTTCCATCGACTGTCGAAACTGGAGGGAATCATCCCCGCGCTGGAGTCGAGTCACGCGATTGCGTATTTGGAAGAGGAGGCAAAACTGGACGAGGCCGACGATTTGGGCGACCTCGTCGTCGTCAACGTCTCTGGCCGAGGTGACAAAGACCTCGACACGGTCATCGAGGAGAGCGAGAAGCGCGGCATCGACACCGCGCCGAACATGGAGGTGTTCCGATGAGCGACCGCGAATCGGAACTCCATGCCGCCTTCGCGGATGAATCGGCGCTGATTCCCTACGTCGTGGCGGGCGACCCCGACTCGGAGGCGACGAAGGAGTACGTCCGAGCGCTCGCGCGAGGCGGGGCGGACGTCATCGAACTCGGCTTGCCGTTTTCCGAACCGATTGCCGACGGGCCGACAATTCAGAACGCCATCCAGCGCGCGCTGGAGGGTGGGATGACGCCCGACCGCTATCTCGACCTCGTGGACGAACTGGACGTGGCGGTTCCAATCGTCTGCATGACTTACTACAACCTCATCTACCAGTATGGCGATGCTGACGGAGTGGAACCGTTCGTCTCTGCCGCCGCGGACGCCGGGCTTTCGGGACTCATCGTCCCCGACCTCCCCGTCGAAGAGAGCGACCCGCTTCGGGAGGCCTGCGACGAACACGGACTCGACCTCGTGTTCATCGTCGCGCCGACGACGACGGACGAGCGCGAGGCGAAAATTCTGTCGCAAGCCACGGGATTCGTCTACGTGCAAGCCCGAATGGGAACGACGGGCGCACAAGCCGACGTGAGCCGGGCGACCCACGACAGTCTCGCGCGACTCGCCGAAACCGACCTGCCGAAGGCGGTCGGTTTCGGAGTGAGCGAAGGCGACCACGCCAGAGAAATCGTCTCGGCGGGCGCTGACGGCGTCGTCGTCGGGAGCGCCCTCGTCGATATCGTCGCATCTGGCGAGAACGTCGCAGAGCGTCTCGAATCGAAAGCCGCGGAACTCAAATCCGGGGCACGCCAAGGGACTGACGAAGCGCCAGAACCGGAACAGATTTGACACCTCCTTGCCACATAAACACATATCATGAACACAGGAATTACAGCACGACTCGACAGAATCGGACGCGACGGGCGCTTCGTCGTCGTCCCGATGGACCACGGAATTACACTGGGCGCAGTGCGCGGACTAAAAAACATCGAAGCCACCATCGACGCGGTGACACGGGGTGGGGCCGACGCCGTCCTCACCCAGAAGGGAATCGCACCGCGCGTCCATCCGAACAAAAACGGGGCAGGATACGTCGTCCACCTGAACGCCTCCACGACCATCGGCCCGGACGCGAACGACAAACGAATGACCGGCACCGTCGAGGAAGCGATTCGAGCGGGAGCCGACGCAGTCTCCTTCCACATCAACGTCGGGAGCGACCACGAACCCGACCAAATCACCGACCTCGCGGAAGTCTGTAGCAAAGCGGACAAGTTCGGAATGCCGGTTCTCGCCATGTCCTACGCTAGAGGACCGGGCGTGGACGAACACGACGCGGAGAGCCTCGGCCACGCCGTCCGACTCGCCGAAGAGGTCGGAGCCGACGTGGTGAAAACCGCTTACAGCGGGGATGCGGAAAGCTTCGAGCACGTCGTGGAATCGACGCGCCTCCCCGTCGTCATCGCGGGCGGCGACCCCGGTGGCGACGAGGCGACCCTCGACGCAGTTCGCGGCGCGATGGACGCCGGTGCGGCGGGCGTCTCGATTGGTCGCTCGGTCTTCCAGCACGACAACCCCGAAGCGATTGCACGAGCGGTGACAGGCGTCGTCCACGACGACCTTCCCGCCGAGGACGCGCTCAGGGAAGCAGACCTGTAACGGAGGAAGAACGCTGAAACCGACCGAAAAGCCGCCGTTTCCGCCACGTTGAAGCCATCCCGATTCGACTGTGAAAATATGACACGCACCGTGTGGTTGAAAGCCGATGACGCCGTCGGCGACTGGGATGAGCGGCGAAAGCGAATTACGGCCGGGTTAGAAGCCGGTGTAGACTGGATTTTGGTAGACGAACGCGACATAGAGCGCGTCCGAAAGCTCGGGGATGTGAACGTCGCGGCCTTCCGCACGGACGGCGATGTCGATGTCATCGACGGAGACACAGACGATACGGCCACGCCAGACGCCCGAATCGTCGGAAAAGACGGCGAAGGCGACGGTACGGTCGATTTACCCTCCGACTTCTCCGGCTCTGCCGACCTCTCGACGCTCCGGCGAGAAGACCAAGCCGAAGGCGCATTCGTCAGAATCCTCCGCGAGGAGTACGAATCGTTCGCCGAAGCCGCCGCCGAGGAGGCCGACTACACCATCGTCGTCGGCGAGGATTGGACAATCATCCCGCTCGAAAACCTCATCGCGCGAATCGGAGACGAGACGGAACTCGTCGCGGGCGTCACGAACGCCGACGAGGCCCGAACCGCGTTCGAGACGCTGGAACTCGGTGCCGACGCCGTCTTGCTCGACAGCGACAATCCGGACGAGATTCGCGCCACGATCGAAGTTCGGGACGCCGCCGAACGCGAGCGACTCGATTTGGAGTGGGCCGAAGTGCGAACCATCGAACAGACGGGAAGCGCCGACCGCGTCTGCGTCGATACCGGGTCGCTGATGACCCACGACGAGGGCATGCTGGTCGGATCGATGTCGCGGGGCCTCTTTTTCGTCCACGCGATGGTGACGGCATACGGTGGGGACGTCTGGGCC
>CAYNQM010000109.1:0-5717 GCA_964399275.1 uncultured Haladaptatus sp.
CTACGACACCAAGGTCGGCGAACGTGGGGTGAAACTTTCGGGAGGTCAGCGCCAACGCATCTCGATTGCCCGCGCCATCCTGAAAGACCCCGAAATCCTCATCTTGGACGAGGCGACCAGCGACGTGGACACCGAGACGGAGATGCTCATCCAGCGCAGTCTCGACAAACTCACCGAAGACCGCACCACGTTCGCCATCGCACACCGTCTCTCGACTATCAAGGACGCGGACAAAATCGTCGTCCTCGAAGACGGGAAGATCGTGGAGCGCGGCCCGCACGAAAAACTGCTCGACAACGACGATCTCTACGCACATCTCTGGGGCGTGCAGGCCGGCGAAATCGACGAACTGCCCGAGGAGTTCATCGAGCGCGCCGCGCGCCGAACTGCCCGCACGGACGCCGACGACTAACGCCGTCCGCGACGGTATCGCTGGCCGCGCTGTTTTTCCTGCATCTTACGCTGTCGATTCTGCGGTTGATTCGTCTTTCGTTCGTACTGTCGAAGTTCTGCTTCCCGACGGTTCTGTCGGCGTTTTTGCTCCCAGTTCGGGTCGCGTGCTCCACCGTACTTCGGCACTTCGCCCATCTCCGACTCGCGGCTGTCTTCGTTCCGACGCGGTCGTGGTTCGGTCGATGGCTCTTCGCGAGCGCGCTCCGCCGCCTCGCGTTCCCGCATCTTGCTCCCGTATCGTCTGGTGTACGAGTTTCCTCGTTGCTGGCTTTCGTACCGGTTCGATGTCGGGTAATCACCTTCCTGCGGTTCTCCATGGTGTGGTTCGCCATGATGTGGTTCGCTGTGGTGTGACCGTCTTTCCACCTCTCGCGGCGGTCGTCTCGCTTCGGGACGCTCCAGCCGTCGTTCTCCTTCCGGCCCCTCCGTCTCGGGTCGCCGGTCTTCGCGTCCCCCTTCCGACTCAGACCCTGTTTCCTCGGGTTCGACGGTCACCTCGTCACGTTCCTCTCGTTCGGTTTCGCGGTCGTCAGTTGCCATGGCTCTCTGCGTCTGATACTCGAAAACAGCGAATAAACCGGCGTGACTGTTCAGACAGTTCGCCAGTTCCGGGGTCGATTTCAGCGGGAGTAACCCCGGCTTTCGCCACCGATTCACCCCGGTGATTTCCCGACTGCTCGAATCTTCACAAACCACCTCGGCGCGCGCTGGCGTGGCGTCGAGGACGTTGCGTCCGAGACGCCAGCGCCGGAGCCGTGCGAGGGATGAGGCTTGCAAGGAGCGGAGCGTCTTGCTGACCTGCGACCGTAGCTCGCAGGTATCGCAGGCCGGAGGTCGAGAAACGCAGTCGGCTGGGGGGTCTGTGGCTGCTGCGGTGCGGTTTGCGGTATGATTGGAGTCGGCATCACCTACACAAGTAAACCAACTCAACCACTTCCGGCATCACCCACACAAGCGAATGAAACCAATCACTTCTCACGCTCGACATCAGTTCTCTATCGACTCCGTGCCGAGAAATTCGACGCCGTACTCCGCTAGCCACGCGACTATCGCCCGAACTGCCGCGGGGTCGGCGACGCGATAGCGCGCGACGGTCGGCGGTTGCTGACCGACCTTGATGGCCAATCCCGGTTCCGAAAGCTCCTCGAACGCGTCCTCATCGGTGCGGTCGTCGCCGACATAGATGGGACACCACGTCTCGTCCGTCGGAACGCGGTGGTCGTACAGCCAGCGAATCGCCCGACCCTTGTGCCAATCCACGTCCGGACGCAGTTCTAACACCTGCTTGCCGGAGGTGACTCGAACGTCGTCAGTGTCCTCGACTGCGTCGAATACCGCCTGCTCGACCGCCGGAACGCGGTCGTCATCTACGAGGCGATAGTGAACCGACGCGGTGACGCCTTTGTCCTCCACGAACGCGCCGTCTATGGCGGCGAGTCGCGATTCGATGTCGTCCCGGAGGTTACGAATCCCGTCTCTGGCGTCTTCGGCAGTCGGGTGGACGGTCTTCCCGCCGTCCGCGTACAGTTCCAATCCGTGGTTGCCAGCGT
Organism: uncultured Haladaptatus sp.; assembly: GCA_964399275.1. GTDB lineage: Archaea > Halobacteriota > Halobacteria > Halobacteriales > Haladaptataceae > Haladaptatus. Next base: position 2,004 of record CAYNQM010000109.1, read on the forward strand.
AGGCGACGCCGTCGATACCGACTCGCTGTCGGAGGTCGTCGAGGCCCCGTCCGCTGACGATACCGACCTCGACGTTCGGTCGGTCGCGGAGGGTTTCGAGCATCGCCCGCGTCTCGGGCGGAAGGGCGACTTCCTCGGGGCGGTCTTCTATGGGTGCGAGCGAGCCATCGAAGTCGAACGCGGCGAGCAAGCCGTCCGCATCGCGGAGTCGCTCGACCAGTGCGTAGAGATTTCTTCGGAGGGGTTCGGGTCTTTCGTCCGTCATCGATGCTGAGTCGTCATTGTTCGTTCGTCACTGTCGCTTGATGGGTCTTATGGCGATGTCGCGTCCTCGCCGTATCGATTCGACCGTCCGGAACTGCGCGCTCATCCACGCGTACACGTCGTTCGAGCGAACCTGCCCCTTCAGTTGGTTCATCCTGCGAGCGCGCTCCGATTCGGTGAGCGAGAGCGCGAACTCGATGCCATTGGCGAACCCCGGCGTGTCGTTCGGGTGGATAGTGACCGCTTCGTCGCCGAGTTCTTCGTCCGCGCCCGTCAACTCGCTGAGCAGGAGGACGCCGGGGTCGTCCACCTGCGAGGCGACGAACTCCTTCGCCACGAGGTTCATCCCGTCGCGCAGGGGACTGACGATGCCGAGGTCTCCCTCGCGGTACAGTGCCGCCAGACCCTCCTGCGAGAGGTACTCGTTCAAGTAGACGATGGGCGTCCAGTCGTCCGTTCCGAACCGGGTGTTCAGTCGCTCGATTTCGGACTCGACGAAGTCCTGAAGTGCGCGATACTCCGGAATCTGCGTTCTGCTTTCGCTCGCTTTCTGCACGTAAGTGAGTTCGCCGCGCCACTCCGGATGGTCTTCCCAGAACTGCTCCAGCGCGGCCAGTCGCTTCGGAATCCCCTTGGTGTAGTCGAGTCGCTCGACGCCGACCGCGACCGTGTCGGCGAGGTCGTATTCATCGCGGAGCGAGCGCCAGACGGTGGTCGCATCGTCCGAATCAGCGAGTTGTCTGCGCTTCGCGGCGTCGATGCCGAGCGGGAAGGGGCGGACGAACGTCCGTCTGCCCTCGTAGACGATGCTTCGCGTCGCGCGGTCAACTCTCGTGTTGGGGAGCATGGCGGCACAGTCGAGAAAGTTCCGACAGTAGCGGTCGGTGTGGAAGCCGAGCAGGTCGTTTCCGAGCAGTCCGTCGAGCAGTCGCTCGTATTGTGCACACGTCTGAAAGGCATCCCACGACGGCCACGGGATGTGCCAGAACTGCATACAGAACGGTTCGTCTTCGTCGGAAATCGTCTCACGCATCATCCGCGGTGCCAACGCGAGGTGGTAGTCCTGCAACCAGACGACGGACTCCCCGGTCGCTTCGTCGGCGATGGCGTCCGCGAACGCGCGATTCGCGTCGTGGTACTGGTTCCAGAACCCCGTCCGAGTGTTCATCTTCGACGTGTCGGTGTGGCACACCGGCCAGAGCACCTGATTGCTGTAGCCGTAGTAGTAGCCATCGACCTGCTCGTCGGACAATTGAATGCGCCGAAGGTCGTACGCGGGGTCTTCGGGCGGAACCCCGACGCGCCCCTCGTCGTCCGTTACGTCGGCGTCCGCGTCGCCGCTGGCCCACGCCACCCACGTTCCACCGACCGACTGCACGACGGGGTCGAGTGCCGACGTGAGACCACCCGCCGGTCGATTGACGACGATTTCTCCGTCCTCGCGCTCGTGACTGTACGGCTGGCGATTCGAAGCGACGACCAGTTCGCGGTCGCCGAGCAGTGACGATACCGTCTCTGCTGTCGGGCGTTCCCCTGTCATGACTTCGTCAGCAGACCCCAGTGGAGACCTGCATGTCTGTACTCACCTCTCATCGAGTGTCGAACCGTGCGTTACTCCGAGGAATAAGGCAGTCGTCCGTTCATATTCGTTCGCGTCGATAAACGGTCGTAACGACGGCCTACTCCGAAGTAACGAGAACCTAGTCGGGAAAAAAGCGAGTTTCGGTGCCGTCAGAACGACTCTTGGTCTTCGTCTTCTCCCGGCGACGACTGCTCGGTGCCACCCCTGTCGGAGTATCGCTGGCGACCGACCGCGTCGCTGTCCGCCATGTTGAGTATCGACTGGCGAACGTCGTCCGCTGATTGGTATGTTTCGTTGAGCGGCCCGATTACCGATTCGAACCGCTCGGAGCCGTTCGGATACTCGATTTCGTAATCGCCGTATTCCTCGACGAGGTCGTCCACCGAGGCAGGATAGTCGTGATTGTCGAGTTCGTCGCCCAGTTCACCCAGTTCCACACCCATTTCGCGGTCTTTGTCCACCATGGAGGAATCTCACGGGAGAGTTAGTAAGTCCTTCTGGCCAGTTCGTGGAACTCCGGCGGCTACAAGACGCTCCCCCGCGCACGAAACAGGTATGCAACTCTCGCACGCGACGTGGACCGACGCGGACGAGGTCGAAACGAATCTCGCGCTCCTGCCCGTCGGAAGCACGGAACAACACGGCCCCCACGCACCACTCGGCACCGACTGGCTGAACGCCGAGGTTGTCGCGTCCGCGACCGCCGAGGCCTACGACGGCGACGTGATCGTCGCCCCTCCTATCACGGTCGGCGTGAGCGAGGAACACCGCCAGTTCACGGGCACGCTGTGGGTCTCCGAGGAAACGTTTCGGCGGTACGTCCGCGAGACGGTCGCCAGTCTCGCCCATCACGGCTGGAATCGCGTCGTCATCGTCAACGGCCACGGCGGAAACGTCGCCGCGCTCCGCGAAGTCACCGGAAAAATCACGCGCCACGACGAGGCCTACGCGGTTCCGTTCACGTGGTTCGAGGCAGTTGGCGACCACCGAAGCGACATGGGTCACGCCGGGCCACTGGAAACCGCTTTCTTGCGGCACACGAACGACGACCTCGTGCGCGAAGACAGGATCGAACTGGCACGCGAGGGTGCAAGCGAGGGCTGGGGGGAGTGGGTCTCCTACACCAATCTCGCCTACGACAGCGCGGAGTTCACCGAAAACGGCGTCGTCGGCGATCCCGCGGACGGCGACGAAGCGCGCGGCGAGGAACTGCTGGAACTGGCGACGCAGTCGCTGGTGAAGCTACTCTCGGCAGTCGAGTCGCGGGACGTGTCGCGTCCCGACCACCGATAACCGCTGGTCTCTGCTTTCTTCTCGTCTCCGTTCCTGCTACTCTTCGGTCTCCTCTTCCTCTTCGCCCTCAGCGTCTTCCGCCTCGCTCTCTTCTGCCTCGTCCTCGTCCGCCGAATGAAGATCTTCCAGCGCGCCCTTCAGACTCGGAATCGTGCTCGCCAGTTCGCCGACCTGCTCGCGGGCGTCCTCGATGTCCGAGATGGCCGAATCGAGGGTTTCGATTTCGGCTTCCAAATCGTCGGCGTCCTCGAAGGCGTCGGCGCGCTCGCCCATCGCGTACCACTTCTTTGCATCGTGAAGGTGTTCTTCCGCGTCGCCAACGTTGAGTGCGGAACGAAGCGCGTTGAGCGCCCCGAGCGTGTTTTCGGCGTCTGTCTCCCAGACGGCTTCGACTGGCGGCAATTCCTCGCGCGCGGCGTCGAGGTGCTCCTCTACGTCCTCGCGCATCTCGTTCGCGGCCTCGCCGAACAGTTCATCATCGAACGAAGATTGGCTCATGGCCATGGATTCGTCGGGATTATATTTAAAAGATAACCCGAAACCGGAAGTGAAACTCCACCTTTTGCTGCGCGGAA
>CAYNQM010000109.1:5727-7127 GCA_964399275.1 uncultured Haladaptatus sp.
TGGATCTTGGAATTGTTTTGGTGGTTATTTTTTTTAAAATTTACCCCTAAACGTTATTTTAAAATCAACATTTTACGCGGGTCGTGGGGGGGGGCCGGCGCTAATCGCGCAGGCCCCGCCTGTCTCCCTGTAAAAGCTGGACCAAAAGCACTCCTCCTTCGCTTCACTTCGTTCCGCTCAGTCGTCGGCCCGCTCGCTCGTTCCTCGCTCGCGGTGGGGTTGCTAACTCTTCGTGGAAAGATGTCTGGCCTATTGCTTCTCGTTTCACTCGTCGCTTGCTGTGGAGTCGTTCGTCTTTCCGGAAGTTTGCCCATCGAAATCTCGGCATATGAGGGGGATCACGTGCTGAATACAAAATTCAACTTCAGCAGATAAATGGCAATTCGGTGGGCCAGAACGGTCTTTACCGAACTCAGCGATGCAGGTGCTAACGATGAGCGAGACGAACGAAACAACTGGAAAACTCGTCGTGGGAACGTTCCTGACCTTCGACGGCGTGATGCAAGCACCGGGCGGTCCCGAGGAAGACCGAGACGGGGGTTTCGAACAGGGTGGCTGGTCGGTGAACTACTGGGACGAGCAGATGGGGCAAATTATGGACGATCAGATGGCCGAGGCCGACGCACTGCTACTCGGGCGGAAGACGTACGAGATTTTTTCCGCGCACTGGCCCCACGTCGATGACGACCCCACGGCAACGAAACTGAATAGCATGCCCAAATACGTTGCCTCCCGAACGCTCGACAGCGTCGAATGGAATAATTCGTCGCTTCTCACTGGCGATGTCGCGGAGGCAGTCGAGAATCTCAAGAAAGAGAGCGATGACGCGATTGTGGTGCAAGGGAGTCAGAACTTGCTCCAGTCACTGCTCCCCCACGGACTCATCGACGAGTTCTGGCTCTGGATATTTCCCGTAGTCGTGGGGGACGGAAAACGACTGTTCGGAGAGGGGACAATCCCTTCGGCTCTCGAACTAGCGACGGCAGAGACGTCGAGCACGGGGGTGCAAATGCTTCGCTACGAGCAGGCGGGAGAAATCAATCGCGGCTCGTTCGCACTGGACGACGTCCCGGAGTGATTCGTCGTACTGACCCTCTTTCCTCACGTCTCTTTCACCGACTCGATTTTCATCAGCGGATACCCATTCTCCATCTCCATTCGCGTGACGACTTCACATCCCTCGTGGTCGATGACGATTTCCACCTCCATGAATCGCCCCGTCAACTCAGTGTACCCGTGCTCGATTTCCGCCGCGAGTTCGTCGGTTAAAATCTCGACATCAACTGATTCGCAAAACGGTTGGTTTTCGATGCTCTCCTCGATGGCGCGTTCGAGGCTGTGGGCGCTGTCGGGGCTGACGGGCGTGCCCGCGAACTGGTGGTAGAGTGCGCCGAACTTGA
>CAYNQM010000109.1:7137-11272 GCA_964399275.1 uncultured Haladaptatus sp.
CATCGCCATCTCCGCGACGACCCGCGTGCCCTCGTAGTCGACGACGACTTCGACCTCCAGGTACTCGCCCGTCAACTCCGTGTACCCGTGACTGGTGTCCAGGTCCTCCGTGAGAATGTCCACGCGCACGGACTCGCAGAACGGCTGGTTCTCGATGGACTCCTCGATGGCCGTCTCGAGACTCTCCGCGCTCTCGGGGCTGACGGGGGTGCCCGCGAACTGGTGGTAGAGTGCGCCGAACTTGATGCCCGCTTCGAAGCAGGCGGAATCTCGCGTCGTTGGTTCCATAGTGGATCGTTCGTGGCGGCGTATAAAATTCGTGATGACATGCAACACGGAGAACCTTTAAGCGTCCAAAACTTCGCCATGAGTATGGATTACGATTCAGCTCTCGACAGAGGCATGGATGCGGTTCCGGACCTCGAAACGAGTGACGAGCGGTTCAGCTTCCCGAATCCGGAGGTACAGAAAGACGGGTCGTTCACGCGCCTGACAAATCTGGGCGACGTCGCGGACTCCCTCTCGCGCGACACCGAGCACGTCCACAGCGCGCTCCAGCGCGAACTCGGTACCAGCGGCAAGTTGGAGGACGGGCAGGCCCGCTACAGCGGGTCGTTCTCGGAATCCGACTTCGACGCCGCGTTGGACGAGTACGTCGAGGAGTTCGTCATCTGTTCCGAATGTGGCCTGCCGGACACGCGCCTCGTCCGCGAAGACCGCAACCTCATGCTTCGCTGTGACGCCTGTGGTGCGTTCCGGCCCGTGACGAAACGAAGCACGTCGAGCCGAAACCACCAGCAGGACGCCGTCGAAGAAGGCCGAACCTACGAAGTCAAAATCACCGGAACCGGGCGCAAAGGCGACGGTGTCGCCGAACGCGGCAAGTACACCATTTTCGTTCCGGGCGCGCAAGAGGGTGACGTCGTCACCATCTACATCGAAAGCGTCCGCGGCAATCTCGCGTTCTCTCGCCTCGCATAATTCGTCCGCAGTTCTCCCGTCTCTCGTCCTTTCTCGCGTTTTTTACTCCGTCAGTGGAAGGAAGATGCCGAAGACGAACGGCGAGAGCAGTCCGAGCAAGATGCCGAGGATTTCGAGGTCGGTGAAGAGCATGTTTTCCCACGCCGGAAGCGGTCCGTACAGTGCGGTACCGACCATTTCACCGAGCGCACCGATCACGATTAGCGCGACGCCGAGGAAGAATCCGGTCTTGGTGAGTTTCGAGTAGTCCAGGTTACCGTATCGTCCCATAACACCGATTCCGTGATATTCCGTCAAAAACGTTCCGCAGAACGGCAACGAAACGTTCTTGAACGCCACGTTCTGACTGATGTGCATGTACGAACCACTACTCGAAGTCGCGGTCTTCCTGCTGTACGCGGTCGGGTCGGTGCTCCTCACTGCACTCGGCCTGCTCGCGGAGTACGACGGTCTACAGACCGCCGCCGCGGGAGACAGCGTCACCGCGATTTGGCTCGGCGTCATGGGTGCTGTCGCACTCGTCGCTGGCGTCATGCTCGCCCGCGATAAGGTTCTTCAGCACGTGCTGGCGTAACTGCGACCGTCTCACAGTAACTGAAACCGTATGGTTCTTATCACCGTTGTCCCTCTAGCCGACTGAATGGACGACCCCGTTCTGCTCACGGGTGCTGAAGGCCGCGTCGGGTCGGCGATTCTCGCCAACCTCGAATCCGAATACAACTGGCGATTACTCGACCGAGAACCGCCAGCAGAGGAATCGTCACACGAGTTCTTCGTCGCGGATATCAACGACTACGATGCAGTCTACGAAGCCGTCGAGGGGGCAGGTGCAATCATCCACCTGGCTGGCGACCCTCGTCCGGAAGCCCCGTGGAACAGCGTCCTCTCCAACAACATCGACGGCATGCACACTATCCTGCAAGCAGCGGTCGATTCAGGAAGCGTCGAGAGGTTCGTCTTCGCCTCCTCGAACCACGCGGTCGGCAACTACGAAACCGACGAGCGCAAACCCGACCTCTACCGACCGCACGACGAGTTCCGACTGAACGGGACGGAACTCCCCCGACCCAGCAATCTCTACGGCGTGAGCAAGGCCTCGGGCGAAATCCTTGGGCGCTACTACCACGACGAGTTCGACCTGAGCGTGGCCTGTGTCCGCATCGGCAACCTCACCGAGGGCCACCCGCCCAAGGACTACGAGCGCGGACAGGCGATGTGGCTCTCCTACCGCGACTGCGCGCATCTCTTCGACTGCTGTTTGAAGGCCGATTACGGCTACGAAATCGTCTACGGTATTTCAGACAACGACCGAAAATACTACTCCATCGACCGCGCGCGAGAGGTGCTGGACTACGACCCGCAGGACAACTCCGCTCACTTCGACGACTAGAACGGATTTTGGTTTTTTGCTGTAGGTCTAATTCGTGCTCTCGCTCGCGTTCACTCACGAGAATTCGGACGAGCGAACCTCGTCCGGAGTGCGGAGTCGGTTGGGGACGCTGTGGGCGGTTTGCGGTATTTGTTATCAGAATAGATGCCAATACGTTCGAAAGCGATCGATTAGCTCGCACTTCTGACTTTGTCGTGGTTACTGCTCCTTGCTTCAATCATTTCTACTCGAACAGACCGTCAACGTCGCGCAGACGGGATTCCCGGCGTTCCACGTGCTGGCGAAGGCGCTGGAACACGATTCCACGATGCTCACCCTCCCGCACGAAATCCATGACGAGGGTGACGAACTGACTGCCTTCGTCGCCCGATTCCAAATCCGAACGAGCGAACTCGATAGCCCGTTCGACCACCCACTCCTCGTAGCCGAACTCTTCGGCGAGGACGAGCGCCGAGACAGTCGAAGCGTCGAAGTCGAGGTCGTCCGGGTGCAAGACGGAGCCTCGGTAGGTCAACTGTGGTGGCGCGGCTCGCTCGGCGTGCTCGGGGTCGTCGCGGACTGCGCGAAGGTACGCCCGAACGTCGCCGACGTTGACATCGCGGTAGTCCGCCGGAAGGTCGCCGAGGTACGCTACTGCGCTCTCGGCCAGTCCGCGGACTCCGTCCCAGTTCGAGTCGTAGGCGTGATAAACGACGGCCGTGAACTGGATGAGACCGTGGAGGAAGCGCTCGTCGGCTGTGTCGCGGTCGAGTTCCAACCAGTGGTCTTCCCACGCATCGTGGGCGGCGTGGAACTCGCCTGCGTTGAAGATGGCGACACCGCTCCGCAGATAGTCGTCCATACGTCATCTTCTCGTCGGAACTGAAAATCGGTTCCGAAAGCTGACTTTCAAACTACCGTAATGATTATTCATCAGTGTGTCGTACTCCCATGGAGGGTATGCTGAGAACTGTCGCTGACGAGCGGTCGTTAAACCATGTCTTTCGCTTGCTGGCGAACGAACAGCGACGGTACGTGCTCTACTATCTCCACGAGTTAGACGACTCTGCCGACCTCGAAACCATTGCATTGCAGGTTACGGCGTGGCAACATGAGAAGCCGTTGTCGGAGGTTTCCGACGAGGAACTGCATCGGGCGATGGTTCGGCTCCGAAACATCGATTTGCCGAAGCTATCCGAGGCGGGAATCGTGGAGTACGACCCGAGAACCGAGATGGCTCGGTTCCGCGAACCGGGCAAACTATTCGGTCTGTTTCTCCTGCTCGCGGCGCGGATAGAGCAACCGCTCGGCGCTCAATCGTAAACACGTCTCGAAAATGACGCGCTTCGTCGTTCGCGGAAAGACGACGCGTTACTTTTCAACCGCTTTCTTCACGGCCCATCTCTTCAAGTCCTGTACGAACAGTCGGTAGTTTTCGATTTTACTCATACACGAGTAAATATTCTACCGAGAGTGAAAAGTGTCACGGTTGAAGGCATATTTGGCCTGGGAAAGCATATCACAGTTTGCACGACTGGCTTCCCCGGCCAGAATTGACCGAACGCGAACCATCATGCCGACGCCAAGGGTACTAGTCGTATGGACGACCTCGAACGGAAACGGACGACGACGGCTTCGTTCGGCGACGTCGCCAGCGCCTACCTCGACAGTGACGTTCACCAGTCCGGCGCGGACTTGGAACTCCTCGCGTCGTGGTGCGACGACGCGAATCGGGCGCTCGACATCGCGTGCGGCGCGGGGCACACCGCCGCGGCACTCCGAGAA
>CAYNQM010000110.1:0-11150 GCA_964399275.1 uncultured Haladaptatus sp.
TCCCGTCGGCGTGGGCCGACGCCTACGCCAGAGTGAACACGCCGTTCGCCGCGAGCGAACTGGCCTGTCGCGCCGGTCTCGCCGCGCTCTCGGACGACGAGCACGTCGAGAAGTCCGTCGAGACGGCGCGCTGGGGGCGCGAGTACATTTACGAGAATCTCGATGCGCAGACGTGGGAGAGCCACGGCAACTTCGTCCTCGTGGAGGTCGGCGACGCCAGCGAAGTCGCCGACGCGATGCAGAACCGCGGGGTCATCCTCCGCGACTGCACGAGTTTCGGTCTCCCGCAGTGCGTGCGCATCACCTGCGGAACGAAAGCCGAAACCCGGCGAGCAGTCCGGGAACTCAACGAGGTGCTGGCGGAATGAGAGTTGCCGTCACCGGAACGCCCGGCACCGGAAAGACGACCGCGACCGAACTGGTAGAATCCGACCTCGAACCGGTGCACCTGAACGACGTGATTCGGGAGGAAGGACTGAACGAAGGCACGGACGAGGAGCGCGACAGTCTGTTCGCGGACCTCGACGCGATTCGAGCGTGGCTGGCCGAGCAGGATGACGATCTGCTGGTCGATTCGCATCTGGCTCACCACTTCGACGCGGACAGAGTCGTCGTCTTGCGATGCCACCCCGAGCAGTTGAAATCTCGGCTGGTGGAGCGCGGCGAGAGCGAAGCGAAAGCCGAGGAAAACGCCGAAAGCGAAGCTCTCGACGTAATTCTCTCGGAGGCGGTTGCGGAGCACGGCACGGATTCCGTCTTCGAAATCGAGACGACCGACCGCACGCCGGAGGACGTGTCGGCGGACATCGAAGCCGTTATCCGGGGAGCGCGCGCGCCTTCCGCTGGAACTGTCGATTACCTCGATTATCTATGACGCTCGACCAACTTCGCCCAGTCGCAAACCGCGCGCTCAGTCCGTTCGTCTCGGCGTCGAAACAAGTCGGTCTGACCCCCGACGCCATCAGCGTCGTCGCGTTCCTGCTCGCTGGCGGTGCTGGCTGGGCGTTCTACCTCGGCGAATCGGCACCGATGTGGTACCTCGTCGGCGCGGTGCTGGTCTTCCTGAACGGCTGGCTCGACCTGCTCGATGGGGCGCTGGCGCGCGAACTCGGCACGGACTCCAAGGCGGGCGACTTGTTAGACCACGTGCTCGACCGTTACGCCGACATCGTCCTCATCGTCGGACTAGCGGCCGGACTCGGGAAATACGCGCTCGGACTGGCAGCGGTGACGGGCGTGCTGATGACCTCCTACCTCGGCACGCAGGCACAGGCTGTCGGCCTCGACCGCGTGTACGGCGGTCTGCTCGGCCGTGCCGATAGATTGGCGCTCATCGGCGTCGTCAGCGGCGTTGCGGCGTTCGTCACCTCCGTCGGTGGCTACTCGCTCGTCACACTCCTGCTCGGGTTGTTCGCAGTAGTTGGCCATTTCACCGCTCTCCAGCGGTTCTACTACTCGTGGCGCGCGCTGGCCTGATATGGCCAATGTGGCGTGTCATTTATGAGTCGAGGCGGTAAACGTCAACACATGGTTCAGTGTGAGATGTGCGGTGCCGAGACGGCCTCGCCGAAGAAGATTAAGGTCGAAGGCGCGGAGTTAGATGTCTGTGACAACTGTGTGGACTTCGGGACGGAAGTCAAGACACAGCAATCGTCGTCCACGTCCACGAAATACTCCACCTCTTCGTCGTCCTCGTCGAGCAAATCCAGCGGAAGTTCTAACACCTCCCGTTCGTCCTCCGGCGGGTCGCGCTCGCGTCCCTCGGACATGTTCGACGACATGGACGAGGTCGCACAGGATTACGACGACCGAATCCGCAACGCGCGCGAATCGGCCGGTCTGAGTCAGGAAGACCTCGCCAAAGAACTCAACGAGAAGGCGAGTCTCATCCGAAAGCTCGAACGCGGGGACATGCTTCCCAGCGACAGCGTGCAGAAAAAGCTGGAGAAGAAGCTCGAAATCAGCCTCAGCACCGGAAGCGCCGGGGCCGACGACGAAGAGTGGAGCGGCGGCAGTTCGACCGGTGGAACCACCCTCGGCGACGTCGTCAAGCGCAAGGACTGAATGACCTCAGCGGGGGAGCGCGAATCCAGCTTCCTCGGAGGAGGGGCTGGTGATGTGATTGTTGTCGATGTGAGGCACACGCCCTTACCCGATAGCACCGGTTTTACGCGATAGCACTGCTTTCTGTAGCGGTGAGCAGATAGCAACTGCTAGACGTAAGCCACGCCGGAACGACCGATTGTAAGCCCCCATCTCAGCAAAAATCAGGAACAGCGCGTAAAAAGACGGTATTTACTCGAACTCCGGCAGAATTTCGCGTTCGTAGAAGTCGAAGAAGGACTCTTGGTCGGGTCCAATCTGGTGAACATAGACGTTGTCGTAGCCCGCGTCGAAGAACTGCTTCAGATTTTCGACGTGCGTTTCCGGGTCGGGGTCGGTGACGATGCTTCCCTCCGCGATGTCCTCCCGGGACACCATCTCGCAGGCCTGTTCGAAGTGGGCCGGGCTCGATAGTTGTGAACTGAGTTCGCCAGCGAGCGCGGAGTTAGGCCACCACTCGTGGGCGGTGTCGATTGCCTCTTCCTCGTCCTCGGCGTAGCAGACCGTCATCTGGCTGTAGCGTGGCCCCTCGCCGCCCGCCTCCTCGAACGTCTCGACCACGTCCTGCGGGCCGACGCTCCAGAATCCGTCGCCGTACTCGGCGGCGAAATTGGCCGCTCGCTTGCCGTAGGCCGAAACGACGATGTCCGGCGGTTCCTCCGGAAGCGTGTAGAGTCTTGCGTTTTCGACAGTGAAGTGGTCGCCGTAGTAGCTCTGCTGGCCACCCTGCCACAGCTTCCGGATGATTTCGACGGCCTCTTTGAGCATCTCCAACCGAACAGTGTGCTCGGGCCAGTGCTCGCCAGTGACGTGTTCGTTCAGGCGCTCACCGGTGCCGACGCCCAAGAAGAACTGCCCGTCGAACATCGTCGCGGCGGTCGCGGCGGCCTGCGCGACGATTGCCGGATGGATTCGCATGATTGGGCAGGTGACGCCGACGCCGACGGGGAGGTCGTCAGTGGCGGTCGCCACGCCGCCCAGCGAAGACCATACGAAGGGGCTGTGGCCCTGCTGGCTAATCCACGGGTGGTAGTGGTCGGAGATGGACGCGAATTCGAAGCCCGCTTCTTCTGCTCGCTGGGCGTGCTCGACCAGTTTGCTCGGCCCGTGTTCCTCGCTCGATAGCGTGTATCCGATGTTCGTCATGGTGGTCCTCCGTTCGAGTGAGCGTGCATAGCACCGGATGGTACGGTAATCTCGTCCATGAGGGCACTGGCTGAAAAAGCAAGGTCGAGGGTCGCGTGGAAGACGCCTGGACACGAAGCCGAACGAAAACGACGACTACGGTCGTTCGTGGACGCGGTGCGCTCGTCCCGCCAAGTGTCACTTGGTCAGCCATCGTTTGTCGGACGCCGAATTTTTCGAAGTCGAACGGTGGGGTTGCGAGAAAACGCCATTTCTCCACCAAAACCACGACTGGCATCTCTCCAACGAAATCACGGAACTCGCGCTCGTCGTTCTCGCAATCTATTTGGGCGCGCCGACAGTCGCTTCGGACATGTTCGTACTCGTCAACCTGAAGGCGTATCCCTGCGACCCAATCGAAATCGCGGAAGCGGCGCGCGACGTGAGCGACGCGAGCGGCGTGGACATCGCCGTCGCGCCCCAGACGGCCCACCTCTCACAAGTCGCGGAGACGGGCGTCGAGACGTGGGGGCAACACGTCAGTCCCGTCGAACACGGGAGTCACACCGGGAGCACGCTCGCGGAGGCAGTCGCCGACGCGGGGGCGACAGGAACGATGCTCAACCACTCCGAGAACCGCCTCAAACTCGCGGATATCGACGCCGGACTGGCGGCCGCCGACCGCGCCGGACTCGGCACGACGGTCTGCGCGAACAATCCCGAGCAGGTCGGCGCGGTAGCCGCCCTCGGCCCGGACGCCGTGGCGGTCGAACCGCCGGAACTCATCGGGACGGGGACACCCGTCAGCCAAGCCGACCCGGACATCGTCACCGACGCGGTGGCGGCGGCGGAAGCGGTAGACGAGAACGTGAGCGTCTTCTGCGGTGCGGGCATCAGCACCGGCGAAGACCTCGTCTCAGCCCGCGAACTGGGTGCAGAGGGCGTCCTACTGGCCAGCGGCGTGGCGAAGGCCGACGACCCGGTGTCAGCATTAGAAGACCTCGTGGAACCGCTGTAAGTCGGCGCGCTAGGCCGGAACGACGACGTAGTGGTCGCTTTCCTGCTCGACCAGCACCGACCGCTCCCGCATTTTGATGATGTATCCCGTGACCGTTCGGTCGAGTTCGTGTTCGGCGCGGACGCGCACGAGATTGCCGATGACCTGCGCTGACGGCGGTTTCTGCGCGGCTCCGCAGTCGTAGATGGTGACGAGTTGGTCGCCCTTCTCGGCCTCGTAGACGATGATGTGGGCGTGTTGCGGGAGATGCCAGCGACCCTCGCCGACCGGCGCCAGCTTGTTCATGTCGCGGCCTACGCAGGCGACCGTAATCAGCAGTCCGGACGACGACAGAAATCCGGGCGGAACCGACGAATCAGAAGTCCGAGAGCGACACCTGTCCCGACCGTTGCTGGTTGCGCGAATCAGTTTCGTCACGCGAATCGATTTCATCGCCCGACTCGTCTTCGCTCCCTTCGCGCTCGTCGCCGCTTTCCTCCGTCAGTTCTCCCGCCGACGGTGCGCTCTCCGCGTCGAAACCATCCAGGCTGGTCTGGTCGATTTCCGTAAACTGGAGGTTCGAGACGCGAACGCCGACTTTTCGAACCTTGTCGTCCGCGAACTCCGCGAGCAAGTCGAGTGCGACCTCGGAGACCAGTTCGCGGTCGTCAACTGGTCCGGGGAGCGACTTCTCGCGGGTGTGCACATCGAACGGCGGCGTGACGACTTTCACGCCGATGGTTCGGTACATGGCGTCCCGGTCGCGTGCGCGCTCGGCGACGGCGGTCGCCAGCGTGGAGACGCGCGCTCGTTTCTCTTCGACGTCGTTGGTCGCCTCCGTGAACGCCGATTCCCGGGAGAGACTCTTCGGTCGTCCCGTGGGTGTCACTTTTCGGTCGTCGTCGCCGCGCGCTCGCTGGTGGAGTTCGCGGCCGCGCTCGCCGAATCGGTCGGCGAGGACGCGCGGGTCGGCCTCGGCCAAGTCGCCCGCCGTCTCCACGTCCATCTCGCGGAGTTCGCGGGCAGTTACCGGGCCGACGCCGTGAATCTCCGCTACGTCGAGCGGGGCGAGAAAGTCCCGGACGGTTCCCGGTTCGACCACGACCAGTCCGTCGGGTTTGTCGTAGTCACTGGCGATTTTCGCGGCGCTCATGTTCGGGGCCACGCCGACGCTGGCGGGGACGCCGACCTCGCGCTCGATCCGGTTTTTGACGTGCCGAGCGAATCCCTCCGCGACTTTCCACGCGGTTCGGTCGGACACGTCGAGATACGCCTCGTCGATGCTCACCTCGCGCACGGTGTCGGCGCAGTCGTGGAGGATGGCGCGAACGTCTTCGCTGACCGATTTGTAGAACTCCATGTCCACGGGGCGGTAGTAGCCCGTCGCGTCGGGGTCGTCCGATTCGTTCGTCTCGCCAGGGGCGGTTTCGGTCGCTTTCCGGGGTAGTCGTTCGAGCGCCGCGCCGATTGCTTGCGCGCTCTCGACGCCGTGTTCGCGGGCCTCGTAGCTCGCGGTGGCGACCGCACCGTGTGACTCGCCGTCTTCGTAGCCCATGCCGACGACGACGGGTTCGTCTTCGAGGTCGGGATCGCGGAGACGCTCACAGGCTGCATAAAAACAGTCCATGTCAACGTGGAGAACGATGCGCTCTTCCTGCTCTTCTTCGACGCCGGGCAAGCGTGAACCGCGGCGGTTCGACATCGCTAAGCGATTACGACGCCAACGAGATTAAACTGTGCAAACCGGTGCGGAAGTGAACAGTTGTGGTTCGTAGTGGTATGTGATGAACGATAGAGCCAAAAGCACTAAATATACGATTTTAGCGGTTCTACGGCGATTTCCGCTATATTTATTGGTGGGTGTGTGGTAGCGACGCACGAGATGGGCGACTCCGACGAAAGCGAGTTGAGTATTGACGGCCGACCCAGCATTCGCGTCATCAATGCAATTGCGGAACACGAGGAGGCGACTGCGACGGAAATCAGGCCGGTGCTCTACGACATCATCGACCCCGACGCACTCGATTCACTGTTCTCGGAAACGCAATACGGTGACCCCCGTGCTGACGGTCACATCGCATTCCAGTATGGTTCTCACGAAGTGACAGTATACAGCGACGGCGAGGTCGAAATCGAGCGTGTATCCGGCGATAGCTCGGAAACGATGCCATCGTCGTCGGAATCCACATCGAACGACTCCTGAAGGTTCTGTCCGGTCGTCCACATTCGAGCATCGTCGGTCGTTTCGTGACACATGCAGATTCATCGGTGATATTCCGTGCTCGTCGATAGTTATATACTCGTTCGGCCTCTGAAAGCGTAGTAGCAACCGTGGTTGAGCAGCCTACTGATAACCGTACGGAAATCGAGATAGTCAGTGACGACGATACCGCCGAAACGTCCTCGACATACGTTTTCGACATCGAATCGGAAATGGCGAACGGACATACGTGTACAGGCATCGTGCGCATCCTCGCAGCGGTCATGGACACCACTCCAAGTGAGATGCGCCCGCTCCACGCGGTCGTCAACTGCGACGCCTTAGACGCTCTCTTCCGTACCCGACGATACGGCAAAACGAGAGACAACATATCAATTACATTCCACTACGACGTGTACGAAGTGACGGTCGAGGCGACCGGAAAAGTCGTCGTAAAAGAGTAACCGCTTCTTTTTCGAACCAGCAACCGCGCTGATGAAATCGGAGACGGAGCAACAGCTAGCCGAATCGAGCGCTGGCTCCCCGACTGTACATCGCATCCGGAAACAATCGGGAAGTTCTTCGGATTTTTATCCCTTGAACTACCACTCTCCGATAGATGAGTTACCCGTGTCGGCGTCCAATGCGAACGATTGGCACCCTCCACCCACAGCGCGCTGACAGTGCGTCTCCGACGGTGAGCGAGCTATGATGCCGTGGGGCCACGCCGCGTTCGGCTACGTCGTGTACTCGCTCGGCCACCGCATTTGGACGCGCGCGCCACCATCGGGACTTGCGGTGCTCGCCCTCCTCTTCGGGACGCAACTGCCAGACCTCGTGGACAAACCCCTCTCGTGGGGGCTGCATCTGTTTCCACAGGGCTACTCCATCGGCCACTCGGTGTTCGTCGCGGTGCCCGTCGGTCTGCTCGTTCTCACCGTCGCAATCGTCAAGGGACGGTCTGCGGTCGGTGCCGCGTTCGCCGTTGGCTACTGGTCGCATCTGGCTGGCGACGTTCTGATTAGAGTCGTCGGACCGGACGACGCGCCGTTCGCACCCGTGCTCTGGCCCGTGGTGACGCTTCCGCCCTACGACCACAAGGTGTCGCTGTTCGAACGGGCGTTCGACATCATCGGCGCGTTTCTCTACTCGCTCTCGACAGAAAAGCAGTTGATGATACTCGGCATCTACCTCGCACCGTACACGCTCGTCTTCATTCTCTGGCTTCTCGACGGCGCGCCGGTCGTCGCGGAGCTTCGGCGAGCAGTGTCGAACCAATAGAGCGGTAGAGCAAACGACTGGCGCGAATCCGCACCCGAGGCATCATTCCGGCCGGGGTGTCACTCTGACTGAGATGCCAGTTGGAACGTATACAACCCAGTGAACGTATCGCTCGCAGTGATGAGTTCGCGCTTCGGATTGTACGACGCTTTCCACGCCATCGGTGGCTTTCCGAACAGCGAAACCTTGTCGTTCGGCGTCAGCGAGCCAGCACCGTCGTCCGTCGGATACTGGTCAACCGGGTGGGGATTCGTCGGATCGGTGATGTTGTACAGAACGACGCCTTCGTGCCAGTCGGCGCTGACGACGAACGTCCGCTCTCCCCACGGGACGATGTTGAAGTGGTGGCCCGTCCAATCGAATCGCTCGGCGTTGTTATCCCCGTCCATACGCTTCGCGTTCGGCGAAACCGTGAATCCGACCGGAATTGGATTCGAGAGCGACCCGTCTTTCCATCCCACGTCGAAGACGTGTTTTCCACCCGGAGTCCCTTGCGGTCGCTCGTCCCCGAGAATGAGCAAATCGCGCCGCGGGTCGAAGTGCCCGTGGTGTGCGCTCCCGAACGCTTCCTTACCGACCGTTGCCGTGCTGTATTGCTTTTGATTCTTGTAGTTGAAACGCCCGATTTCCGTCGGATTCCGTGGCTTGCTCACGTCGTAGATGACGAACCCAATGAACTCCCCCGCCTGAAATGCGGCGCAGAGAATCTCCCGCTCCGCATCAACGTTGATGTCGTGACACGCGCCCTGCGGGCCGTACTGCCCCCGCTTGCGCGGGTTTTTCGGGTCGCGCACGTCGTACACGTCGAACCCGTTATTTTCTAACTTGTAGTTTACCGTGTAGAGAACAGGCTTCGTCGGATGTGGCGTCAAGTTGTGCGATTTCCCATCCGAAATTCTGCTGACGACTCGCGGATTTTTCGGCGACCCGCTTTCGTAGCCGTAATCGACGATTTCGAAGTTGCCGGGCCACGTCCGCTCTATCGTCCGATGGTACAGTCCTTTCCGGGAGTCGAATTTGACGTCGATGTTCGGCGCGTCGTCATCGTTGCCCAGATAGTGCATCTGCTTCGGATTGACCGGGTCTGACAGGTCGAAGAGAAAACTTCCGGAGACGCCCCATTTCGTTCCAAGGACGCCGTACTTGCCGTCCGCTCGAACCGATACCTCCGAATAGCCGCCACTGGGTTTCGACTGCATCGAAGGAAACGTCTGGCTCTGTTTGCTCAGCGATACTGGGCCGACGTTCTTCGATTTCTCCGTCGTCGTGGTTTCTTCGTCGTTCGAACCGGAGCACCCCGCGAGGGTCGTTCCCGCGAGGACTGCACCGGACAACCTGAGCATTCGTCTGCGGGTTTGGGGTGGCTGGGGAGTCATGCTGTGTTCACTCTGTAATTGGTTGAACGAACGACGAGAGAACGGTTTGTTATGGGTTGACTGAACGAGATACGAAGCGAGCAAGGGGAATCCTACTCGTCGGTTTCGCACTGTTTCGGACGACTTCCGAATTTTACTTTTTGAACTCGTATTCGACGAGTACACGAGGTACTCGCGGCGTATTCGTCGCAAAAATGAGGTCGATGAATTGCCGCCGCGGCAAGATCCAGATGTGACCGAAGATGAATCGGTTATCAGGCTCACCGCCGTTAGTATTTCTCATGTTTGGAAACTGTACAACCGATTTGAACCGAGGCGAAGCTAGTTAATCTTTCAGTTCAAGATCATCGCCACGATCCGATTCGTGTAGAATGAACGGTCCGATTGCGCTCGTTCGCTTCGCGATAGTCGCGATTCGCAGGACGATCGAGGTAAGCACAAAGAATGGGATGATAGTGATTGCTGAGGATGCACTAACGACCCAGATTATATTTGCTACGCCGAATGTCACACCGGGAAACGAGGTCGGAGCCAGAAAGAGGAGTGTCGCAATCGCAACGGTCAATGCAGGAAGTGCAGTAATCAGGATCGACCGGATGAGACGAACGAGTTCCCACTGAAAGTACAGCGCCTTAAAGTGCTCACGTGTGGGACCGAACAGCGTGAGTACGTCGATCAAGTCATCGAATGCGCCTCGTTCCTCATCGACGAGACTGTCTTCGTACTCCGATCGAAGCCAGAGGGCCGCATACAATTTCCATGAGTGGTTGTAATCCATGGCTGTGCGTAGTAGATTAAAATCTCCAAATTCGACGTCCTCTAACTGTTTTTCGACCTCGTTGGCGTTTTCGACGAGACCCGTAACGAACTGGTCAACCTGCTCGCGTAACTCGTCGTCACTGTTGTCTGAGACAACGTCTGAAAGCGTCTCTGCCTGTTCTTTGCTCTTCTGAACCAGACGACGGAGAAATGCGTCGGGATCGGGGGGTCCAATTGAGCCGAGAAGATTATCGACATCTTGGCGAAACTCGACGGCGCCCGCCATTCGTTCACGTTGATCCTTTAGCGACCCGAGTTCCTGAGAGAGCACTAACTGACCGATAGTGACGACGAGGGTCACACCGGTAATGAGCGACGCAATGAATGCCTGGAACGCGATCCCGACTTGATTTGTATTGCTCATCACCGAGCGAAACGACGAGGGGCCAACTGTCCCTGCGAGAACCAGGATAACGAACAATCCGAACGTGAATATGCCAGTAATCAGCCATCGGTTCCCATCGAGGAGAAACCAAAATCGGATTCGGGACTCATCCATCCGCCCGACCATTGATTCGTCCTGGTCTGGATCACTCATGATCACACATATGTCATCCAATGCGAAAAAGACGCCTGCCGGGACAGTACCATCCGCTCGAAACCGACTTCGAACTAATCGCTCATGCTGTCACACTGAATCGACCACGACGAGTAGCAGGACGACAGTGGAATAATCAGCAGGAAAATACGGCGGCTCACTGCATCCGACACCCGTGGAAGCGATACAACCCGACCCGTATGCATTGAGCGACTCGGTTTCAACTGCACCTGCCTGTGGGAGCGGAGACTGTTATTGGATGCGCCGATAATGCTTATTCCATCAACAGATTCGAAATGAGTGTTTCAGCTTGCAACGGAGACAAGAGGCTTACTCTCGTTTCTATCGTGAGCTGGTGTCGTGATTATTTTGAGCCGGTATTACTTTTACTTTGGCCGGTACGTACCCAGTTCGGAGGGCTTGCTCAGTACCAGTCCCTACAAGTTCCCCGCACGGTAATGAAAGGATATGGTAGATTTGATTTCCGTGGGAGGATTACTTCTTGCCTTCTTCCTGGTCATCATGAATGGGGTGTTCGTAGCTGCGGAATTTGCATTCGTCAAAGTCCGCCCGACCCGAGTGAACGCACTCGTCGACCAAGGGAAACCCGGGGCAAGCTTAGTACAAGATGTTATCGAGAATCTAGATGGCTATCTCGCAGTCAGTCAGCTTGGGATTACGCTCTCCTCACTCGGTCTCGGGTGGATCGGT
>CAYNQM010000111.1:0-1866 GCA_964399275.1 uncultured Haladaptatus sp.
GTCTGGATGAACGCCTCGCCGTCCCCCAGGTCGACGACGTCGGCGGCGTACTCGCTGCCGACGATGCGGCCGACGACCTTCGTGTCGTTCTCCCAGGTGAGGCGGTGCCAGACCAGCCAGTTCGCCTGCGTGATGAAGTCCTTCTTCACGTCCGCGGGGCGCTGGCTGATGCCCATGATGCCCAGTCCGTGTTTGCGCCCGCGCTTGCCGACTTTGATGAGCATCTTCCCGGTTTCGCCCATGCCGCCGCCTTCCGGGATGTATTCGTGGCACTCCTCGACCACCAGCAGGAACGGTTTTTTCAGCTTCTTCTCCTTGGCGAACAGGTGGCGCGCCGTCTCGCGGATGAGTTCGTCGGCCTCGTCCTCGTCCAGAAAGCCCGACACGTCGATGATGACGGGGACGTTCTGTTCGAGCGCGAGCGACGCCACTTTCTCGGCGTGCTCGGCCCCGACTTGGATGTCGCACTCCTCGTCCGACCCGACGTGTAAGAGTTCGTACTCCTCTTTCAGCCCGTAGTATTCGCCGTCCGCGTCGATGATGGCGACCGGATAGCCCGCATCCAGCAGTTGCTCCACGACGACAGATGCGGTGTTCGACTTCCCCGACCCGGATTTTCCGGTGACGAACCCGCGCCCGGTGAGGATTTCGACCACGGGAAGCGACACCTCTGTGTCGTCGGCGACGAGGTGCCCGACAGGCAGTTGCTGTTCGTTGTCCATCTTATTGCATACTGAATTCGGTAGGTATTCCTTGAATTTTTGCATCACCTCTCGGATGGCTGACGACTGACGAGCACGCTGGCGGCTACGGTCGGGTCTGGCTCCGGCTTCGTATATAAATCCTCGTCTGCACCCCGTCCGTCGAACTTTCGCCGAACCGCTTCGCCACAATCGCTTTCCGATCGGCGTCCGAACGTCTCGTGGGTGAATTTTCATGCAGACCGGGTACCGACCGTGCATCGAAACGACGGACATGACTACGGAGGCGACCTGACGTGACTCGCGTTGCCGTCGTCGGCGCAGGCGTCGCCGGACTCGGGGTCGCCTACGCGCTCCGCGACGAAGCCACCGTCTCCCTGTTCGAGCGAAGCGAGCGCGTCGGCGGCCGTGCCGCCACGCGCGAGCGAGCGGGATGCATCTACGACACCGGTGCGAACTACGTGAAAAGCGACGACGAGCGCATCTCTCGGGTCGTCCGTGACCTTTCCGGCGGACTGACCGATGTCCAGGGGCCGGTCTGGACGTTTGACGCGAACGAAGAGATTTCCGAGGGTTACGACGAAGACGCGCCGAAGTGGACGTACCGAAGAGGACTCCGAGCCCTCGGCGAGCGACTGCGCGAGGCGAGCGGGGCGGATGTTCGAACGAAGACGCGAATCGAAGGAATGCGCCGAGACAGGGACGACCACTGGCACCTCGAAGACGCAGACGGGCACGAGTTCGGCCCGTGGGACGAACTCGTGCTCACGCCGCCAGCGCCGATTACGGCGTCACTGCTGGATTCAGCGGAGTGGGGCGACCCCGAACGACGACGAGAACTCCGCGAACACGTCGGTCACGTCCCCTACCGAACGATTCTCTCGGTCGCACTCCACTACCCGTTCAAACTCGAACGGCCGTACTACGCGCTGGTGAACACCGACAAGGAACACGAGGTCGGCTGGATGGCCCGCGAGTCCTGCAAACCGGGGCACATTCCGGCGGGTGAGAGCCTCGTCATCGCGCAGATGGCCCCTGACTGGTCGGCAAAACGGTACGACGACGCGGACGCCGAAATCGCCGCAGCCGCGGCAGACCACGTCGCTGACCTGCTCGGCGACCACGCGCTGGCGGCCCCCGACTGGTTCGACGTGATTCGCTGGCG
>CAYNQM010000111.1:1966-11003 GCA_964399275.1 uncultured Haladaptatus sp.
TTCGCTGGCGACTGGGTGGTGGGCGACGGCCGGGTTCACCGCGCGCTCGGGAGTGGACTCGACGTTGGTGAGCGAATTCGCAACCATCGAGCGTGATTAGGTCGCCCATTTAGGGTGCTCTCCGATGGGTGTTGCTTCCTCGTAGTACTGCTCGAACAGCGATTCGGCCCACGCCCGAACCTCGGAATTTTCCGTATCCACAAACACGCGAAGGACGCCAGTTTCGTCGTAGCCACCGATACCGATTTGGTCATCGAACATCGCTAACCCGAACGGCAAGTCGTCGTGGACGAGCAAATCGAGATGGCCGCTTTCCAGAGCCCTCGTCGTCGCGTCGTGGTGGTCGTCGAAAAGTTGGTCGATGACCGTCGGAAGGTAGATGATTTCTGTCTGCATGCCATCGAAAATACTCTCTCTGATTTCGTCCACGTACATCGGGGCGATGGTGGTCGTATCGAACCCACGGACGGTTTCCGAGTCACGGAGAAGCGAGACGAACCGGCGGACGGGGTGATACGGGTCGCTGGGTCCCTGCACCGATATCGTCGCGTCGGTGAGCAGTTCGACGTCAAGGCCGCTTTCGTCGAGCGACGGCAGGAGCGGTTGCAGTCGAACTGCCAACTCGACGGTGTCCTGCAATCCTACGACTTCGTTGGCGACGATGCGACCCAACGGTGTGAGTTCGTACAGTCCGTCGATACGGTGAACGAGCGATTTCTCGGTCAGTTCACGGACGATTCGATGTGTCGTCGTCCGCGACACGCCGATGTCGGCTTGGAGTTCCGACCTCGTCAACGATTGGCCGCTGAGCGCACGCAGTGCGTCCGCTCGCTTGACGGCAGTGATGACGACATCGGAACCATTGGATTTCATTACTTCTACCTTGTGGCTCTCTGTTAAAGTATTTCACACACCGAAAACTGTTCACGATACGGAATCGGTTCGCTTGATGGAAAATTATCGCTAATTAACTATATGAGCTATTATTTCAATATCTATTCATGGCTGTCGAACCAAAAACGACGACAGAAGTAACGGATACGACTAGTTCCAAAACCGGAATGGGATTAGAAGAAAATCTCGCGGGAGCGCTCGCATATATTCTGAGTCCGCTCAGCGGTATCATTATGTTTCTACTCGAAAACGACAATGAGTTCGTCAAGTTCCACTCGGCGCAGAGCATCGTCTTCGGCGTCGGAATGATTCTCGTGTACATGGCGATGAGCGTCGTGCAGTTCACGCTGCTCTTCATTCCGAGACTAGGCGGACTCCTGTCGTTCATGTTTTCGCTTGCGTACCTCATTGTCGGTTTCGGTGCGTTCCTCGGATGGCTGTTCCTGCTGTACAAGGCCTACTCGGGTGAGAAATACCGTTTGCCAGTGTTCGGTAACGTCGCGGAGAAACTTGTCTGAAATGACTCGATTAGTGAGTATTTTCGTCGTCCTCGCAGTCGTGCTTGCCGGTTGCGCTGGCTTCAGTCCCAGCGTTCCGGACAGCGGAGATGCAGACGCAAGTGGCAACGGAAACGGTGTGAGTGGAAGTGGCAACGGAGGAAGTGACGGTACGAGCGAAGAAACGGCCAAGAACAGCTTCGAGCCGTTTCAGTTCGAACGCCCTGGAAAGTACACTTTCGAGGTGATGGACGCAAACAAAGGGTCGGGGAAACTCGTTTGGGACGTTCAATCCATCGACGGCGAGAACGTCACCCTGGACAGCGTCTTCGAATTCGAGGGCGAGAGACAAACGTCGTCCATGACAGTGAACCGTGAGAACGCGGTCGCCGAACTCGCTTTCTCACCCGGCGGCCAGTACGCTATCCAGACGATGTACTCGGGCGCGATGAGTCACGCCTACGGGAAAGACCTCAAAGTAGGTCAGTCGTGGAGTTTCACCACCGCGGACGGTTCGATGAAGTTCGAAATCACCGAGAAGCGAACGTATGCCGGAATCGAGTGTTACTACTCGGAGCTGCGACTAAACGGATCCGTCGCCAGAGACGGGTGTTACTCGCCCGATCACGGCGTTGCGCCCTACTCCGCGTACTACGACGAAACCGGAAAAACCCTGCTGGAAGTGAAACTCGTGAAGTACAAATCGAAGTAACGATTCGAAGTCGCCGAGGAGAGCGGTTTCGAAACGGTTCCACTTCCGTCGCCAAATCACAAACAGTAATCAACCGTGATTTCGCTGTTACACCGCTCTACTGAACTATTTATTCGTCACCTCCGTCGCGTGGCTGTTCCTGCTGTACAAGGCGTACTCGAACGAAAGATGTCAGTACGCAGTCTTCGGCACGTTGGCGATGCGAATCGCATAGTTTCATAGACGGAAATCATTCGCTGACGAGCGAAAATAGATCGTCTCGACCACCCTCCGATTTTGTTCCATCTTCGTCGAGCTGAACTGCACCAGAAGAACGATACTCCTTCGATGCGGAGACCCTCTCTCAAGCGGCCTCGAAGCAACGGAATATCATGAATCAGCACATCCACCGAACCCTCGTGGCGGTCGTTGCCCTCCTCGTCGCCGTTACCGTCCCGCTCGGATTCGTGGTTCCCGCGGGTGCGAGCGCCAGCGCCGCGCCCGCTGACTCCGGAACCGAGCACGGAACCATCGACGCACCGAACCGAGCGAATCCCTTCGGTTCCGACGCCGGGTTCGTCTTCGCGGTGGCGGAGTACGTCGAACCAGACGCGGCCACCGAAACGAACGGCGTCAGAAGCTACAGTCGATACGACGACTCGAATCCCCTCGACAACGTAACTCGAGCGAAGATACACGACGCCGTCGCCGACGAACCCGGTCTGTCGCTGTCGGGACTCAGCGAGCGAACCGGAATCCCGCGCTCGACGGTTCGCTATCACGTTCGCATCCTGAACGAGGAAGGACTCGTCGAGACGAAGACAGTTCGCGGAAAACGTCGCGTTTCGCCCACCGAAAACGAGAACCCGGAACTGTCGGCGTCGCTCTCCGACGACTCGACGGCGACGCTGCTCGACGCAATCGCGCGGAACGAACCCGCCAGCGTCTCGGCGCTCGCCGAGACGCTCGACCTAACGCCGGGCACCGTCTC
This sequence comes from uncultured Haladaptatus sp., assembly GCA_964399275.1. GTDB lineage: Archaea > Halobacteriota > Halobacteria > Halobacteriales > Haladaptataceae > Haladaptatus. The sequence continues at coordinate 5,040 of CAYNQM010000111.1, forward strand.
CTACCACCTGGAGCGACTCGCTGACGACGACATCGTGGAGCGGAAACGCGCCGGAAACGCGGTCGTCACGAGCCTCCCAAACAGCGTTCGTGACGCGCTCGACGCCGATTGAGCCGGTTTCGAGAGACTGGTCAAAATCTCCTTTTAACTCCTCGCGATGGTCGTAGGTAGGGAAGCGTCCGAGAACGTTCCCCCCGGACGAATCGACACAAAAATCGAACCCCTACCCGGAACACAGAACCATGCTTGCCCGAGATTCAGGCGTCAAAGACCGAACCGAGGAGTGTACGACGTGCCGACGGCAGACCCCGCATCAGGTCGGCATCGAGGTACGGGCGGAAAGCGAGGGGCAGAACGCGGCCTTCTCGCGGGAACCCTACCGAGTGACGGAGTGTCTGATCTGTGGCGCGACGGCCAGCACAAGGATGAACAACGCATAACTCCCGCTGACGCGGCCCTCTCCGGAGCAGTCCCAGAACTGTTCCGGACACTATTCTCGGGGTATCGAAGTCAAAAAACAGTCACGGCATCGCGTCAAGCCCGACGTACGACCCTTCTCTCGCCGTTATCCAGGACGGTATCAGGTCTTCGCCATCCACGTCACGAAGGTAGATGGTGTACTCGTCGGGTTCGTTCGCGTATCTGACCACGATTTCGACCAACTCTTGCCCGGTCGGCTGGTGCGACCAGCGCGTTGTCGGCGTTCTACTCGGCGGAGAGATCGACCACGAGCACCGGAGACGGAGAGAGCGTCACGACTTTCTGCGAGACGCTTCCGAGGAAGTTGCGCTGTGGATTCCCGCCGTGGGAACCCATCACGACGAGGTCAACGTCGTGGTCGGCGGCGTACGAGTCGATTTCGTCCGCTGGGTTCCCCTGCCTGAGTCCGGTCGTCGCGGCGATTCCGTCGTCTCGAATCCGCTCCGCGGCGGATTCGAGCACCTGTTTCCCTTCGGTGCGGAGTTCGTCGGTCACGGTTGGAATTCGTTCGTCGTCTAACGTCAGAAACGCGCGGTCGTCCACGACGTGCAGGAGATGAACTGTCGCCTCACGAAGTCCTGCGATTTCCAGCGCGTGTTCCACGACCGTTTCGGAGGCACCGGTTCCGTCTATCGGAAGCAGGATTTTGTCGTACATCTGTGTTGGTACCTTGTAGTCGGGGTAGTATATAGTAGAATAATCATTCCCGGGGGATGAAAACCGAATTCGTGGCGTTCGAACTCGCAGACAGCTATCGGTAAAATGCCGTCGCAGGTCGATTGGTCGTTGCCACATCACGAGAAGCGGTTTCAGCAGTCAGCGATCGGAATCCGAGAGCTCCGAATCAGCCATGTGAGTGTGTTTTACTCCGGGAATCGATAAAATCAACTCGTGGTTGCTTCACTTTCACTCCGCTCTGGTGAACTATTTAGTCGTCACCTTCGAAGCGCGGGGCATGGGATTGATGCGACGGTTCGGGGTACGTTCGGATTCGGAGTCCGAGACGGACTGCCCCTACGAGTGCAGGGGATGCAACGCCGCGTTTACGGTTCAGTATCAGGTCTGTCCCGAATGCGGCGGCTACACCATCGAGCGGAACGACTGGGACTAACGAACCACGACTTCGTCGCCCACGCGGACGTCGTCCGCAAGCCCTGCCGGAAATTCGAACACCCGATCGCCCGTCCCGCGCGCGATGCCCGTCCACCGATTCAGGCGGGCGACGTGCGTCACCTGTCTGCTTTCCGTCCACACCACGTCGAGCGCCAGCGGCGTCAACAGCGTCGAAGCGCGGCGTTCCCCCACCGACTCGAACGAGAGCACCAGCCCGTAATCGTCGCGTCGAGCGAGTCGGGCGAGTCCGCGAATCCGCGAGCCGATGCCGTCGATTCGCTCCGCTCGCGCGGTGAGCGTCAGTTCGTCCCCGTTCCGTCTGCGAACGACCTCCATCCCACTACGGATTCTCCCGCCTGTAATTTCGCCCGAGAAAGAGCGTCACGACGTGAAAGACGAGCAATCCGACGAACAGCGGTACGACCTTCTCGCCCAATCCCTCGAAAATCAGGGGAACGTAGAACAGCAGGAGAGTGACAGATAACCAAAAGCTAACGATTTGAACGGGTGCGACGACGAACTGGGGGCTGAACGTGGTGGCGAAGTCGGCCAACGACATGAAAAATTCTACATCCCCCTCGTATGAATACTATTCACCGGATAATCGATTCTAACTGCTTGTTAATCGGCCGTCGGACTGAGGCAGGTCGAATGCATACGCTACTTGTCGAGTCGAATCGGCCGACGTTCGAGACGAACGATCGCATTCGACGAGGGTGAGAAACGGCGAAATCGCACGACTGCGCGCCGTAAGACAATTGCTAAAATTTCGACGGTACCCCCCTCTTGCCTTTTTTCGCTCGGACGTATGACTTCGACCCATCTTTCGTCTGACAGGGGTTTATGATTTCTCAGGTAGTGTGTGAGACGTACACGAGTCCAGTGTTGAGAGGTGTCCCCAAATGAGCAAATCAGAGAACAACGCAACCGCAGCAACGTACCACACGACCCACGACTGGGCAGACGCAGAACCACTCAGTACGACGTTGATGACGGCGATTGCAGACGCGATGGACGAAGATCCGAGAGAAATCGGGCCGCTGTACGAACAGTTCGACCCCGATGCACTCGACGGACTGTTCTCCTCCCGGCCGGACGAACGTCCACCGAGAGGGAGCCACATCGGATTCACGTTCGAAGGCTATCACGTCTTCGTCCAGAGCGATGGTCTCATCGCCATTCATCCGCCCGACGAGGGAACGTAGATTTTTATTCTTCCCGTTCCCACAGACCGACGGACGCGATGATTCAGCTACCGATTCGGCGATGTTCGGCCTGTGGCTATCTCGGCCCGGTAGGACGGTTCGTCGGTGACGACCGAGCACTCACCTGCCCGCGGTGTGGCAACGAACTCTCCGGGACGTTCGACCCCAAATTAGCATGACGGGGCCAACACTCGCCAGCGCAATTGAGGAGTACCTGTCCAGTATCGAGGCCGGAAACTACCGGACGAACGCTGGCTCCGCGCTCGAACAGTGGGCCGACTGGCTCGCGCGGGAGCGATCCGTCACCGACCTCGATGACGTAGCCGTCATCGACTGTCGGCGGTACGCCCGCCACCTCAAGCGGCAGGTGCGCGACGACGAACTGAAACCATCGACGGCGCACACCTACTACGCCTACGTCCGGGCGTTTCTCGGCTTTTGCGAGGCGGACGAACTCGTCTCGAAGAATCCCGCCGCCGTCTCGCGGGCGCAGGCCGAACTGCCGGAGAACACCGCCGACGCAAATCGCCAGTTCTGGTCACAGCGCGACCGCAACGCCATTCTCGCGTTCATGGACGAGCGCGTCGAAGAGGCGCTAGATGGCGAGGGCGTCTCCCGAGAGCGCGCGTACCGCGACCGGGCGCTCGTTCGCCTGCTCGCGCTGTCGGGCGTGCGAGGGGCGGAAGTGTTCCGCGCTCCTGCCGACGACAAACGCCCCGGAATTACGTGGACAGACGTGGACATCGAGGGCGGCGCGGTGCGCGTCTTCGGTAAATCCCGGGAGTACGAGCACGCCCAACTGCCGAGCAAGGCCGCGGATGCGCTGGAACGCTACCACCGCGTGTTCGACCCGCCAACACCACGGTTTCCGGTGTTTCCGACCGACCACGCGCCGTCGAAGTATCGCGCCGTCCGCGAGCAGTTGGCCGACGAGTACAGCGAACATCGAATCGAGACGATTCTCGACGAGAACGACATCGACGACGTGGTGCGCGAGTATGAAGTCGTCATTCCGGCGATTTCGACGCGCGGCGCGCGCAACCTGATGAAACGCCTCTGCGAGGAGGCCGGACTGGACATCGACGGCGAGTATCTGAAACCGCACGGCGCGCGACGGGGACTTGGCCACCAGTTGTACAGCCAAGGCCACGCGGAATTGGCCCAGTCCGCGCTCCGGCACGCCTCGATTGCGACGACCCACGAGAGCTATTCGAACATTCGAGCGAGCGAGACGGCGGAACGAGTGGACGACGTGCTGGACGACACGTGACCCTAACAGTGCAGGGAACGCAGATTTATTATCCCCTTCGCTAGCGGACGTATGAGCCAGATCGAACTGCACAGAACACGACTGGACGCCGCGTTCGACGTGCTTTCGAGCAACTACCGACGACGAATCCTGTTCGGATTAGCGGACGGGAAACTACGCGTTTCGGACGTTGCGGAACGACTGAATTCGGAGTTCGGGGACGAACGCGACCGAATCGAACTGGCCTTGCACACCATCCACTTGCCGAAGCTCGCGGATTTCGGATTCGTGGAGTGGCATAGAGGCTCCAATGAGATTCGGCGCGGGTCGCGGTTCGAGGACATTCGACCACTGCTCGACCAGTTCCAATAATCGGAACCGCCGCGAAGCACAGACCAACAACCCCTTTTTCTCGCACCGCCGAGTTGCATCCATGCGACTTCGCCGGACGCTGATTCTCGCCTTCGTCTCGCTGTCGCTGTTTGCGGGCGTCGCAACCGCCCACGGCGTGACGACGCGGTTCGACGCGCCGATTCCGCTGACCTTGCTGTTCGGCGGCGCGGGGGCCACCGTCGCGCTCACGGCACTTTTTCTCACTGCCACGGTCGAGCACGCGCCGACCGGAGAGCGACGGATTTCGCTGTTCTCGCCCGGCACTGCGCGCGTGCTCCGACTCGCTCTGCGCGTCTTCTTCCTCGCCGCTTTTCTGTTCGTCCTCGCGGCTGGCGCGCTCGGCCCGACGAACTGGCGGGACAACCCGGCGACCCTGTTTACGTGGTCGGTCTGGCTGAAAGGCGTCGGCTTGCTGGCGGTGCTGTTCGGCAGTCCGTGGCGAACGCTCGCGCCGTGGCGCACGATGTACGACGGACTATCGAAGGTGGAAGGTGAAGCACTGGCACTTTTCGACTATCCGGAGTGGCTCGGCGACTGGCCCGCCCTCGTCGGCTTTCTCCTCCTCGTCGGCATCGCTGAGAACCTGACCCAAATACCGAACTCGCCGCGACTGACCGCGGTTCTGCTGGCGGGCTACGCCCTCGCCATGCTGGTCGGTGGCGTGCTGTTCGGAACACAGTGGTTCGACCGCGCCGACCCACTCGCGGTGCTCTACCGCCTTTTCGGGCGGGTCGCACCGTTTGACGTCGATGGGGCAGGAATCGACCTTCGACCGCCGTGGCGCGGCTGTCTGCCGCCTGCTCGGTCGCTCGTGCTCGCTGGTTTCGTCGTGGCGAGCGTCTACACCGTCAGCTTCGACGGCTTCACCGAGACGACGGAGTATCAGACGCTCCTGTTCGCCGCTCGGGACGCGACGGGACTCGCATCGGTCGTCTCCGTACCGCTCTATCTCGCGGGATTTCTCGCGTTTCTCGCCGTCTTCGCGGTCGTCGCAGTGCTGACCCAACGAATCGCTGGCGACGAAACGTCGGGAAGCGGGGAGTCGTGGCGCGACATGGCGCTCGCACTCGCGCCGACCGTGATTCCCATCGCAGTCGCCTACGAGGTGGCGCACAACTACCCCTTCGTGCTTCAGCAGTTTTCGCGCCTGCTGGCAGTGCTCGGCGGGCCGGAAATCGAACTGCTCGGCTGGCTCTCGCTGTCGGCGTTCTGGGCGTCGCAGGTTCTGCTCATCGTCGCGGGACACCTCGTCGCGGTCGTCGCGGCACACTACGTCGCGCTGGAGCGAACGAACCGAGTTGGATGGGCACATCTCCCGCTGACTACGTTGATGGTCGGCTACACCGTCCTCTCGCTGTGGATTATCTCCCGGCCGATCGCGACCTGAGTGTGCCATCGGCGGGGTTTCGACGGTTGAACCAGAACCCCTTTTCTCGCGTGGTCGCTAACATCGCGTAATGAGCGACTCGACGCGCGGAATCCATCGACGGGAGTTCATGAAGGCCGCGGTCGCCATCGGCGGGT